>JAZNPP010000001.1:0-11944 GCA_045589695.1 Bacteroidaceae bacterium
GCTATTTTTCGATAACATTATATTCAAATACATATACAGTTTCCATATGCCATTGTTTATGCTAATAAGCGGATATTTTTTTGCATACGGAATAAACAAAGAAGCAAAAGATATTTTCATTAACAAATTTAAAAGTTTAATTGTTCCAATATTGACTTGGGCTATATTACCACTTGTGATATTTATCGCAGTAAAATGTCTAAAAAATGACTTTTCAATAATTTCCACAATCAAACACTATATTGCCTATAGTCTACATTCCTTATGGTTTATATGGGCAGTTTTTGGTGTTCTCTAATAGTTATTATAATCAATAAAATATTCAAGGATAAGACATTAATCTATGTACTTATATTCGCTGTTTCATTTTTAATTCCTGATGGTTATAACCTTTATTTATATAAGTTTATGTTCCCTTATTTTATTATTGGATACTTTTATAAAAAATATAATTGTCAAGAAAAATTAAGCAAAATATATAACAGTAATTACTTTATATGTACAAGTGGAGCAATTTTCTTTATTTTGCTTTATTATTTTGAACGAGAATCTTATATATATGTATCAAAACATACTATATTAAATAAGGACATTATTAATCAATTAAGCATTGACTTATACAGATATTTTATAGGGTTTATAGGAAGTATTTTCACACTATCACTCTTAATCAAGATTTACAACTTTTGCGACAAAAAGAAATTATTTAACGAAAACAATATCATACTGACAATAGGAAAAAATACAATGGGCATATATATAATATCCGATATCATCAACCAATTCGTTTTGAATAATATTACAAATTCCATCGCACGCCCAAACTACTTCATTATCGGGATAGAAAGTGTATTAGTGATACTTGTGTCAATGCTATTCATCAAGCTCATCCAACGAAACAGAATATCAAACAAATTCCTTTTGGGTGCTAAAGGATAAGTATTTCGACACCAGTTCTTGACACCAGTTTGCCGTTTCAAAAGGCAAAAATTATCGACAAGGCGAGTAGCAAAAGGTCGCACGAAGCGTGGATAAAGTTCACGCCGTGCGGGTTGCGAATAACGAGCCTTGTCAATGATAAAACCATACAATAAACAACTTACAACCGCTTCAACATTTCATTATGTTGAGGCGGTTGTTTCAATATGATTAGAACTGCATCAAACATACTTATTACACCGTCCAAACGTGCCATGAAGCAAAAACCTCAAGGCACGTTTTGCATATTACCCAATTTTGCCCTATCTTCGTAATATCAAAACCAATACACAAAAACACTCATGAAATTCCTTTTCAGAATTATTATATTTCTTACCCTCATTGCCGGAATATGCATAATATCATGTCCTAAGCACGACGACCATTCAGAAGCGTTAAAGCAGGAGGTAAAGAACTATTTCGACGAAGAGTTCGCCTATGACGACGAAGAGAGTGACGGCCTTGCGTTCCTGGCATCATCGCTATGTTCAGGCATATCGAATGCGGTCTTAGTCAATAAACTTACCGTAGACAACTATTTTCTCTTCAGCATAGGACGGTTAGAGCTTGACGGCGAGAACAATGTCGTATCGGTAGGGATATTAAACCACGTATTCACAGATATTCCCGAAGAGATAGAAGAGAAACTGGAAACTCTGTAACCTTTACAACAGCACTACAGGAGCATGCAACGCATCATAGGTTTACTGACATTCATCGTATTCATGGCATTGCCTGCCGGCGACTGCCATGCAGGAGTGTCAAGCAAAGCCGTGCCCGTTGCTTCCGGACAAGGGCGTATTGAAGACACCATAAAGACAAGCATAGAGTCGCTTGCCGCCATGCTGCACGACTGCCGTTTTGAGCTTCCGCAGAGCAACCAGACCACATTAACAAGGCAAGGCAAGCAGCACACAGCCAACAGACGTATCAACGACAGCAGCAAAAGCGGAGAGCCGCTAATGCTGCTACAGCATAGCAGGCAGCACATCACATTCGGCAGTGCATGCCGCACGGCAATAGCCGCCTCACGACATATTAGAGGCTATTACATTTATGCCCTGCGGCACATTATCATTTAGCGTACAAAAAACCTATCGGACAACAGATAAGACGTTATATGCCAGAAAGCCGTTTTTGATTTTATAAGAAATAACCACGAAATAAAATCAAGCGGTTTCTTATAGCGTCACGGTATTTTTTTTGTATAACTAATTGATTAAATGATAATGAAAACAGCAATTGAAAAAGAAATTCTTGCCGAGAACAACATTTCGGAGAAAAAAGAGAAACCGATAGTATCAATTTTCGTATTCGTCGCAGCGGCTGCATCGTTTGCGTTAGCGTTCTTCCTTGACGAGAAGAATGAATCGCAGATGCCGTTGTACTTGATAGGAGCAATACTCTTAGCGGCGGGCATAGTAAAACTATTCATAGGTTCGTCGGAACTCGTATATACCCCCACCGGAGAGAAACTCAGCAAAAGAGAATTATATTTCGAGTTGCGGGAGAAGAACGAGGTGATGAGCCTGCTCGAAAAGGGAGACATAAAGGCATTGACAAAAGCCGGCAAGAACAGCGACAACCTTCCCATAAGACTGTCAATAATGGCGACAGACAGCAACAGCATTGCCCTCTACCGCTTTTATCAGTTCATACCATACACATTTGAGCCGATAAGCGAACTGAAAATCATAAGAAAAGAATAATTTTCTTATTAACGACAATAAACACCCCGGACAAACAGGCTGAATGAAAATTTTCATTCAGCCTGTTTGATAAGAGGAGAACTGCAAGCCCGATACTGCTGACAAAAAGCGTAACGCAGCAGATGTCATTCCTTAATAAAAATAATCTTGTGTTCTAAAAAGGGAAGATGCAAGGCTTGCGAAGTTTTTGGAAAAGGGAGTTTAGTGAACCTAAATGACCATTTACAAAAACGAGCGTAACGCAGCAGACGCCATTCCTTAATAAAAATAATCTTGTGCTCTAAAAAGGGAAGATGCAAGGCTTGCGAAGTTTTTGGAAAAGGGAGTTTAGTAAACCTAAATGACCATTTACAAAAACGAGCGTAACGCAGCAGATGCCTTTTTAGAGCACAAGATTTTAGACAATAAACAACAACTCCCTATACTTCGGCAACGTCCAAAGCTCATTATCGACGACAAGTTCAAGATGGTCAATATGATAACGGATAGATTCAAGCATGGGAGCGACAGTATCGTGGTACGCTATAGCCTTGTCACGTTCATTAGAGATACGGTTAGCTATTTTGCGACGTTCTACAAGCTCGGTCACGAGGCGACGAATTTCGGATACATGTTCCGCCATCTGCTTTACAAGCTCGATATTCTCGGCCGAGAGACGGTCGCCCTCTTCCTTGCCGATAACCTGTTCCATCTTTATCACGTTGTCGAGGAGAGAACTTTGATACTTGGTTGCCGTAGGGATAATATGGTTAAGCGCGAGGTCACCGAGAACACGCGCTTCAATCTGTATTTTTTTTGTATACATCTCCCACTTTATCTCGTTGCGGGCACGCAGTTCCGTTTCCGTCATAACCTCCATATTGCGGAACATCGCTACACTCTCCTTGTCAAGATAACGGTCGAAGACTATTGGAGCGCTTGCCTCACAGTCGAGCCCTCGACGCATGGCTTCACGGCACCACTCGTCGCTGTATCCGTTGCCGTCGAAACGGATAGGCTTGCTGTATTTTATATATTTGCGGATTACCTTTACAAGAGCGTCCTCTTTGGCGATGCCGCTGTCGATGAGCATGTCCACCTCATGTTTGAAGATAGTGAGCTGTTCAGCCATAGCTGTGTTAAGAGCTATCATCGCCGATGCACAATTAGCCTCGGAGCCTACGGCACGGAATTCAAAACGGTTACCTGTAAAGGCGAAAGGCGACGTACGGTTACGGTCGGTATTGTCAATCATCAGTTCCGGGATTGACGGAATGTTAAGACGCAGTTCACGCTTGCTGAGTATCTTAACTACATCGTCTGTAGTCTCCATGTGGTCAAGAACCGAAGAGAGATGCGAACCGAGGAAGCTTGATATGATAGCAGGGGGCGCCTCGGCTGCACCAAGACGATGAGCATTGGCGGCAGACATTATGCTCGCCTTAAGAAGGCCGTTATGGCGATATATAGCGGCAAGGGTATTTACGACGAACGTGATGAAACGTAAATTATCCTTATCGGTCTTACCGGGAGCCATGAGAAGCACGCCCGTGTCCGTGCCGAGCGACCAGTTGTTATGCTTTCCCGAGCCGTTCACGCCCTTGAAAGGCTTTTCGTGCAGCAGCACACGGAAGCCGTGACGGCGCGCCACCTCTTTCATTATAGCCATTATAAGCATATTATGGTCTACTGCAAGGTTGCATTCCTCGTATATCGGCGCAAGCTCGAACTGGTTGGGAGCGGCCTCATTATGGCATGTCTTCGCTGGAATACCCAGTTTTAAAGCCTCAATCTCGAGTTCTTTCATAAAGGCGGCTACACGCTTCGGTATTGAGCCGAAGTAGTGGTCTTCGAGCTGTTGGTTCTTGGCGCTGTCGTGCCCCATGAGAGTACGGCCCGTGAGGAGCAGGTCGGGACGTGCGAGCATCATGCCCTCATCTACAAGAAAATACTCCTGTTCCCAGCCGAGAAACGTCGTAACCTTCTTGACGTTTTTGTCAAAATAACGGCAGACGTCTGTCGCAGCCTTGTCTACTGCACGCAACGATTTCAGCAACGGCGCCTTGTAGTCGAGAGCCTCGCCCGTGTATGAGATGAACACTGTTGGCACGCAAAGCGTGTCGTCCATAAGAAATGCCGGCGACGTAGGGTCCCATGCGCTGTAGCCTCGAGCCTCAAAAGTGCTTCGTATACCACCGTTAGGGAACGAAGAGGCGTCGGGTTCCTGCTGGACAAGAAGCTTGCCCGAAAACTCCTCAATTATGCCGCCTTTACCGTCATGCTCGATGAAAGCGTCGTGTTTTTCGGCAGTCGTTTCCGTAAGCGGGTGAAACCAATGAGTATAATGCGTAGCTCCGTTCTCCACAGCCCAACGCTTCATGCCTTCGGCAACGCTGTCGGCAATTGAACTGTCAAGCGGAGCGTCATTATCTATTACATCTATCAATTTGTTATAAACCTCTTTCGACAGATACTTGAACATTTTCTCACGGTTGAACACCTTTGCTCCGAAATAGTCCGACGGGCGTTTATCACATTCTGGAACCTCTACGGCTTTTTTTCCGAATGCCGCTGTTATTACCTCAAATCGTAGTTTTGACATACTGCTTATGTTCTTCAAAAGAATTCCAAAAAATATCTTTTTGTAAATTATAAAATTTTTGCAAATATAACGCCGATTCGCTACAAACACAAATCATTTTAAAAAAAGGAAGTAATTTTCAATGATTTTAGACAAAAAACATGGGTCACTTTATAAAAATACGAGGTAAAAACGAGACAAATCACGAAAAAGCGAGTCGATTTCAGAAAAACGTCCATTTTTAACCATTCTGTCATTTTGCCACAAATACAATCAATTTTAAATAAAAATATCACATTTTGCAAGCAAAAACGTGCAAATGCAAAAGAAGCCCAAAGAGTGTGGAATTCCGTGCGACAAAGCAAAGAGAAATCATTTGATAAAAAAGTTGTAAAAAAACTTTAAATAAATGATTATTTCAATAACTTTGCGGTAACATCTCAAAAAAGGGGAAACTTATAACAAATTCAAATATTATGCTTAAGCAAATTATCAATGGCAAGATTCTGACCCCACAAGGTTGGTTGAAGGACGGATCGGTTATCATGAGAGATAACAAGATTCTTGAGGTGACAAACTGCGACCTCGCTGTAATCGGCGCAGAAGTAGTAGACGCAAAAGGCATGTACGTTGTACCTGGCGGCGTGGAAATCCATATTCACGGCGGTGGCGGCTGCGACTTCATGGAGGGAACCGAAGAGGCTTTCCGCGGCGCTATCAAAGCTCACATGAAGCATGGCACGACAAGTATCTTCCCCACCCTTTCATCATCGACCGTTCCTATGATTGAGGCTGCAGCCGAGACATGTACCAAGCTCATGGCAGAGCCTAACAGTCCCGTGCTGGGTCTTCACCTCGAAGGCCACTACCTCAACATGGCTATGGCAGGCGGACAGCTGCCCGAGAACATCAAGGACCCCGACCCCAACGAATATATACCGCTTGTAGAGAAATGGGATTGCATCAAACGTTGGGACGCCGCCCCTGAATTGCCCGGCGCCATGCAGTTCGGCAAATATATCACATCAAAGGGCATTCTTGCTTCTGTAGCCCACACTCAGGCTGAATATGACGACATCCATGCTGCACGCAAGAACGGTTATACCCATGCCACGCACTTCTACAACGCAATGCCAGGATTCCACAAACGCCGCGAGTACAAGTACGAGGGTACAGTCGAGAGCATCTATCTGCATGAGGATATGACTGTAGAGGTTGTTGCTGACGGCATCCACGTACCTCCGACAATTCTCCGCCTTGTCCATCACATCAAGGGCGTTGAGCGTGCCTGCGTCATCACTGACGCTCTCGCATGCGCGGCAAGCGACAGCACAACAGCGTTCGACCCGCGTGTAATCATCGAAGACGGCGTTTGCAAACTCGCCGACCGTACAGCGCTCGCCGGCTCGGTCGCTACAATGGACCGTTTGATTCGCACATTGGTACAGAAGGCCGAGATTCCTCTCGACGACGCTGTACGCATGGCATCCGAGACTCCTTCAAAGATTATGAACGTGTACGACCGGAAGGGTTCACTGCAGAGAGGCAAGGACGCCGATATAATGATTCTCGACGACGATCTGAACATACGTGCCGTTTGGGCAATGGGAGAGCTTGTCGAGGGTACATACACATTGTAACAAGTACATTGTTCTTGATAAAAAATGAGGCTTCGGCCTCATTTTTTTATTTATATATGCGACTCACTACAGAAATATATGACCGCCGTTAAGATTTTTTGTAAAAATTAAAGAGGATATTAACGGTACAAATAGTTATCTTTGTCGTAAATGACAGAAATAGAACCGCACTCTCAGCGGAACACACAAACAAACTTGCATCAGGCTCGTTTGTTTATATCATATACAGATAATTGAACGAATATGCATAACAATAACGAAAACCCTCTTTTGATGCCATACGGGACGCCGTTCGATGCCATACCGTATAACCGTATAACTCTTGAACATTATGTTCCAGCAGTAAAAGAGGCTATAAAAAGAGAAGACGAGGCTATCGAGGCAATATGCAGCAACAGCGACGTTGCCACGTTCGACAATACCATCGCCGCTCTTGACCGTTGCGGGCTGCAGCTCGGAGAGATAATAGGCGCATTCAACGCTCTTGCCAACGCACAGACAAGAGACGAGATTCTCGCCGTTGAAGAAGAGATTGAGACACTATGCACTATCCACAATAACGACATATCACTCAACGAAAGACTTTTCTCAAGAATAAAGGCGGTTTACGAGGGCGACTGCAGCGGGCTCGACACAGCACAGAAACGACTGCTCGAAGAGACATACAAGTCATTCATACGCAGCGGTGCCAACCTTGACAGCGAAGAACGTGAAGAGTACCGCAAGCTGACGGAGATGCTGTCGATACTCTCAATCAAATTCCAAGAGAACAGCATTAAGGACACCGACGCATACACCCTGCACGTTACCGACGCAGCGGACATTGACGGGCTGCCCGAGGACGTCAAGGACGCAGCGGCGAACAATGCGAAAGAAAACGGCAAGGAAGGTTGGCTGTTCACGCTGCACCGTCCGAGCTACATACCGTTCATGACATTCTGCAGGAACAGAGAACTGCGCCGACAGATGTTTATGGCATACAGCACCATCGGAGCCAAGCAGAACGGATTCGACAACCGTGAAATTGTAAAGGAGATTGTAAATGTACGATTCAGAATTGCCCGTCTGCTCGGCTACAACAGTTACAGCGACTACGTGCTCGAAGAACGTATGGCAAAGAACACCGATGCGGTATTCTCGATGCTGGGCAAACTCACATGGTCGTACCTGCCTGTCGCAAACAAGGAAATCGACGAAGTAAAGAGCCTCGCAAGAGAACTCGAAGGCGAAATGTTTGAGTTAAAGCCGTGGGACCTGGCATACTACAGCGAAAGACTTAAAGAGAAAAAGTTCGGGATAAGCGATGAGACAGTACGCCCGTACTTCGAACTGAACCAGGCTGTACACGGCATGTTCTACCTTGCCACACGCCTGTACGGAGTCACATTCAGGCAGAACCACGACATTCCCGTTTACAACCCCGACGTAAAGGTATGGGAAGTGTACGACTACGACGGCACATACCTCGCGCTACTCTACTGCGACTTTTTCGCTCGCAAGGGTAAGCATGCCGGAGCATGGATGGATTCAATCAAGCCGCAGTACAAGGATGCGGACGGCACCGACCACCGTCCGCATGTGACACTATCGACCAACTACCGCAAGCCCATGCCCGACAAACCAACGTTGCTTAACTTCGACGAAGTGAACACCCTCATGCATGAATTCGGCCACTGCATGCACGGCATACTGTCAAACGTGACATACCGCAGCCAGTGCAGTCCTAACGTATTGTGGGACTTTGTGGAAATGCCTTCGCAGATTATGGAGAATTTTGCGGGAGAAGAGGAACTGCTGAGCCATTTCGCATTTCACCATAAGACAGGCGAGAGCATGCCTAAAGATATTCTCGAAAAGGTAAAACAGGCCCGTACATTCAATGCCGGCTACCAATGCGTACGCCAGGTGCGGTTAGGACTGATTGACCAGGCTTGGCACAACATACAAGCACCGTTCGAGGGCGACGTGCTTGAGTACGAACATTCGGTAACAGAAGCTCTGCAACAGATACCCCCCGAAGAAGGTACAGGCATAACCACGCAGTTCGGACACATAATGTCGGGCGGCTACGCAGCCGGCTATTACAGCTACAAATGGGCAGAGATGCTTGATGCGGACGCCTTCTCCTTGTTCAAGGAACACGGCGTGCTGAACATGAAGGTAGCCCAATCCTTCCGTGACAACGTCCTGTCTAAGGGCGACAGCGAAGACCCCATGACACTATATGTAAAGTTCAGAGGCCGCAGACCGCAGGTAGAGCCCTTGCTCGAACGCGACGGCATTCCGACCATTTGCCCGCATTTGTAAAAAGATGATAATGAAAAAGATAGTAAAAAAAACAAATTGGCTGATTTTGACGTTCGCATTGCCGTTGCTCTTCACCTCGTGCGAAAGAGAAGACGACATCAACGCCATATTCCGCGGAACTACCTGGTATCTCACATACATAAAGAACGGCGAGAAGCAGAGCGAGACCCAAAAGAGATACAGCATCAACTTTGTCAATGACAACTTTGAAGCCGTAATGTCGGGCGGCACGAAAATAACAGGCAAATGGCAGGCCGACGGCACGAGCCACTCTTTCGGCTGCAGCAACATACATGTCACGGGCTCCGTCGCAGGAGACAGCATAGCAGAAAAGATGTACAGCATTCTGACCAATGCAAAAAGATACAGCGGCACGACCACGTGGCTACAGATAATACAGGACAATAACACATTCATGCAATTCCGCAACTGGTATGACAATGGAAGATAAAAACAAACAGTACGAATTAGACAGACGCTACATGCGCATGGCGGCCATTTGGGCCGAGAACTCATATTGCGTACGCCGACAAGTCGGAGCGCTCATAGTAAAAGACAAAATGATAATTTCGGACGGCTACAACGGCACCCCTGCCGGATTTGAGAATATATGCGAAAATGACGATGGCTTCACAAAGCCTTACGTTCTGCATGCGGAGGCCAATGCGATAACAAAAATCGCCCGTTCCAACAACAACAGCAACGGAGCGACACTTTACGTAACCACATCGCCTTGCATCGAGTGCGCGAAGCTAATCATACAAGCCGGCATAGTCCGTGTAGTCTACGGAGAGCTGTACCACATCACGGACGGCATTGAGCTGCTTGAAAGAGCCGGTGTTGAAGTCGTCTACCTTCCTAAAGAGTAACCTTTCCGATGAACAAATATTCAGGACTGATAGCCATAGCGGCCGTGCTGTTCGGTTTTTTTGCCGGAACACAGTTGGCGGGCAGAAAGAACACCATTATAATAAACAGCGTTGATAATAAAATCAGCGAGGTCTTAGGCATTATCGACGCCAACTACGTCGATAGCGCCGACATAGACTCCATTATCGAGAAAAGCCTCCCGAAAGTCATTTCGGAGCTTGACCCGCACAGCGTGTATATACCGCAGAAGGATGTCGAAGAGACAAATTCCGACCTTCAAAGCAGTTTCAGCGGAATAGGCATACGCTTTACCATACAAGAGGACACAATACACATCAGCGACATAATACCCGGCGGACCGTCGGAGAAGGTCGGCATGCTTGCGGGAGACCGCATAATAAAGGTGAACGACACGCTGTTCGTAGGCAAGGACGTATGCACCAATGACGCTGCTATGAAAAAGCTGAAAGGCCCTAAAGGGAGCTATGTAAAGCTGGGCATACAGCGATACGGAGAAAAAGACCTGCTCGACTTTACCATACGCCGTGACGACATCGCCGTTGAGAGCATCGACGCTACGTACATGATAAACGGTAAGTGGGGTTATGTACGCATAGAACGTTTTGCCGAGAACACGTTCGGCGAATTCGTACAGGCCCTCGCCATGTTCATGAGCAATAAAGCGCAAGGTATTATAATAGATCTCAGAGGCAACGGCGGAGGCTACATGGGCATAGCACTTGAAATGGCGAACCAGTTCCTTGACAGAGGCGATGTCATCGTATACACCGAAGGTGACAACAGCGAGAAAATAGTCGAGAAAGCCAACGGATACGGCATGTTCCAAAAGACGCCTTTGGTTATACTCGTAGACGAGACATCGGCATCCGCAAGCGAGATTATAGCAGGCACCATACAGGACAACGACCGCGGAACAATCATAGGACGACGTACGTTCGGCAAAGGACTCGTGCAGCAGCCGTTCGTGCTGAGCGACGGTTCAATGATGCGTCTTACTATAGCCCGATACCACACGCCATCGGGCCGTTGCATACAGAAACCCTACACCAAAGGCGAGAAAGGAACGTATGAGCTCGATCTCCTTGAGAGATACAACCGGGGAGAGTTCTTTTCCAAGGACAGCATACACCAGAACAAAGAGCTTGTATACAAGACCAAAAAAGGCAGGACAGTATATGGCGGCGGCGGCATCATGCCCGACATATTCGTGTCTAGCGACACCACCAACGTGACGTCATACACGCAAGAAGCCTTTTCGCGCGGGCTTATCACACACTTTGCGTTGAAATACAGCGACCGCAACCGTACGGCCCTGTCAAAGCTAAAAGGACATGAGGATATGACACGTCACCTCGACACGCAACCATTGGTGGAAGAGTTCGTAAAGTTCGCCGACAGCAAAGGCCTGAAACCGGATCACGGCCTCATTGCAAAATCAAACGATATACTAAAGCATGCGCTATATTCAAATATAATATACCAGATACAAGGCATGCTCGAACATGTGAAATATATAAACCTCGATGACCCGACAGTACAAAAAGCAATTGAGGTATTGGAAGAGGGTAAAGCATTCCCCGCTGTGGAAAACGATTAACAATGTTTCAGGGCAGACACGCCGGTCTGCCCTGAAACATTCTCGCCTTAGCAATCTAAGAGTTCTCGTTACAAACATTCCTCGGGTGCCTTTCGAAGCGAAACCCATAAATTCTCACAGAACCCGGCAGGGACCGCCTGCAAGCAATAACAAAAAAAACGCCGAAAGCTTACTTTCGGCGTTGCTCTTCAGGTAGGACTTGAACCTACGACCCCCTGATTAACAGTCAGGTGCTCTAACCGACTGAGCTACTGAAGAATGT
>JAZNPP010000002.1:0-31621 GCA_045589695.1 Bacteroidaceae bacterium
TATTTCTGCATCACTCAACCTGTTGGGTTTACGACGATGCTTCTTGCCGTCTTTAGGGCATTCAAGCATTGATTTTTCCTGTTGTGCATCAAAAAACTTGCAGAATTCATCGGCCAAATAGAAAATTTCTGTAACTTTATCCTTGGAGAACATAGCGGTAATCGTTTTAAGGTTATAATTCAGCACTATAAAGTTAGCACTTTTATCACTATTCTCCTAATTATCAGAAAATTATTTCTTTTTGACTTATATCAAACTCACGTTAATTACGGCATATGAAATCACTCCGTTCATTATTCAGAATCGGACTTGGTCCGTCAAGCAGCCACACTATGGGCCCGAACCGTGCAGCGAAAATTTTTGCAGAGCGTTGTCCGAATGCCGACTGCTACAGAGTAACCCTCTACGGAAGCCTTGCGGCTACAGGAGAGGGACACATGACAGACCAGGCGATAATCAAGGTTCTTGAACCTATCGCTAAATTGGAACTTATATGGAAGCCCAAGACATTCCTGCCATTCCACCCGAACGGCATGCTTTTTGAAGGCATAAAGGATGACAAGGTAATAGACAATTGGACCATATACAGCATTGGAGGAGGCGAACTGGCCAACGAAGAAACCACAAAAAGCGAAGAGGACATATACCCTCTTACCACCATTCATGAGATTATGGACTGGTGCGACGAGACAGGCTGCACTTTCTGGGAGTATGTAGAAAAATACGAAGGCCCTGAGGTATGGGATTACCTTTCCGAGGTGTGGGAGACTATGAAAAGCACAATCAAGAGAGGACTTGAGAACGAGGGCGTTCTGCCCGGCGGACTGGGACTGCAACGCAAGGCTAACACCTACCTAAACAAGTCCATGTCGTACAGCGCTGCAGTGAGCAGCAAGGCCAAGGTCTATGCATACGCACTTGCCACATCCGAGGAGAATGCGAGCGGAAGCACTATCGTCACATCGCCCACATGCGGCTCAAGCGGTGTATTGCCGGCTGTGCTGTACCATCTGCACACATCACACAATTGTTCCGACATACGAATTCTGCGCGCCTTGGCTACTGCCGGACTTTTCGGCAATGTAGCGAAGGAGCATGCCTCCATTTCGGGCGCCGACGTAGGCTGTCAGGGCGAAATAGGCGTGGCATGCGCTATGGCGGCAGCCGCAGCATGCCAACTTTTCGGCGGCACCATAAACCAGATTGAATATGCAGCGGAGATGGGCCTTGAACACCACTTGGGCCTCACTTGTGACCCGTTGTGCGGACTCGTTCAGGTACCATGCATCGAACGCAACGCCATAGCCGCCTCACGCGCGCTCGACGCCTGCACCTATTCGGCCCTTTCCGACGGCAAGCACAAGATTGATTACGACCGCATCGTTGAAGTAATGAAAGAGACAGGGCACGACCTTCCGAGCCTATACAAGGAGACATCGACAGGCGGCATTGCCAAGATTGACATAAACAAGCGAAGAGGTTTCAAGAAAATTCTCGACACGCTTCATATAAACAAAAAACATGACTGAACAGACAAACGACAAATAACATAATATGAGAAAGAGACTATTACTGACGTTGCCGCTGCTGTTCTTGATTATTTTTGCAAAAGCGCAGAACGGAGTGCGTCCCAACTACGCCCTTGCCGAGCGTTTTTCGCCGAACAAAATCAGCAGAATGGTGAAACAGACAAGAGTTCGCCCTATCTGGTTTCCCGACGGAAAACAGTTCATTTATATATGGAAGAACACCGACGGCACAAAGGTGTACCTCGCTGACGCTGTAAAAGGCACTAAGCGTGAGCTTTGGGACATGGACTGGATGGCAAAGGAGATAACCTTGAGGACTCAGGACCCATACGACGCCGACCATCTCCCCTTAAAAATCGAGAACAGAATCCGTGAAGGGCGTTATGTCAATTTCAATATATCGTCAAAGCTCGAAGTTCCCCGCGAATTGCCGCGTCACGAACGCAACGACAGTACCAAAATAAAGGAAAACAAGGGGAAGAAGATGAACAAGACCTTCTACTTCGAGTATGACATAAAGACAGGCAAACTGCTTGAACTGACCAAAGACGAATACGATGAGCTGTACCCTGTATACCCGCAGTGGGCAAACGTGTCGCCCGACGGCAAGTATGCTATATACGAGAAAAACTATAATCTGTGGTACATGTCACGCGAAGACCTTGACAAGCTGCGCTATTGGGAGAAAGACAGCACCGTCAAGGAGCATCAGCTGACATTCAACGGCAGACCGGACCATTGCTACTCCCGCCACTCGCTCAACGAGAAGCCCGACAGTTCGAAGCGTTACCGTGTAAACGCATTGTGGAGCCCCGACTCGCGCCACTTTGCAATGACGCACCGTGCCGACTCCATATTGTCCAAAATGTGGGTCATCAACTCATTGAGCAACCCTCGCCCCACCCTGGAAACATACTACTACCAGATGCCCGGCGAAGAGACGCCTGTAACGACATTGGAATTGTTCGACTTCGAGAACAAGACAAGCCGCATGATAGACGTTTCGGAATTCAAGCAGCAGCGTCTGAGCCTGTTCCGCAAACCCGGCGACCATACGACACGCTACGAAGCTCCATACAAAAGCGTATGGCTGGGCGACGAGAACGGATTCTACTTTGAGCGCATAAGCCGCGACATGAAGAGAATAGACGTCTGCTATATAGCTGTAGACAGCGATACGGCAAAGACCATTGTACGCGAGCAGATGAGCACCAGCATCGACAGCAAGCCTATCCGTCTTGTAAACAACGGCAAACAGTTCATCCAGTGGTCGGAGCGTACAGGCTGGGCAATGCTATATCTTTACAACGCCGACGGCACGCTTGTGAACGCCATTACCGACGGAGCGTTTCATGTAGAGGAGGTAGTTGCCGTAAACGAGAAAGAGAAGAAAATATACTTTGCCGCCTGCGGAGTGAACAAGGACGAAAACCCATACTACACGCACATATACAGCGTGAACTTTGACGGTAGCGGAATGAAGCAGATCGACGGGAGCGACATGAACATAAGCGATCTTTCAGTCGCCGCCAACGGTGAAGCCTTCGTAATCACCGCGTCACGCGTAGACACCGCTCCCGTCAGCAATGTATACAGCAAGAACGGGAAGAAGAGCCTTGAGCTCGGCGTCGCCGACCTCTCGCAGCTGTTCGCGGCTGGATACAAGTTCCCGGAGCGTTTCACCGTAAAGGCGGCAGACGGCGTTACCGACCTTTACGGAGTAATGTATAAGCCCTTCGACTTCGACTCCACTAAGCGCTATCCGCTTATAGAGTACGTATATCCCGGCCCGCAGACCGAGGCTGTAAACGAGAGCTGGTCGAGCGGAATGAACCGCATAGACCGTTTGGCACAGATGGGTTTCATAGTAATCACTGTCGGCAACAGAGGCGGACACCCCAACCGTTCAAAGTGGTACCATAACTTCGGCTACGGCAACCTGCGTGATTACGGACTCGCCGACAAGAAAGTCGCCGCACAGCAGCTTATCGCGCGCCACAGCTATATCGACGGCGACAGGATAGGAATACACGGCCATTCAGGCGGCGGTTTCATGTCTACAGCAGCCATACTGACCTACAACGATTTCTTCAAGGTAGCCGTTTCGTGTGCAGGCAACCACGACAACCGCATATACAATAACTGGTGGAGCGAGAAGCACCACGGCATAAAAGAGAATGTCAGGGAGAAGAGCGGCAAGGAAGGCGTTATTGAAACGGACACCACATTCTCATACAGCATCAGCACGAATCAGGAGCTTGCAAAAAGACTTAAAGGACATCTGATGCTCGTGACCGGCGACATGGACAACAATGTTCACCCGGCCAACACCACACGTGTCATCGACGCCCTCATACGAGCCAACAAACGATTCGACATGCTGTTCCTCCCCGGCCAGCGTCACGATTTCGGCAGCATGGACGAGTACTTCTTCTGGAAGATGGCCGACTACTTCAGCAAGCATCTGCTCGGCGAAGCCAAAGAAGACGAGATTGACATTATTGAGATGAACAATGATTAAAAACAATGAGGGTGACCAGAAAGGTCACCCTCATTGTTTTTATAGTTTAGAGTTGAGAGTTTAAAGTTTAGAGTTGAAGGAACAGCGTATCGGGCAATCATAGCCGCCTTAGCTGATATAAGAGTCATCTTCATTTATTATCTCTTCTTGTAAATCACCTTAACCGGTTTATAGCAGATATTGTCATATTTGTCGAGTATAGTGCCTTTATCGGTATCGAACGTCCATATACTGCCGTTAAGTCCCTCTTTTGCCGGGTCATAGAAGGCTACATAAGTTTTTTTATGGTCTGCGCTGATTGTCAGCGAGGTAATTATACAATTCTCGTTGCCGACAGAAAGCAACTCCGTTTCCGTTGAAATCTTACTGAGCTTGTCGGGATAATACCAACGATAAATCTTATTTCCTTTAGCGAACAGCATAGTTTCATACGTCTTGTTCGCGACTGATGGCGTCGAAACATCAAACGGAACTTTAGACAAAGCCACCGTACCGTTTTGCGTCAAGTCGAGCTTACTGATATTTTCAATATTGTCATATACCCAGAAACATGAGGGCAGAAGATCCAAACGTGCCTTTGCGCCCTTCTTAGTAACGATAAGGCACTCCTGCCTGTTTCCTGCGTTCGTCTTCTGCGCCGGTGTCATTTGAATTTGTACCAGAGCCACCAGATCACGGCCTGAATAGTAATTCAAATCAACGAAATCAGGAGATTCAAGATCTAAATGATATGTTTCACTGCAATAATAAGGCCCATACCCGTTATATATGTTACATAAGCCTTGATTATCCTTGTCCCATAGAAGGATATCAAAGTATTGCACATCATTGACATAACATACTTGTTCGTAAGTAGACTTAAACTTGCGAGGTTTTGAAACGACACACTCAGTAGTCGAGAAATCATAAACTTTTCCATTCTCGCAGAGTATAGGGAAACTTGTTGTCGAGTAGCTTGTTGAAGTCAATCCAAGTCTTGTAGGTTTGAAATCATCGAATTCCGGTACCTCTACCATATTCTCAACAATGAAAGTCTTCTCATTAAGATAATAAAGGGTAGGAACATCGCCGCTCTCCCCGCCGCCCTGACATGCCAAGATAAGAGAACCGCCGCTCTGCGCCATATCTGCCGCATATGCCGCAAAAGGTATATCAGGGTTATTAACGGCAAAACAATCGCCGCTTACAAAACCCGTTGAGCCATTCTGCATAAAAGAAAGCATTGATTTACCGTCAGGGTCATTGCTAAGAATTGTTATACCCTCTTCATATGGAGAATTGACATACAGAGTGAACGGGAAGAAACTTTTTCCGTCTTCATTTTCAACTATCAGACGACAATTAAACTTGCCGAGCGACTTTCCTATGAAAAACAGGCTGTCATCGGTTGATATCTCATTCAAATCCATCTCCCACTTGTATTTAAGAGGCTTTGGCGTATTGCTTTGAGTAATCAAAGGCTTTATTATCAACGTGTCGTTTCTGTATATGTCATAAACGCTGTCAATCCTGACTATTGTAATTTCAGAAATCGGGTTTGTAGCTTCGGTACTCTTGTCGTCATAACATGCTCCAAAAACCAATGCTACTGAAAGTATTATATAAAACTTAATCAATCTCATATTCTTATACTTTAAAAATTCAACAAAGTATTATGTCGAGTACGGGTCGGGAAAATCAAACGGGAAATCAGGAAATACCGAACGTATATACTCTTCGTTTGCCGGGTCGTTGAAATACTCGTACATCGGATAGAACACATACTTTACAAATGTAGTACGGTAATCGAACGGATACCCCTCGGGGATATGCTCCAGATTATCGCCATATTTGGCAGCGATCTTTTTATACGTTTCGGGATTTATCTTCTCGAAAGCATGGAAATATTCCACCATCTTTATAAGTTTAAACGGATGCCATTTGCCAAAGTAGCTCTCATACCATATCTTATCCCCGCCTCGACTTAACCATTCGGGCTGTTCTATCGAATTGTCGAAACGGAAAATCCTTACTTGGCTTAGCGAGTCAAGTGTAGGAGCGAAGAACTCATTTTTTACCAACCTTATGCAGATTTTGTATCGGGTATAGCCGAGTTCGTATGAGCCGGCAAGATTGTCCCGGAATATTCTTACAGGGATTACGCCTCTTACGGAATCGGGCATTATCACAGCCTCTCCAATCTCATAATGCACTCCCTCTTCGGCAAAAGTAGAGTCGCTGTCTATTACATAGCTTATTTCACGTTTTTCGGAGCTTATGCCTCCCATTATATTAACAGGGATATTATATGTATATTCTTTTATCTCTACGGGAGTTACGCCGAAAGAGTAGCTCAATGTATCTTTTGTAAAATATACGCCGGAGTGAGAAACGTCAAACTTCATATAATTCTCGCTATCGCAAGCGGAAAAGATATACATTGCCGGCAGAACAGCGAACAGGAGCAAACGCTTTATAATATTTCTTAGTCTCATGATCATTTATCAATTACGGTTTTCAATTTCAATATCAGGGACCGGTATCTGATATATTTTATCGGCAGGCTTATATATTATTTTTTCATCATGTGATGAAGGAATAGGCAAATTCTGACGTTTGAAATTAAAGTAAGTCTGTCCCTCACCTATCATCTCTTTGTATCGCTCGTCGTTTATAAGCTCTACCGTAAGGTCCTTGTCGGCAAGTTTATCGAGGCCGCGATGCTCGCGAACGGTATTGTACAGTTCAAGCGCCTTGTCATAATCACTCTCAAGAAGAGCCTCTGATGCAATATAATACATCTCGGGGATACGTATTAAATTTATACCGAGTATCTTTTGCTCGGGACGGTCCGACGCATTATTGTTAAGTTCATACGTATCAGTGAATTTGCTGAGCCTTACCCTATCATCATTACCGATAGAGAAATATGCGCTCACCCTATAATCGTCTCCCGATACATCTTTTGAGTACAGCTCTTCATAATCGGGACGCAGATTAAGAGAATAAAAAGAGACCGTCTGCTGAAGCAAAACGCTTACCGTAGAATAAAAATCTTTGTGATAAAGTCCGAAAAGGCATTCCTTTTCCGAAAGCACACCGGCGACATCTCCTCTGACTTCTGTTTTTGACTTCAATTCATATTTTTCACCGTGAATAACCTCCTGGGCATACTTTGCCGCATTCTTTTTGTCACCCATCGTAAGATAAACGCGGGCGAGAGCGGCCTTTACCGCATACTTATTGAAGTGTATCTGACGATCGAACATGAATGCACGCTCATTCTCATATTTATCTTCTTCGGCAAGCAACGAATCCGCTTCGAGAAGGTCATCGATTATATGCTTGTAGTTCTCCTTAAGAGATTCGAAAGCCGGTGTCTTGAGCGAAAATTCAGTAGCGTAAGGTATTCCTTTCGCATCAGGATTTACCGTATACTGCTCTGCGAAGAGCCTTACCAAGTCAAAGTGCATAAAGGCACGCAAGCCAAGAGCCTCGCCACGATATATCGTAAAAGGATACTCTTTCGCATTAGCGACAAGCGGAGCATCAAGAATGCTGTTCACGTTCGAGATATTATTATACATAGAGACCCATACGCCTTCAAAAATAGATTGAACGTCAGAGTGGGTCCAATCGTATTTGCTTATAGGGGTAACATTGGTGCCCTCGACATTATAGTACAATGTCTGCGAAAGTATCTCCATTGTCCTTAAATAGAGTTCCTGACCATACAAAGACTCGGAACGCAACTGTGAATAGACACCGTACATAGCATCCTCGATACCGGTTTCCGTTGAGAGCTGCTCGTCGCGCGGAGACTGACCGTCGGGCGTTATGTTCAGAAAATCCTCGCACGATGTCATAGTGAACGCGAAGGTACACAAGGCAAATATAATATATTTCATTTTCTTCATTGTCATCGTTCATTAAAGTGTAACATTCAGGTAGAACTCGAATCCCTGGCTATACAAGTAGTCGGTACCGCGTTCTATCTTTACAGTCGAGAGTCTCAGGATGTCGGTAAAGTTTATGCCGAGACGCAAGTTACGCAGCATCATACGCTTGCAGAGCTTGTCGCCGAATTCATAGCTTAGATTAAGCGAACCGAGCGAGAGCGTGTTTTCGACTTCAGCGAAACGGTCGGTCTGCTTCGGGCGTGACGTGTCCGCAATATCTTTATATAGAGCATGGTCGCCCGGCTGCTTCCAACGATCGTCAAATACACGCCGGTCGGCATTGTATATCGGGTTGGCGCCCTCGACCTTCGTTACACGTGTCGTATTATATACCCAAGCTCCCGTACGGAGATTAAAGAGAGCATAAAGGCTGAATCCTTTCCAGAACACGTTCGTGCTGAAAGTCGCAGTGAATTCCGGTTCCGTATCGCCGATGAGTACCTTGTCGGCAGGGTCATAAACGAACGTGCGTTCGCCGTTACGTTTGATATACACCTCCTTGCCGGTAGCGGGGTCGATGCCTGCGGAACGGACCAGCTTAAGCGCTGTAACGCTCTCGCCCTCGGCATACTGCGGCAGCGGAACAAGCGAGTTCATCTGCTCATTCTCTTTATTAATCTCTTCAAGCGCCTTGTTGATTTTGGTTATCTTGTTGCGGTTCATATAACCGGTTGTCGCCAAACGCCAATAGAAGTTGTTCGTACGGAATATATAACCGTCAATCTGATACTCGATACCTTTGTTCTGCATTTCGCCCAAGTTCGCCTTTGCGCTTGTAGTACCTGTCGAAGGAGCCATAGCCTTGTCGAGCAGCAGGTCGGTCGTATTGCGGATGTACGCATCGACCGTGAAATTCAAGCGGCGGTCGAACATGCTGAGGTCGAGACCGATATTGTAGTTCATAGTACGCTCCCAAGTCAAATCGACATTACCTATTGTTATAGGAACAGCTCCGATACCGTTCTTGTACTCATAATCATTAGAATACTTATACATTGTCATTGCCTGGAAGGGGCTGAAGCTCACCTTGCCTGTATAACCGGCACTGCCGCGGACCTTGAAAATATCGAAGTGCTTTTTTACACGTTTCATAAACGGTTCGTTCATTACGTTCCAACCAAGACCGCCCGACCAGAAGTGACCGAAGCGGTTGTTCTTGCCGAACTGCGAAGAGCCTGTCGTACGCCATGTAGCATCAACGAAGTAACGGTTGCGGAACGAGAAGTTTCCCGTTGTAAAGAAACCGACATCGGCCGTTTCGGCCTGTGTGCCGTAGGGCTTACCCGTTGTCGGATACGCCGCCGCATTGCCTATGAAAGAGAGCTTGTCGTTGAAAAAGCCTACAGTTTCCGTTATTTCACTGCTGCTCTTCGCATAATTTATCTCCCAACCGGCCGACAGACTTACAAGCGACTCGTCCTTAAAGAACTTGTTGAAAGTACCTACAATATTGCCATTATAGCTTATGCCGTTTGAGACGCCTTTAATATACTGTCCCCTTTTCGCCAGGTCCGGTTCATTCTTATATACGAGCGATTTTGGAGATGTATACGTGTCGGCAGAGCCCATGTCGCTCGACAGGTTGAAATGAGCCGTCAATAGAAACATCTTGCTTATATCCCAACGCAGGTCGGTACTGTTCGAAAGGACTCTCTCTCCGCTCTTGTCGAAACTTGCGAGCGTGGCTTCATATAAAGGGTTATTTATATCCCATGAAAGCACGGTATTGAGCGTACCGTCAAGATTGTATATTCTGTCGTACGGATTCATCTTCACATACTGCGAGAAAGAGCCGTAAGGCGAATTCTTCACATTAATCTCCTGATATGTCGTACGGTTAGATATTGTAAGCGTGCCTATGTAGTAGTCGAGCTTGAAGCCTACGTTATAACGCTTGCGGTAGTCGCCCTTCATTACGCCTCTCGTATCTCCGAAGCGGCCCGTAAGTTCATAACGCAGATTTGACGCGCCGCCGTAGACACGCAAAGAGTGGTCGTGCGAAAGAGCGGTACGTGCCGGCTGCGAGAGCCAGTCACTGCTCAGGCCGGCCCTCACGAGCTTGTAACGGTTATTATACAAGTTGTCCAGCTCATACTGTTTCTCAAGGTCGCCATTGGCATCATAAAGCCCTGCAAGACGCTCATATTCAAGTTTCTCGGCCGCCGACAGAACACGATAGTCGCTCAGTACGGGCATCTGCAAATTGCCGGTAAAATTATACTGGACACGTACCGTACTCTCAAGTATCGGTTTGCGCGATATCACGATTACGCCATTGGCGGCCTTAGAGCCATACAATGCGGTAGCCGAAGCGTCTTTAAGCACCGTAATTTTCTCTACCTCGTTAATGTCAAGGTCGTATAGGTCCTGCATAGTTATCTCAGTACCGTCAAGAATGATTGTAGGCTGGTTTACCTGCTGACCGCTGTTAGAGAACGAACTCATGCCTCTAAGCACAAGTTCCGGCGTATGATTCGGGTTGGAACCCTGACTTGAATTTTGTACCATCGCCATGCCGGGAGTAAGGGCCGACAAGGCTCCTATCAGGTTCGTTCCGGACACCTGACGGAGTTCAAGACCGGTAATTTCGGTCGCCGAGCCTGTAAACGTCTCCTTATTTTTTGACACGAAACCGGTAACGACCACGTCGCCGAGAGTGTTCGCGTCCTCTTCGAGTTCAATTCTCATCGCCGCCATTTTTCGTGACTTTGAGCTTAGCCTTATCTCTTTATATCCGACGAAAGAGACACGGAGCTCAAAATCCTTGCTTTCGGAATTTATACGGAACGCGCCTTCAATATCGGTCGATGTTCCTGTCTGCAACTTGCCGTCCTTATAGATGGCGACAGAAGCTCCTATCAGCGGCTCTTCGGTTTTTTTATCTACGACCACGCCATAAACAGCGACAGTCTCATCACCGATACCTGCCGCAAGGAGTTCCGTATGAGATTCAACTGCAAGAACAGGCTTTAGCGGAAACAGCAGAAGCATGCATAAAAGGCTGCACGCCCAAGTCTTTCTCAGAGTTATTCTATTCATTTACTGTTTGTATTAATTAATATTCGCTAATTATTTGAAGTATAATGCGAAAATACAAAAAAAAGCGCTTCCCGCAAAGCGTGGGAAGCACTTTAATAGATTTATATAAATATTGTAAAGCTATCAGGAACTGTTTCTTACTTTACCAATACTTTTTTGCCGTTCACAATGTAAAGACCGGGAGCCGCAACCTCATCGATTCTGCGGCCCTGCATGTCAAAGATACCCTCAACAGCAGCGTCGGCAGCAACCTCTTCGATAGAAAGCTCAGCATCCTTCTTGCTAAGAGTTACATTCTTGTATGTAGCCTGTTTCACGTTGTTCTCCGCATCATTGTTACCCCATGCGCCTGCTACTATCGTAAAGTCTTCCATGCTCAAAGTGCCGTCTTCGTTCAACTCAGTTTTTATAGGGTTAGCTTTAGCGTCTTTATCAAACATCTTAAGGTAGCTACCGCCACCCAAAGAGTAAACAAGACCATTCTCGACAGTCGCGCTGTTGCCGTCTTCCGCGATAGACAGTTTAATGCCAACGCCATAACCGTTTAATGCAGACACATCATTACCCATAAAACTTTTAATAGCATAAGTTTCAGCCATCACTCCTTCTATTGCAGGCATAAACACGACCTCAACGTCGAATGATTCCGCATACTTTTCGGCAGCCGGATCAACCATTTCCACTTCTGCCTCAAGAACGTATGTACCGGCCCAGTCAAATGCGGGAGCCTCTTCTTCGGCAGCTTTTTCTGCGGTCACATTCTGATAGAATACCACAAGACCATTATCAAAATCTATCTCATCACCCCATTTTTCATACGCATACACATTGAAATCCTCTACAGAAAGCGTTCCGTCTTCATTAAGAGTCAGCTTCAAAACAGTTGCCTCATCTTCAGAATTCATCAACTGCCAATATCCAGAAGCACCAGACTTCAAGAATATACAGCCATAGTAACTGTCAAGAGGAATTTCAGCACCTGTTTCAGTTATTCTAAATTCCATATACCCTTGATTTGGCGTATACACATCGTAGCCCAAAAATGTCTTTACACGATACTTACCGTCACTTTCATAATACACTACCTCCATAGTTGATTCCGCAGGCCACTCCACATCGGCATATTTGTCGCCTTTCAGGATATCTTCATCGGCATCATTCACTCTTATATTCCAAACACCTGCCCAGTCAAATGCGGGAGCATCAGAAGGTTTCTTCAAGCTGCCGGCAATATAATACTGTTTGACATCCACCTTGACAACAGGTTTACCATCCTCGTCTACGCCGCCGTCACTGTGTACGACAAAAGAGAAACCGCCGGAAAGAGCCATAGCAGTCTCGTTGCTGTAATTGAAAGCGATAACCCCCTCAGTCGCATAGCCGTTCATGTCTGAAAAAATAATACTGTTAGCCTCGTCAAGAGAGCAATCTTTGAAAGAGAGCGACAGCAAATTGCCGTCAAATGTCGCAGGCAGTACAACATTATCATAGCCCTCAATAGCGAGAGTAGCTTTGTACGCACTGTTGTCTTCACCGCTCTTTTCAAGAGATACAGTGAACGTTGTAGGTATAACAGAGCCCTCCATTGTGGCAGACTCACCGGGCCCTGCCGTGAACACCCATTCGCCGCTGACATCGGCAACTTCAATCGTTTCGGCTTTGACAAGAGTCATCTTCACATTTTTGTATGTAGCTATGATTGTGCCTTTCGCATCCGTTTTGGGGTCAGCGAGCGTTACGACAGTAAAGGACGGAATGGTAATCTCGATACCGTCGGTAGTGAATATCGAATAATACAAAGGACCGTAAGTCTTCACTACCCATTCGCCGTCAGGCTTGCCGTCCCCATCGACATCGATTTCAGAATCATAAAGACCTTGCGGATTGTCTCCATTCTCATTAGCCAACAAGAAACCGTTATTCCATAATACAGGAAGGTTCGGATTGTTAATCTTTATCATTTGCTGACCTTCTTTAGTGCCTAAAGCATTGATATTCTGCTGCACGTCGGAACCGGCAAAACCAACAATAACGCCATCGTAAATACCGTTCGGATCGGCCTTGATAACCGCTTCGCACTCATTAGGCAACAAAGCTTTCTGTTCGTCAGTAGCCGCATCGGAATAAACGACATCGGCAGTAAACTTGTACTCACCGAACAAGTCAGCAATACTTTGCACCTGCGCATTAGCCATTGTAGCCATAAGCGCAAGAGAAACTAACATAAAGTAAAATTTTCTCATAACCTAAAAATTTAAGTTTATAAATAAAAAAAACATTTTTATCAAAATTCCGGAAATCGAGCCTCTGATACGGGCAATGCGCAACACCCGCATACCCCCTTCGCAAACCTCGAACCGTAAACAAACAATTAAGTAACAAAATTAACGCAAATACAATAAAAAAGCAAAAAAAATGTCGATTATCTTCAAAAACAACCGACATTTTCATATATTTTAATATTCTATCTGTTCTTTCGTCTTCAGACAGCCTATTCAAGCTCTTCAAGCATCTTTTTCAACTCATTACCGCTGCTGGGACGCATAGCGCCGTAAGTATGCAGACAGCCCTCTTTATCGTATATGACAAAAAAGGGAATACTCTTAACATTCAACGCCTTGCCCAAAGTATTGCCGCTATCGTTAAACTGGTAACCATGCATATTCAATTCTGACATTTTGTTTTTCCACGAATTCACATCGGAATCGGAAGAGACGGAAACAAAGACAATATCCTCTTTTTCAAGTTCCCGCTCCAGTTTTTGAAGGAACGGAACCTCTTTGCAACAAGGCACGCACCACGACGCCCACATATCGACATATACATACTTGCCTTTGAATATTGAGAAATCGAGCCTGTCGCCGTTCTTGTCTACGAGCACCGCATTCTTCGGGAACGGCGAGCCCGGTATCGCAGACTCACGCTCCATGTATTCATTGACATATACTTGAGGCAGCGAATATTTTTCGGTCGCGGCCTTCACCTGCCCGAGCCCTCCTTCAAAATCGGACGAATAGTCGTGCTGCGACAAGAAATCGGACATTATGGAAGCTGCGACATATTCACGCAATGGCTTATTCTTATATTTAGAATACAGCATTTCAAGCTTTTCAAGCAAGGATAGAGAGGAAGGGATTTCGCCTCTTATTATTTGCGGGACCGAATAGAGCAATGAAGCATATGAGTTGTCAAGCGTCTCTTCGGGAAGCGGCAAGACTCCTCCGCGTTCAAAAGGCGCTTCGCCGGCCGGCAATTTTAAAGCATGAGGAATTGAGTTGTACGCGCTATACGCACGCGCATACGCCTGTACTTTCATATACTCCATGGCGTGGAGCGAAAGGCGCCCGGTTTCCAATATCGAGTCACAGAATGCCACATACCCCCCAACAAGCTCCTTCAGTTCCTGCGGCGTGAATGACGGCTGAGTCCACAAACGCCTGTCAAGGGCGTTCATGCGAATATTCAACATGGACAAAGCTTTATTGTCGGGAGTGTTGCCTATATGCAGCCTGGAGCCATCTATTTCAACCGCCAACGCGCCGTTTTCCGCAGGGGGCAAAGAGAAGGGAACGCTCAACTGCGACAGTCCTTTAACGACAATCAAATTGTAAAGCCCTACATCAGAGAATTTTACAGATGCGGTATAAATTCCGTTTTTACGACGAAGAACTATATTTCTGTTTTCTGCTCCTGTATTCAAAGGCTGAACAAGCACTTTTACTATTTCCGAGGTATCTCCCGACAAAGAGATATCCAATCGGAGCCTTTGCGCCGAAGCGCTTAAAGCGAAAAGCAGGAATGCAGCAGTTGCGAAAAGGTGTTTCATCGATATAAAATTTGCGTGTCTTACAAAATGCCCGAAGGCATATCTCCGCAACAATACAAAAAGACGAGACTTACGTATGTTGCGATTGCGAAGATAATAAAAAAATTCAACATTCCAAGACCCGGACAGCAAGCAACGCCTACAATATCGGCCGACAAAAAAAATGCAGGCGGTCGCCTGCATTTTCTATAATGCTTGAACGTAAGCGGTTTAGCCGCTCTTCGTTAAACGTTATCACTTAACCAACATTTGCACTTTGTGCGAACTGCTTTTCGTTCGGCCATGCTTAATCAAGCGAGCTTGATAATCATTGCTCTCACTTAACCAACATTTGCACTTTGTGCGAACTGCTTTTCGTTCGGCCATGCTTAATCAAGCGAGCTTGATAATCATTGCTCTCACTTAACCAGCACTTTGCTGCCGTTCACGATGTAAATACCGGCCTTTGTTATACTGTCGATACGACGGCCTGTAAGGTCATATACTTCTTGCGCTTCGTCGGCCGCCAACACAGCTACTCCGGTAACAGGATCTCCGACCTGAAGCATTACGTCGATAATTTGACCGCCGTTCGCCGTAAAATCGCCGAACTTGCCGTCGGCATCGCCAAGCGGATCAATATTACACCAGTCTTGTTTGATACGCATGTGGTATACTCCCTCTTTCTCAGGAGCCTTGAACGAAGGCACTGCAGGCTCCATGCGTTCGTTGCCCGTGACAACCGCGCCTGCGCTATTCCAGCCCGTTTCATCACTTGCGCCATCGTTGTTGTAGAACGAATAAGCTACAAGGTCGCCGGCAGGCGTCCAGCCGTCAGCATCAACGCTCGCCGTAAAACCGTTAAAATCGGTGTCGATGTACACGTAGTGATGTGACCAGATGTTAGCAACGCGGCCAATCTCCACTTTCAGTTCCTGTCCAGGTTCCACCTCAAATACCATAAGCCCCGTCGCATCGAAATACTCAAGTTTTTTCTGCGCATCATCCAGCGTCAGAACTTGCTCGCCAATACTAATGGAGCCGATGTCACGTGTCACGTCATAGTTGTCAAATGTTCGCGTGCCGTTGTTCCTGACTGAATAGTCGGCCTCCTGAGCAAAAGCGGAAGACGCCAAGAAAGCCAAAGAAACGATAAGATAGTAAAAGTTCTTCATAAGCATTAATATTAAATGAATAATAGTTTGGCAATGTAATTATTGCAAAGATATACATTTTTATCGCCGGCGAAAATTCTAATGCATTTTTTTTGCAATTATTTAACCAAAAAAATATATGCGGTAAAGATAATATGGTATATTTGCTCAAAACCGTTTTAAAAGGATTAATATATCATGAGAAAGACATTTATTATCGCCGCATGCTCGCTCATGCTCATCGCATGCGGCTGCAACAAGAAGAACGATGCCGAGAACAAACAATGCGCCGTACAACAGAGCCGCGAAACTGCAAAAGGCAGCACAAGGCTTACAGCCGAGGAATTCCGCAACAGGGTTGCCGACATAAACGAACCCGAATGGAAATTTCTTGGTGACAAGCCAGCCGTCATTGATTTTTATGCTGATTGGTGCGGCCCCTGCCGGATGATTGCCCCGACCGTCGAGAAGGTCGCGCAGAAATACGGTGACAAAATCGACGTCTACAAAGTAAACATCGATGAGGCGCCTGAACTTGCACAGGCTTTCGGCATTTCGTCCATTCCGACAATAATATTTGCACCGGTGAAAGGCAAGCCGTCGAAAGAGGTAGGCATTATAACAATGGCGGGATTTGAGAAGAATATCGAGAAGATGTTGGAATAACAAGTCGCAGACAACACCCCTCGCACCGTTCCCCGAAAACTAATGGGACATGAGCGCAGTGCGGGCATAACAGCATCTTCCGATTCTTATCGACACAAAAACGGTCTGAATGAAAAAATCATTCAGACCGTTTTTGTGTTGGGCTACCCGGACTCGAACCAGGAAAGGCAGGACCAGAATCTGCAGTGTTACCATTACACCATAGCCCAATGCTCAAATGCGATGCAAAGGTACAACAATTTTTGGTAAAAAAAATGTTTTTGCCGTTTTTTTACTTAAAAAAATATTTTTTAGCTCCATTTATGCCTGTTGGCGTATAAAAAGAGGGTATATTTGTAACTGATACTGACACCATGCCACTGCGGACAAGACATTTTGTCACATAAAGCATAATAAGACACAGCAAAACCGGGTGGCAGGGATTTTGCAACAACACAAGTAAAGCAAACACACATTTTATATATGCAAGAGAAAAAGACTAACGCACAAGAGGTTATAGACCAGATTATCGAGGGTATACAGGACAAAAAAGGCAAGGAGATTGTTATAGTGGATATGCTGAAGCTCGGCAACAGCATTTGCGACTACTTTGTAATATGTCAGGGAAACTCGCCTACACAGGTAAGCGCCATCACCGATTCTATCGAGGACACCGTAAGAATCAATTGCAGAAGAAAGCCTTACGCTGTAGACGGGCTTCGCAATGCGCAGTGGGTGGCGATGGATTACGGCGACATTCTCGTCCATATATTCCTGCCCGATGTACGCAAATTCTACGACATTGAGCACCTATGGGCCGACGCGAAACTCACCACAATACCCGATTTAGACTAAGATTTATGGCAAACAATATAAAAAGACCGAAATTCAACTTCACATGGTTCTACTTGACCGTTGGAGGCATTCTGCTCTTCTTCTACCTTTTTGGCGGAGGGGGAAGCGGAAACGTGGTTATGGAAAAAGAGTATTCGGAACTGACCGGTCTCATTTCCAAAGGATACATCGAGGAGATAACCGTATTCGACAACGATGAGGTCGAGGCGTTCCTGCACTTGGATTCCGCAAAGAGCGTCTTCGGCGACAAGCCCATTGAGAAGGGCGCGCGTCCTAAGATTATATCGACTATCGGCTCAAGGGACAACTTCGAGACATTCATTTTCGAACAGAAAGCCAAAGGCAACTTTACCGGCAAACTGAAATATAAGAAAAGACCCGACTACCTGAACGGCTTCTTATGGAACATTCTGCCGATTGTAGTACTTGTCGGCGTGTGGATATTCATCATGCGCAGGATGAGCGGCGGTGGCGGAGCGCAGGGCGGCGTGTTCAATGTAGGCAAGTCGCAGGCTAAGTTGTTCGACAAGTCGAACCAGCCACGCATAACATTCAAAGACGTAGCAGGGCAAGAGGGCGCGAAACAGGAGGTCAAGGAGATTGTCGATTTCCTTAAAAACCCGCAGATATATACAGAGTTGGGCGGAAAGATTCCCAAAGGCGCTCTGCTTGTAGGCCCTCCGGGAACAGGAAAGACCTTGCTCGCGAAGGCTGTCGCGGGCGAAGCGAACGTTCCGTTCTTCTCTATGTCGGGTTCCGACTTTGTCGAAATGTTCGTAGGCGTAGGCGCATCGAGAGTACGTGACCTGTTCCGTCAGGCAAAGGAGAAGGCTCCATGCATCATATTCATCGACGAAATTGACGCGGTAGGACGCGCAAGAGGCAAAAACCCCTCTATGGGCGGAAACGACGAGCGAGAGAACACCCTTAACCAGCTGCTCACCGAAATGGACGGCTTCGGCACGAACAGCGGCATCATCGTGATTGCGGCAACCAACCGTGCCGACATCCTTGACAAGGCGCTGCTACGTGCAGGACGCTTTGACAGACAGATACACGTGGACCTGCCCGACCTTAACGAGAGAAAAGAGGTGTTCGGAGTACACCTGCGTCCTCTTAAACTCGACGCCTCGGTCGATGTGGAGACTCTCGCGAGACAGACTCCGGGTTTTTCGGGCGCCGACATCGCCAATGTTTGCAACGAGGCTGCGCTGATAGCCGCCCGCAACAAGAAGAAAGCCGTAGACAAGCAGGACTTCCTCGACGCCATTGACCGTATTATCGGCGGTTTGGAAAAGAAGACTAAGGTAATGACTCAGAAAGAGAAGGAGACAATAGCCATTCATGAAGCGGGCCATGCCACAATTTCATGGTTCCTTGAGCATGCCAACCCGCTTATAAAGGTGACTATCGTACCGAGAGGCAGGGCTCTGGGCGCTGCATGGTACATGCCCGAAGAGCGACAGATAACCACAAAGGAGCAGATGCTCGACGAAATGTGCGCCACTCTTGGCGGACGCGCAGCGGAGGAGACATTCATAGGCCATATTTCGACAGGCGCCATGAACGACCTCGAACGTGTCACCAAGCAGGCGTACGGCATGATAGCGTACGCAGGCATGAGCGACAAACTGTCCAACCTGTGCTACTATAACAACAACGACAGCATGTTCACACGCCCCTACAGCGAAAAGACAGCCGAAGCTATCGACAACGAAGCGCATGCGATGATTACAGAGCAGTATGAGCGCGCGAAGGAGCTGCTGAAGCAACACAAGGAGGGACATGCCGAACTGGCTAAGATACTTCTTGAGCGCGAGGTGATATTCGCCGAGGACGTAGAGAAGATATTCGGCAAGCGTCCGTGGGCGTCACGCAGCGAAGAGCTGTTCGGAGATAGCAATGCTCAAAAGGAAGCAGCCCCGGCGGACGAGGAGCGGCCAACCGAAGAGAATACGCCCGAAAATGACGGCACGACTGAAAACAAGGATTGACAAGCGGCAAACGCATATTCGAAAAACGACAATATGAAAAATCTCATCGTACGCACACTGACAGGCGCGCTGTTTGCAGTGACACTGATCGCCTCTATCCTGTACGGAAAGGCAACATTCGGAGCATTGTTCACATTAGTGACAATACTATCGGTAAACGAGTTCAGCAACCTTGTAAAGGCATACAAAAAAACCACATTCCCCACATGGCTCGCCGCCGTTGCGGGCGGATACCTTTACATTGCGACATTCATGGCGTTCCACGGCAACAACGCAGCACCGATGACACTTTACGCTCCGTACATAGCCATTGTCGCATATGTTTTCATACGCCAGCTTTTCGACACCGAAGGCAAAGCGCTCGACAATTACGCATATTTCACAATGAGCCAGATATATGCGGCATTGCCGTTCGCTCTGCTCAACATACTCGCCACGGCGGGAGCAAATGCCGGCAGCACCTACTTCTACCTGTTGCCTATCTCTATTTTCGCCCTTGTGTGGTGCAACGACACGGGAGCTTTCTTCGTAGGATGTTCAATAGGAAAGCACAAGATGTTCGAGCGCGTGTCACCCAAAAAGACATGGGAAGGCTTTGCCGGAGGCGCGATTGCGGCAATAACGGCAGCCGTAGCGGCATCTCATTTCTTCACTATAATGAATGTTTGGGAATGGGCAGGCCTGGCAGCCGTAGTTGTCATCTCGGGAACGTTCGGCGACCTGATAGAGTCGAGCATGAAACGTGAGATGCAGATAAAGGACTCGGGAAACATGCTGCCGGGACACGGCGGAATACTCGACCGCTTCGACAGCGCCATGCTCGCAACGCCATGTGCGCTGTTATACCTGAGCTTTATCGGCGTTCTTTAAGAGAGACACCATTTTGCGCGCCGCACGCTCCGATGCGCCGGGCTCGCCTAAAATATCCGTCATGCGGCTATACTCCTTGAGCATAGCCGCTCTTTCTTCACCTTTTTCAGGGAGCAGCTTGCCGAGTTCGCTCTTGATGTTCCGCACCGTCATTTCGGCCGCCACAAGTTCTCTTACCACCTCTCTGCCGGCAATGAGATTCACCAAAGAGATATATTTCACTTTCAAGAAATTCTTCTTTAGCCAAGAATAGAGCTTTCCCATCGGCAACGCATAACATACGACCTGCGGAACATTGAAGAGCGCCGTTTCAAGCGTTGCCGTACCCGAAGTCACCAATGCCGCATGCGAATTGCTCAACAGCTCATAGGTCTTTCCGTAAAGAATGGAAGCGCCTTCCTTGAGATAGGGCGCATAGAAATCTTTTTCAATGCCTGGAGCGCCGGCAATAACAGGCTGATAATCGGGAAACTCCTTCATTGCCGACAGCATCATAGGCAAGTTCGACTCTATCTCTTGTTTGCGGCTGCCGGCGAGCAGAGCTACCACAGGCTTGTCGGGCAGGCCGTTGGCCGAAAGAAACGAAGCATACTCTACCCTGCCGCTTTGCAGGTAATCATGAACGGCATCGACGCAAGGGTTGCCTACATAGTTTATCTTAAAGGAGTGCTTCTTCTCAAAAAAGTCTATTTCAAAAGGAAGTATAGAGAAGAGTTCATCGACATCTCTCTTGATGTTCTTTATGCGGTACTCTTTCCATGCCCAGATTTTGGGAGAGATATAATAGTATACCGGAATACCGCTTTTCTTTTTTACATATTCCGCTATCGAAAGATTGAAACCGGGATAATCGACAAGCACGAGAGCGTCGGGTTTCCATGCGAGAATATCCCTCTTGCACAGCTTCATATTGGCGAATATCGTTCTTAGATGCAGCAACACAGGCACGAAGCCCATGTAGGCTAAGTCACGGTAGTGCCTTACACGCTCGCCGCCGACAGATGACATGAGGTCACCGCCGAAAAAACGAAACCGGGCTTCAGGGTCCTCTGCCTTGATTGACTTCATAAGATTAGAGGCATGAAGGTCACCCGAAGCCTCTCCAACTATAAGATAGTATTTCATTATATCCTTTTATTTACGTTCTTAAGCCGGCACTGTCAGAATTCCCAACTTCGCATATCTTCGAGCAGTCTGTAATCCGTAAGGTCTATTGTCGTAGGCGTTATCGCCACGTACCCGTTGTCGAGAGCAACCCTGTCGGCACGTTCGTCGTTCTCGGCCGTAACGAACTCACCAGTAAGCCACCACCACTCGCCGCCGCGGGGATGATTATGAGCGCCCCACTCGTTTACCCAGCTGCCGCGCGCCTGACGGCACACCTTTACGCCCTTGTACTGAGGAATGTCAGGGAAGTTCACATTCAAGCAGCTGCCGACAGGCAAGCCGTGCTGAAGCACATTGCGCACCACTTTACGGATAACGTCGAATGTGGGCGTGAAGTCGGCATCCGCATCGTGAGAGCATAACGAAAACGCTATTGAAGGAATGCCTTTCATGCAGCCCTCCAAAACCACTCCCATAGTGCCTGAATAGTGAGCGTTCACGGCCGAGTTGTCGCCATGATTTATTCCGCCGACTACGAGGTCGGGTTTGCGGGGCACGACGGCATGGCAGGCCAACTTTATGCAGTCACACGGAGTACCCGTACATGAGTATATTTCAAGCCCCGGCCCGGACTGCACTTTAGTCAATTTTACCGGTATCTCACTTGTTATGGAGCATCCTTTTCCGGAACGTCCTGTATGCGGGGCTACAGCTATCACATCGCCGAACTCCTTAAGGACACCCAGAAGCGAATTGATGCCCTTAGCGTGATAGCCATCGTCGTTTGAGACTAAAATCAATGGTCTTTCATTCATAGCTTTGTCTTTTACAGGCGCTAAGATAGTAAAAATTTGCCAATTCCGATTTCAATGTATATCTTCGCCGAACAGACGATAACATTTTTTATAATATATAAGTCCATAACCATGAAGCTAAACATTACAGCAGCATTTTTTATAGTTTTGTCAATGCTTGTTTCAACCGCAAAAGCGCAGAAAACCGACATTTACCCCAAACCGCAGAAAATAGAATGGGGCACGGAGACCGCATTCAAGAACGACATCACATTCACGCTGACAGGAGCCGAAGAGGCCGACCAGGACGCTGTAAGGCTGTTCAAGGAGAATTTCGTCATCGGGAACGGCACCGTAGAGGTTGTCATTGGCGAGAGAGGCGATGCCGCTGTAGCCGGATATACAGGCCTAATCCCAGAAAAGCCTGAAGGATACTGCCTTTCCGTAGACAAAGAGAAAGTAGTGATTGCCGGCAATGACGGCAGCGGTACATTCTACGGCGTCCAGAGTTTCCTAAAACTGATGTCAATGCCAGACGTCATGAGCGTAACCATAAGCGACTATCCGAGCGTGCCGCAACGCGGACTTGTCGAAGGCTACTACGGCAACCCCTACAGCGAGGCCGACCGCATGGGACTGCTCAAGATGTTCGGAGAGCTGAAGATGAACGTGTATATATACGGACCGAAGGATGACGTATACCACAAAAGCAAATGGCGCGAGAACTACCCTGAGCCCCAAGCACAGAAGATAAAGGAGTACGTGAACGCCGCTAAGGCGAACAAAGTCGAGTTCGTGTGGGCGATACACCCGGGAGAGGACATCCAATGGAACGACGCTGACAGAAAGAATATCGTGAACAAACTGAAAGCCATGTGCGGGCTCGGCGTACGTACTTTTGCCGTATTCTGGGACGACCTATGGGACGACGACGGAACGCACGGCGACGAGCAGGGCGAACTGATGAACGACATCGCCCGGGAGCTTGAGGCGGCATATCCCGACATCAAGCCTTGCATCATCTGCCCCACGCAGTACAACAGAGGCTGGTCGAACGGCGTGTATCTGCCGACGCTCGGCTCCGTGATGAACAGCGACATAAATATCATGTGGACAGGCAACAGCGTTGTGGACATGATAAACAAGAACGACATGGAATGGATTAACGGACAGATAAAACGCAAGGCGTACATATGGCTCAACTACCCGGTGAGCGACTACTGCATAAACCATCTGCTCATGGGCCCTACGTACGGCAACGACCTTGACATCGCCGACCTGATGTCGGGCTTTGTATCAAACCCGATGGAGTATGCCGAGGCGTCAAAAGTCTCGCTTTTCAGCATCGGAGACTACACATGGAACATGAAGGAATACGACTCGGACGCATCGTGGAAAGCGGCTATAAAATACATCATGCCAGAAAACAGCGAGGCGTTCAAGTTCTTCTGCGAGAACAATGTAGATTTAGGGCCGAACACGCACGGGCTGAGACGCACGGACGAATCGCCCGAGTTCGTTGCGGCGAAAAAGATTTTTGAGGAGAAGCTTGCCGCAGGCGACCATGCCGCCGCATACGAGGCAGTAAATGAACAGTTCAGCAAGTTCATCGCTACTGCAGAGATTTTGCTCAACGCAGAAGAGGCAAAAGCGCTGACAAGCGAGATTGAGCCGTGGCTGCTATGCATGAAATACATGGGGGAGAGAGGTGTCGCTATTGTCGAGATGAACAAAGCGCTTGCCGAGGGAAACCCCGAGATGTTCGTTGAGCAATATCTTAAATACAAAGAGAGCGACGAGGCGCAGGCCGCGCTGCGTTCACGAGACTTTGCGGGCTCGTTGAGAATCGCCACCCCAGCTGTAGCCACAATGCATGTCGAGCCGTTCATCAAGAACGCTGTCGAGGAGCTTGCAGCCGCATACAAAGAGAGATACGACTACCGCACTGATATTTTCCCGGCACAAGTTATCGAGAACGGCACATACCGCATCATGTATAACGGAATGTACCTGACCAATGACAAGCCGAACGAAGCAAGCAGCGTTCCGCAGTTCAAGAACGCAATAGACGACATTCGCCCGCAAAGACAGGAGTGGAAGATTACGCTCGACCCAAGCACTAAACGATACAAAATCGTGAACTTGGAAGACGGACGATACATTAACGAGAATGGTGTGTTTACCGTAAGCGACGAAACCAACCCTTACGAGGCCGTATGGCACACATACGATATTACCCTGCTTGCCAACGGAAAATATGCCATACAGAACGGCGGCAGCGCCGGCGACAAGTTCTGGAGAGTGAGCGGCACACGTATAGAGAAGAGTAATTCAAACGAAGCCCTGCCCGACAAGTATATTTTCGACATTGTTCCGTTAGGAGGAGAACCGAAAGTGAAGCTTATCGATGACAATACAGTATACTATATAATGAATAACGGAAAATTCCTTACAAACAACAATATCAAAGGCAGCGGCGGCAACCCGACATTCAACGAAGTTTCCGAGCCCGGAGAGGCGCAAGAATGGAAGATTACGGTTGATGCCAAAGGCAAGAACTGCTACAAGATAACGAGCAATGCCGACAACCGTTACATCAACGAGTACGGCGTATTCGGAACAAATCAATATTACAGCGACTGGAATGCCTACCTACTGACATCGCTTGGCGACAAGTGGTCGTTGCAATGGACTCAGTCGGCAATAAAAAATGGCGTGCAGTACATTATCGCAAAAGATGACCGCCTTGCGGAAGCGGAAATTTCAAGAGGCGACAGCTATACTCTGACAATTATCGCAAAGGATACTTATACATCGGTAAATAACATTGACAACAGTACACTTAGACATACAGGCGGCGAAGTTGCAGGAGAAAAGAACATCGACAGCCTTGCGATATATTCTGCCGACGGAAAATTGCTGAGAGAAGCGGCCGGCAACCGCATTTCGACGAAAGGACTGCCGAAAGGGCTATACATCGCTGTAGCGGCAACGGAGAAGGGAACCGAAAGCTGCCGATTCGCCGTTGAATAGCGGAAACGGAACCGAAAATCAAGAACTACAGAATGTTACATCGCTTTTAGGTGTAACATTTTTTATGATATGTTATTAACTGATTGTTCATAAGTTCATAGATTTTTATAATATACAATCTTGTTTTTTTAATAACTTTGCAACCTAAAGGCCGTAATTGCCGGCTGCGCTCATTGCGTGTGAAAACAAATCTTCACCCATTCGCCGGCGCAATACTTGCAAGACGAAGGGTGTAATGTTTTTGACCGGTTTACCGTACAGAGCGAAGCGGAAACAGTGAATAAGCAAACGAAAGCCAAATTTACTTGAACTTTTACTGCGAACGAAAGCTGTTTCGCCGCGGGCAATGTATCTCAAACACAGCAAGCTGAAAAACGATAAACCACGACGGGATTATAAAGTTGAAAATTTACAGACATGGGAAAAATAATAGCATTAGCCAACCAAAAAGGCGGTGTAGGAAAAACAACGACGGCGATTAACCTTGCAGCATCGCTCGCGACCCTCGAAAAGAGAGTGCTTGTGATTGACGCTGACCCTCAGGCCAATGCCTCGTCGGGGCTCGGCATAGACATTCGTGAGATAGAGTGTTCCATCTACGAGTGCCTTATAAACAGAGCCGCACCCGAAGAGGGAATTCATTCCACAAGCGTCAAAGGGCTTGACATCATACCTTCACACATAAACCTTGTAGGAGCGGAAATTGAAATGCTCGATATGCCGAACAGAGAGAAAATCATGCGTGAAGTGATTGAGCCAATTAAGGGGAATTATGACTACATACTGATTGACAGTTCTCCGTCGCTCGGACTCATTACGGTAAACTCCTTGACAGCCGCCGACTCGGTAATAATACCCGTACAATGCGAGTATTTCGCGCTCGAAGGCATCAGCAAGCTGCTGAACACTATCAAAATCATAAAATCAAACCTTAACCCGGGGCTTGACATTGAGGGTTTCCTGCTAACGATGTTCAATTCACGCCTGAGACTGAGCAATCAGGTATACAACGAGGTGAAGAAACATTTCCGTGAACTTGTATTCGAAACGGTAATACAACGTAACATCAGGCTCGGAGAGGCGCCGAGCATGGGCATTCCCGTAATCATGTACGATGCGGAATCGACAGGAGCGAAGAACTATCTGGCATTGGCCGCAGAGATTATAAAAAGAGAAAAGAGATAACATATAATGGCAAAACAGAAATTCACTTTAGGCCGCGGACTCGATGCGCTGATATCAACCGAGGCGTTGCACACGCCTGCGTCATCGTCTATCGGCGAGATTGAGATTGCGAAGATTGCGGCGAACCCCAACCAGCCACGACGCGAGTTCAACGAGGAGTCGCTGCAGGAACTTGCGGACTCGATAAAGGAGCTTGGCGTCATACAACCGATAACCTTGCGCAAGGAGAGCGACGGCAGCTACCAGATTATAGCGGGAGAGAGACGTTTCCGCGCCTCACAACTCGCAGGCAAAAGCACTATACCGGCATATATAGTAAGCGCCAACGACGAGAACACGATGGAGATGGCGCTAATTGAGAACATACAGCGCGAGGACCTTAACCCCCTCGAAATAGCTTTGGCATACCAGCAGCTTATTGAGCAATACAACCTGTCGCAAGAGCAGCTGAGCAAAAGAGTGGGAAAAGGACGCGCCACGATCGCAAACTTCCTTCGCCTGTTGAAACTGCCGGGAAACATTCAGGTAGCGCTCAAAGAGAAACGAATAGACATGGGCCACGCAAAGGCGTTGCTGTCGCTGTCATCGCATGCCGACCAGATAGCGGTGTTCAACGAAACGGTAAAGAACGGCTATTCGGTACGTGAAGTCGAAGACATCATACGCAAGATGAAGAACGGCGAAGAGGGAGGCGATGCGGTAAAAACGCAGAAGAACAAAAAGCAGGATGCCGTATACCACCAACTGAAAAAGCACCTTACGCAGTTTTTCCAGACACCGGTACAGCTTACCTGCACCGAGAAAGGCAACGGAAAGATTAGCATAAAGTTCAAGAACGAACAGGAACTTGAACGCATTATCGCGATATTCGACAAACTAAACCGGTAACACGTGCGGCGCCTGTGTTTGACATACGGAATCATTTTAGCTGCCTTCATGTCGGCAATCCCCGGCACGAAGGCTCTTGCACAATCAGAGTACTTAGGGATTGTAGCGACCGACAGCCTTACGACCGGATATTCAGCGAAGAGCGACTCCGTTATGGCAGACAGCATATACCGGCAGATTTCTGCGGAAAACCCTGTCGCGCTCGCCGACAGCGCAAAGACCGCAGAGAGCAAGCCTGAGATAAAGGCATGGAAACCCAATGTATCGACATCGACATGGCTCGCTCTTGTCATACCGGGAGGAGGACAGATTTACAACCGTAAATACTGGAAACTGCCCATCGTGTACGGAGGGTTTGTGGGCTGCATGTACGCTTACAACTGGAACGGGCAGATGTACAAGGACTACCGTCAAGCCTACCTTGACATCATGGACAGCGACCCCAACACGAATTCGTACGAGGATTTCTTTCGTCCGGGATATAATTTCGAGGCGAACAAGGAGTACCTCAAGAACGTGTTCAAGAAGAGGAAGGACCGCTACCGCCGTTGGCGTGACATGAGCATCTTCGCCTTTATCGGCGTTTATGCCCTGTCGGTAATCGACGCTTACGTCGATGCGCAGCTCGCGAGTTTTGACATAAACGACGATGTAAACATAAACTTGGAGCCGCAGGTCATACAGAGCGGCTCACGAATAAACGGAAGCGAGTTCTACGGACTGAACTGCCAGATTAATTTTTGAAAAAAGAAAGATTATATAAATGCGAAAGACCATAACATTCCTTACAATCCTTACGATGCTTGCCGCCACCGCAAAGGCCGGCACGCACTTGCCCGACTCTGTAGACAACCGCATAATCAGACACTCGCCGGTTGCTGCCGAGATGGACATTTCCATCGGCAACGACAGCATAATCAGCGCCTTCGGAGACAGTATAACATTCGAGATGCCCGACTGCATGCTCGAAGAGATTGACAGCATTCTTACCAGCTGGCAGGCACGTAACCTGCTCAAGTCGCTCGACAACTCCTACGGCACAGCCGAGAATATAAAATGCAGCGACACGGTGTACGCCGAAAGACTGCAGAGCATGCAGACGATAGTCAAGATGCCCTACAATCGCATGGTACGTTCTTGCATTGACCGATACGCTACGGTAAACCGCTCATTAGTAGCGTACATGCTCGGATTGTCGGAGTTCTACATGCCTATCATTGAGGAAGAGATTGACCGTGCAGGCGTTCCCCACGAACTTAAGTACCTGCCAGTCATAGAGTCGGCGCTTAACCCTAAGGCGGTATCGAGAGCCAACGCCAAAGGATTGTGGCAGTTCATGTTCTCGACGGCAAAGCTGTACGGACTGAAGTCGAACAACTACATAGACGAACGTTTCGACCCTATAAAATCCACTAAGGCGGCGATACGATACCTCGACGACCTTTACAAGCTGTTCGGAAAATGGGAACTTGCAATTGCCGCATACAACTGCGGACCCGGCAATGTAAAGAAAGCGATTGTACGCTCGGGCGGAGAAACCGACTTTTGGAAGATTTACAGCTGGCTGCCCCGCGAAACAAGAGGTTACCTTCCGATGTTCATTGCGGCCAACTACATAATGACATACCACAAAGAGCATGGCATAAGCCCTATGGAGCCTGCCATGACCGTTTCGACCGACACGGTGCATGTTTCGAGAAACCTGCACTTCAAACAGATAGCAGACGTGTGCGGCGCCGACATCGAAGAGATAAGGGCGCTGAACCCCCAATTCATAAAGGACATTGTTCCGGGAGAGAACGAGCCTTATGCGCTCCGCCTCTCGAACTCGCTCGTGACAGACTTCCTTGCGCAGGAGGACAGCATATACAAGCACCGGGAGCAGGAATTCTTCCCGAGAGAGAGCATTGAAAAGATGCTCAAGCAAGCAAAGGCCAACGATGACGGTCACGGCACTCTCAAACGCCACAAAATCAAACGAGGCGAGACGCTCGGCGGCATAGCCCGCAAATACAGGGTTACCGTAAAGCAGATTATGAGGTGGAACGGCATGAAAAATACCAACATCAGAGAAGGACGTTATCTTAAAATATACTGACAGGCATGGAGAGCAACGACGAGAAAAGATTGATTGACGAAGAGGCAGCCATAAATGCGGCCTTTCAAGAGCTGCTGGACATATATCTGTCGTCGCAGCACCGCAAGAAGGTCGAACTTATCACCAAAGCCTTCAATTTCGCGCGTCAGGCCCACAAAGGAGTCAGACGCCACAGCGGCGAGCCGTATATCATGCACCCTCTTGCCGTTGCCCGCATTGTATGCAAGGAGATTGGCCTGGGCTCGACATCCATTTGCGCAGCGTTGCTGCACGATGTAGTCGAGGATACCGACTACACGGTAGAGGATATAAGAAACCTTTTCGGCGACAAGATTGCTGAGATTGTGAACGGAGTGACAAAGATTGCCGGCGGAGTATTCGGCGCTCATGCGTCGGAACAGGCCGAGAACTTCAAGAAACTGCTGCTCACAATGAGCGAGGACATACGTGTCATACTCATAAAGATTGCCGACCGCCTGCACAACATGCGTACTCTTGAGTTCATGCAGGTAAACAAACAGTATAAGATTGCAGGCGAGACATTATATATATATGCGCCTATCGCATACCGTCTGGGACTGAGCCGCATAAAGACCGAACTCGAAAACCTCAGTTTCAAGTATGAACACCCCGAAGAGTACCATCGGATAGAGAAGAAGATTGAGAGAACGCAGCGTGAGCGTGACAGGCTATACAACGAATTCACGCAACCCATATGCGAACAGCTCGATGCTATGGGACTCAAGTACCGCATAATCGGCAGAGTAAAGTCGCCCTACTCTATCTGGAACAAGATGCAGAAGAAGCATGTGGCGTTCGAGGATATATACGACATACTTGCCGTACGAATAATTTTCACGCCACGTGAAGGACGTGACGAGAACAACGAATGTTTCAACATATACATTGCGCTGACTAAGCTGTATAACGCTCACCCCGACCGCCTGCGCGACTGGGTGAACAAGCCAAGGACAAACGGCTACAAGGCTCTGCATGCGACCTTCATGAGCATGCACGGCGAATGGATTGAGGTACAGATAAGAAGCGAAAAGATGAACGAGGTAGCCGAACGAGGCATTGCCGCTCATTGGAAATACAAGAGCCAGGGCGACAACAGCAACGACGAGCAACTCGAAAACTGGCTGCACACCATCAAGGAGATTCTTGACGACCCGCAGCCTAATGCGCTCGACTTTCTTGATACCATAAAGCTCAATCTTTATGCGACAGAGATATTTGTCTTTACGCCGAAAGGCGATATAAAGACCATGCCGCAGAACTGTACCGCACTTGACCTTGCCTACAGCATACACACATTCTTGGGCAACCACTGTATAGGTGCCAAGGTCAACCATAGGCTGGTTCCAATGAACCACCAGTTACAGAGCGGTGACCAGGTGGAGATTCTTACATCCAACACTTCACGTCTTGACGAGAGTTGGCTATCCTTTGTAACGACAGCCAAGGCACGCAGCAAAATACAGGCAGCGTTACGTCGCCAGCAACGGCTCCTGCAGCACGAAGGCGAGGAGAAACTCAATGCATTCCTCAAGCAAGAGGGACTCAGCAACTACATGGGTAATGTAGAAAAGTTGTGGAGATACCACAAACTGAACGACCGTGACGAACTGCTCGCAGCCATAGGTAAAGGCACTATAATTCTTGGTCCTGAAGACAAAGATGCCCTGCTTGGAAACAAAAAGTTCAGTTTCCAGTCATTCTTCTCTTTCAACCGCGACAAGAAGAAAGAAGAGAAAGAGACCGAGATACACGAGAACGTTGACCGCAAGCAGACAATCAATCTCACCGAGGAATCACTCAACACAAAATACATCATTGCCGACTGTTGCCACCCGATACCTGGCGATGACGTCCTTGGCTACTACGATGATAACAAGCACATTGTCATCCACAAACGTAGTTGCCCCACTGCCAACACACTAAAAAGCAGCCATGGCGACAGGATACTTGCCGCAAAATGGGAGACACACAAACAGTTGTATTTTGCAGTCCCTATTCAGATAAAAGGAATAGACGGTATGGGAGTGCTACATAAGATAACTGCAATAATATACCAGCAACTCAATGCCAACATACAGAAAATAAACATAGAGAGCAACAATGGTATATTTGAGGGCACATTCTGGATCAACGTCCATGACGTTG
>JAZNPP010000003.1:0-3058 GCA_045589695.1 Bacteroidaceae bacterium
CTTGAAATTCTCAACAAAACCTGATGGCAATATCAAACGGGCTAATTCCAGTAGTATTTTTTCGTCTTGCATAGTACTTTATTTTAACTATGCGAAGATAATATTTTTATATCATCCCCCCAACTTTTGCAGGTGAGCCAACTTTTGCAGGTGAGCCAATTTTACGTTGAGCCGGTAAATGATTTTACATTAAGCCAAAAAAGCGGAAAACATCGTTTTCCGCTTTGCTCTTCAGGTAGGACTTGAACCTACGACCCCCTGATTAACAGTCAGGTGCTCTAACCGACTGAGCTACTGAAGAATATATATGGAGTTTCTCAAAAAAAAGCGAGGCCTCTGCCCGCTTGCTCTTCAGGTAGGACTTGAACCTACGACCCCCTGATTAACAGTCAGGTGCTCTAACCGACTGAGCTACTGAAGAATTTTCGACACGCTTGTCGTTTGACGTTGCAAAAGTAGTATATCTTTTTTTCTCATGCAAATTTTTCTGATATTTTTTATTCAAATGAACAAAAAAAGCAGCTGCGGCATTTTTTTACTGAATAATTCATAAAAAGAAGTTCACAAAGGAAGCAATAAAAAAGCAAAATATTAACTTTGCCTTAATTTGTCAAACCGGATATCGCGTAATCATATATGAACAACAGAAAAAAACTTTTTGCGCTCGCTATTATATTCCTGTTCTTCCTGAGCGGCATAAAGGCCGACGACAGGCACAGGCAGAAGCTTGCGAAACAGCTGTCGATATACAACAACATAATAAAGGAACTCGACCTTTTTTATGTAGACAGCATAATGCCCGAAAAGATGATAAACAAGAGCATCGAATACATGCTCAGATATCTTGACCCTTACACCGAATACTACCCCGAAGAGAAGAACGAGGAGCTGAAGCTGATGACTACAGGAAAGTATGCCGGCATAGGCTCCATAATACGTTTTCACAACGAGAAGAACACCACTGTGATTGCCGACCCGTATAAGGATATGCCGGCATACAAGGCCGGACTAAGAGCAGGCGACCTCATACTTTCGGTAAACGGGACGAGCGTCGTCGGCATCAGCAGCGACAGTGTAAGCGACATGCTCCGGGGAGAGGCAGGAACAAAGCTTACGCTTGAGATTGAGCAGCCGGGAAAGAAAGGAAAGAAGAAAGTGACTCTTGAGAGAGCGAGCATACTGTTGCCGCCGATACCATATTATGGTATTCAGAACGGCGACGTGGGCTATATTCTGCTTGAGAGCTTTACTGACGATTGCGCCAAGAAGATGCGTCGCGCCGTCATAGAGCTGAAGAAACAGGGGGCCAAGTCATTCGTCATTGACCTGAGAGGGAACGGCGGCGGCCTGCTGAACGAAGCGGTGGACATTGTGAACATTTTCGTTCCTAAAGGCAAGACAATCGTCACCACGAAAGGAAAGACCGACTACAGCAACGACACATACAAGACAAGCAACGAACCAGTAGACACCGTTTCGCCTTTGGCCGTTCTTGTAGACGGACAGTCGGCATCGGCGTCAGAGATTGTCGCAGGTTCCCTGCAAGACCTTGACAGAGCCGTAATAGTGGGCTCACGCACGTTCGGCAAAGGACTTGTCCAGAGTACACGACCTGTAAACTACGGCGGTTACTTGAAACTGACAACCGCTAAATACTACATACCGAGCGGCCGATGCGTACAGGCTCTGGACTACTCGCACATGATTGACGACGGACGCACGAGCAGCCTGCCCGACAGTCTCACGAACGTGTTCCGCACGGCTGCGGGCCGTGAAGTGCGTGACGGAGGAGGCATTCGGCCCGACATCGAGCCTAAGCCCGAGGAACTTTCCACACTGCTCTATTACCTTATGCAGGACATGGCGGTATTCGATTTTGCGACAGAATTTCACCTGAAGAACAAGAACATAGCCCCTGCCGAGACATTCACTATAAGCGACGAGGTATATGACGAGTTCAAGAAGTATCTCAAAGCCAAGAATTTCAGCTATGACCTGCACAGCGTCAAGATACTCAACGAACTGAAGAAAATGATTGAGTTCGAAGGCTTCGCCGCCATCGCTAAAGAGGAGATAGAGGCTCTTGAAAAGAAACTGCAAGCCAACCTCGACCACTCGCTCACACACTTCGGGAAAGATGTCAAGACCATGCTCGGCGACGAGATAATAAAGCGTTATTACGGGCAAGAGGGCGAGATTGCGTTCAGCCTGCGTGAAGACCCGGAACTCAAAGAGTGCTATGACATTCTAAAAGACAGCAAAAGATACAAGGAGATATTATCGCCAAAGAAGAGCGACTGAACCGGACAACCGGAACGCTTCGTTTCACCAGCATGACAGACTCTGCGCTTGTAGTCTTTGACGGAACGGAGTGACGTAAGAATGTCCCGGCCCGCTTTGTCACAATGAGCGAAGCTGAATATCCCGAAACGGCCCTTACTCTTTTATCGGCACAACCTTACCGTTCTTCAATGTCAGATGAATAGCGTTGTACTCCCCTACTCCGATTATGGCAGGGATGTTCGTTCCGCCGTCCACGACAAAGAGCGACGAAGAAGAGGTAAAATGCGGCACTGCTATCACAGTGTCAATGCCAGCAACATTCACGGGCTCATGAGTGACGTAACGTTTAACGCTCAGGACCGTATCGGCATCGAAGGGGTTGCCGGCATACAGCAGACTGTCGTCAAGATATACCGAATAGTCGAGCCCTTTGAACTCTTGCGAGAAGGTGAATGTATATACATAATCCCTTTCGGGCGACTTGCGCCACGCCTCACGCATCGCATAATATGTAAACAGCACTATTGAAAGAATTATCGCCGCAAAGAAAAAGACGCTGCCGAAGAGGAAGCGCATGTTTGAACTGCTGCTCTTTTTTGTACGCATAAAATATGGTTTTATTCTGCGAAGATATGAAGAACTTGCGTAATAATGGCAGGATGAGGGTGAAATTTGATAAGTGGTTGGTACATATACCATTTTTGTGTTACCTCACCATATTGTTAATTTCGGCAGAAGGAGCCGTATATGGTGGGTATTAGAGAAAGAATTGCTA
>JAZNPP010000004.1:0-4854 GCA_045589695.1 Bacteroidaceae bacterium
CTTTTTCACGAGAGAAAAAGTAATGAGAGAAAGACCTACGCATTGTAACAATCCGCAGTTTAAGGTTGAGGACTGCGGTAGAATATAACGGCGAGCGAAAGCGAGGTCTTTGTTTTAAACTCACCTACACTAAGCTCTAAACCCTCAACTCTAAACTTTCCTCACTCCCCCGTTAATCGTTAATCGTTAAACGTTCCCCTGTTGGCGGCATTCGCAATCGCAACCCAAGCGGCATCACTTTCAGCGATGCTGCGCTTGACGAGATGCTGCTCATGCCGTCGAAGCTCCGCTTTAATCGTTATTACAAGGCGCATGTTCGAGCAAAGCTATAAGGTGCCGCCACCAACGCTCAGTAGATGCGATATGCAGCCTTTCGTCGGGCGAATGAACGCCTCGCATCGTCGGGCCGAAGGATATCATGTCAAGCGAAGGAGCCTTTTCAAGGAAGAGGCCGCACTCAAGGCCCGCATGGATAGCCTTTATCGTAGCCTCGGTGCCGAAAAGTTCCTTGTACGTGTCGCAAGCCACTTTCAGAATCTCCGACTTCACGTTCGGTTTCCAGCCCGGATACATCCCTTTGGCAGTTACCGTTGCGCCGGCAAGTTCAAACGCCGCACGCACGGTATCGGACACATAGTCACGCGCCGACAGCACGGAACTGCGCTGGCTTGCGGTTACAAGCAGAGTATCGTCCGCTATACGTTTCACCGAAGCGAGGTTGCTCGAAGTCTCCACAAGACCGGGCATGTCGCCGCTCATGGCGAACACGCCGTTGAACACAGCCTGCAAAGAGCCAAGAAGCGCTTTAGCCGAGTCGCGGCCGATAGCCTTCTCGACAGGGTCGGCGCTCTGCATAGTGAAACGCATAGCCGGCTCTGTCGCCGAATATTCGTCCTGTACCTCAGCCGCGAAGATATTGAACTCAATGCGTACAGGCTCCTTATCCTCGGAAGGAACAGCGATGAGCGCCGAAGCGTCGCGAGGTATCGCATTGTGAAGACTTCCGCCGCTGATGTCGCATAGATAGCAGTCAAACTTCGCCGACACGCGGTTAAGGAAACGTGCCATGAGTTTGTTTGCATTAGCCCTGTTCTTGTTGATATCATCGCCTGAATGACCGCCCGTGAGGCTGTTTATATCTACTTTCAGGAAGAAATATCCGGCAGGGATATCGACCCATTCATGTTTGAACTCAGCGTAGTTGCATACACCTCCGGCACAGCCGATGAACATTTCTCCCTCGTCTTCCGAGTCAAGGTTTACAAGAATATCGCCCTCAAGCAGTTCGGGAGCAAGAGCCTCGGCGCCTGTCAGGCCCGTCTCTTCGTCTATCGTAAAGAGGCAGTTCAGAGGACCGTGCTTCAACGACTTGTCTGCAAGAGCGGCCATAGCGGCAGCAACGCCTATGCCGTTGTCGGCACCGAGAGTAGTGCCTCTGGCTTTCAGCCACTCGCCGTCCACCCAGGGACGTATCGGGTCTTTCTTGAAGTCATGCTCAACGTCGGGACGTTTGTCGCATACCATGTCCATATGAGCTTGAAGAATAATGGTCTTTCTGTTTTCAAATCCAGGGTATGCAGGTTTCTTTATCAACACGTTTCCGACGCTGTCGGCTATAGTTTCATACCCGAGTTCCTTACCGAAGTTCTGAAGGAATTCCGATATCCGCGCCTCATTCTTTGAGCCATGAGGAATTGCGCAAATTTGAAAGAAATAATCAAAAACCGCTTTGGGCTGCAAGTTCAATTGTTCCATATTCAGTCGTTTAAAATTGTTAATACATTCCGTTAATTTGCAAAAAAAAATTAATTCAGCTGTTTTCGCATTTCGTTTTCGTATTTTTCACACAAAATGCAGAGAAAAAGTGAAAACAAATATATTACTTTGCGATAACAAAGATAATAGAAATGTTCAAGACTTTACTCTTTACGTTGTTAATTATTGCAATAAGCGTCGCATTGCTGTCCATTACAATAATTATAAAGAAAAACGGAAAATTCCCGAACATTCATATCGGAGGCAATAAAGAGATGCGCAAAAGAGGAATAAAATGCGCTCAATCACAGGACAGGGATGCTCGTAAAGAGAATCGCATGGCCGTAAAGGAGGTAAACAAAAAACAATGATAATACTATGAAAAACTTTAAAAGAAATTGTCTGTTCGCTACCGCTTTCGTTTCAGTTTTAATGTTCGCTCAATGCACGACAGCCGAGAAACAGGACATTGCGGTTGAGACTCATCCCGTTGAGGCTGCCGCGGCAACCTCAACGCTGAAGATTGCATTCGTAGACCTTGATTCACTCATGAGCAATTACGAGTTCGCCAAGGACATCAACAAAGAGATGATGCGCAAGGAAGAGGACATCAAAATGAAGCTTACAGAGCAGTATAAAGTACTGCAGGCCGACCAGGCGGACTTCGAACTCAAGTACAAGAACAATGTCTACGCTACTCCGGAGCGTGCGCAGAGCGAGTACAACCGCATAATGCAGAAGGAGCAAGAGATCGTTCAGCTTGAGCAGAAACTGACTCTGGAATTCGAGAAAGAGGGTCTGGAAAAGAACCGGGCTTTGCGTGAGGCTATCAACGAGTACGTGAAAGAGTACAACAAGAGCAAGGGGTACGACTTCATCATCACAAAAGTAGGCGAAAACCTGCTGTACGCAAATCCGGCATATAATGTGACGAACGAAGTTGTCGAGGGCCTTAACGAACGTTACGCTAATAAGCAGAAGTAAAAAAGACAGCTCACCAGCAAAGTCTGTGGGGTACTTCGCACTCTCTCGCTTACAGTGCCGGTTCTATTTGAAGTTACTTCTGCTGTTGCTTATTCATTGCAAGAACAGCTTAGATAAGAAGTTCACGCTCGGCAAAGCAAATAAATTTCCTTTACACCCACTTAATCGCATATTTCCGTGTGTGAAATAAACCCCAAAGTTTTTTGTCCAAACTTTGGGGTTCACTTTATATTTTTTTATGCCTTGCAAGCTTTATTTTTTCTTAGGCATCTTGTGCGGAGATATCATGTTCTCGGGACGCAGCAACTCGTCGAGTTCCTCTTTCGACAGCATGCCCTCTTCGAGAACGAGGTCATATACGCTGCGGTTCTCTTTCAACGCTCTCTTAGCAATCTTGGCGCTGTTCTCGTATCCCAATACAGGGTTGAGAGCCGTAACGATACCGATACTGCCCAGAACAAGTTCCTTGCAATGGCCTTCGTTGGCTGTTATGCCGTCCACGCACAACACACGCAGGCGTGTCATGCCTCGCAGCAACATACGTATCGAAGAGATGATGGCATGCACCATAACAGGCTCCATAACGTTCAACTGAAGCTGACCGGCCTCGGCTGCGAATGTCACTGTAAGGTCGTTGCCTATCACGCGGAAACATATCTGGTTCACGACTTCAGGAATTACGGGGTTCACCTTGCCCGGCATAATGCTTGAGCCCGGCTGCATAGGCGGCAGATTTATCTCGTTAAGACCGCAACGGGGACCGCTTGACAGAAGCCTCAGGTCGTTGCATATCTTAGAGAGCTTAACGGCCAGACGCTTGAGCGCCGATGAATACATTACCGATGAGCCGGCATCGGGAGTAGCCTCCACAAGGTTGCCTGCAAGCACGAAAGGCTTGCCCGAAATCGCACGAAGAGCATCAACGCAAGTCTGAGCGTATTCAGGCTCAGTATTGATACCTGTACCAATAGCTGTAGCTCCCATATTCACCTCAAGGAAAAGACGTGCCATTTCGTTAAGACGGCTTACCTCCTCTTCGAGAGTCACGGCAAAAGCCTCGAACTCCTGACCGAGAGTCATAGGAACGGCATCCTGCAACTGAGTACGGCCCATCTTGATTATATTGCTGAATTCCTTGCCTTTAGTGCGGAACGAGCGGATAAGCTGCTTCAGTTCACGCACCAAATCCTCGTTATGCAGGATAAAGCATAATTTGAAAGATGTAGGATAGGCGTCGTTGGTAGACTGCGACAAGTTCACATGATCGTTGGGATGGCAATACTGGTACTCTCCCTTGTTATGGCCCATTATCTCAAGAGCCCTGTTGGCAACCACCTCATTGATGTTCATGTTAGTAGATGTACCTGCACCGCCTTGGATAAGGTCTACAGGGAACTGGTCAATCAGAGCGCCTTCCATAATTTCCTCGCACGCCTTCTTGATAGCGAAGCCGATCTCCTCGTCAAGAGTGCCGAGCGATACGTTTGCATGAGCAGCAGCCCATTTTACCATAGCTAAAGCCTTGACATAGTACGGATGGTCACTGATAGTGATACCGCTGATGTCCTTAAAATTGACCATAGCTCTCAAAGTTTGAACGCCGTAATAGGCGTCGGCCGGGACTTGAATCTCGCCTAATGAATCATGTTCAAGACGTGTTTTCATTGCTATATATATTATAAAATGTTATGTCATAATACCATAATGGCAAAAATGCCATAAATGTTCTTGCAAAACCGCACGAACCGGACATTTTCAATGCGAATATACAAAGAAACGAGCGAGAAATATCAAGCTTGCTTGAATATTTTTCACAGCGAGCGACAAATTATATCTGCCGTAAGGCGAATATACAAAGAAACGAGCGAGAAATATCAAGCTTGCTTGAATATTTTTCACAGCGAGTGAAGAAAAATGTTTTTACGATTAACGATGAGAGTTTAGAGTTGAGGGTTTAGGGCTTAGTGTAGATGAGTTTAAAACAAAGACCTCGCTTTCGCTCGCCGTTATATTCTACCGCAGTCCTCAACCTTAAACTGCGGATTGTTACAATGCGTAGGTCTTTCTCTCATTACTTTTTCTCTCGTGAAAAAGTAATCAAAAAACGCCCGTCAC
>JAZNPP010000005.1:0-47093 GCA_045589695.1 Bacteroidaceae bacterium
AAAAACAGCTTGCTGTTTTGCGCCGCCAAGCGAGTTCCGGACACCCCAAAAATGTCAGCTATGTTTTGCGTTAAGAAAACGACCATGTGCAGAGGTCTTTGGTACTTTCTGTCGGCACAGAAAGTACAAGAAAACAACGACAACAGGGGAGCGAAGAAAGTTTAGAGTTGAGGGTAGGTGAGTTTAAAACAAAGACCTCGCTCTGTTTTTAACGGTGAACGATTAAAGCGAAGCTTCGACGGCATGAGCAGCATCTCGTCAAGCGTAGCATCGCCGAAAGTGATGCCGCTTGGGTTGCGATTGCGAATGCCGCCAACAGATTAACGATGATCGTTTAACGATGAACGATGAGCGTTTAACGATAACGTTATCACTTAACTATCACCTTATTGCCTGCTACGACATACACGCCTTGCTGAAGCGAGAACTGATATTTGCCGTGAACCTCGCGCGAAGCAATCTTGCGGCCCTGCAAGTCGTACACATCAACGACAGAGGGAGCAGGAACAGCGACAGCTACGCCGCCCTCTACAGCCTCGACGACAACCGCATTATCCGAAACCGCATCTACGACGCCAAGCACGCCGTCAGTATTCTCCATGCCCTTTTTCTGATAAACACGAACCCAGTCGAAACGTGTCTCATAGGTGTGTGTCACATCGGCATCCTTCGCCCAAGAGCCGTTGCCGACGCTCTGATTAAGGATAAGATGAAAATGTTTGTCAAACGGCCACTGGCCTTTGTCAAGATAAGACTGGATTATCGATTTCTTGTACGTGCCGACCTCTTTGCCGTCCACATACCATGTGAGCGACGTTTCGTCCCACATAAGACCGTAAGTGTGATAACGGTCGTACGGAACGTAAGACGTAAAGCTTGATTTCGGATTATTTGTATTTTTCAAATCGTAAGTCCAGTTGCTGTGAACTGTATGATAGGTATCGGTTTTAGTGTCTATAGCTTCCCATATATCAATCTCTCCGCAGTCGGGCCAGCCGGCGCTCTGGTCCTCCGGCATCATCCAGAATGCGGGGAAATGTCCCACCCACGGGTTGCTGAGAATGCGAGCCTCGACATATCCGTATGTAAAGCCGAAACGATTATAGCTCTTTATACCGCCCGTTATCATGGGAACGGGGTCTTTCGCTTGGTCGGGGTTAGGTATAGCACGGGTCACGAGGTCGCCTCCCTGAAGATATACGACCTCTTCGCTGTCGCTGAGCCAACGGTTCCATGTAGAGCTGTAACGCTGGCAACGCATCCACTTATAATCGACAGGCTGGCTGTTGTCGGGCGCATTGAACTCATCGCTGAAAACGAGTTCCCATTCACTGTCCTCTCGGGGTACAAAGTCGGCATACAGAGCGACGTCGCCGTCGATATACTTGCCCTCAATTCTTACATTATCCGATGTGACAGCGACAGTCTCTTCGCTCCACTGCTGAACATCATCGACGAACTGCTCGCCGTCCAGATTAGTTCCGTGACGCACGACGAGCTTTGAGATTTCATGACCCGGAGCCGCCCTGAGAACTACGTCCAAATCCTCGCCTGCGGGAACACGTTTAGGCAAAGCCGTATTTCCGGGGCCGTCGATGCTGCCGTTAGCGGTATATATATAAAGAGGCTTCTCACTGACAAGTTCCATTTTGTCAATGTCAGGCATATACCCCTGGTCGGAATACAAGCGTACGACATTCTCTCCCTTTGTCAAGTTCACCACAAAGTCGGCCGAAGCGACACTGTTCCAGTTGCCCCCGTTAAGCTTTTTCACTATAGGCTCGCCGCCATTGACAGACATCTTCACAGTTCTGTCTTCACCGGTTATAAAATAGAGACGTATGGTATACTCGCCGCCATTCTTGCTGTATACGTTACGCCACTGAACGTCGTTTTCGGCAGTGTTGCCGACCCAACCTACCTTCATGCCGCCCGAACAAACCGCATCGGCAATATAACTGCCCACACCGAGAGTCTCATGATTTTTCAGTTCCTGATACTCTGTAAGCCATGCCGTTTCGGCCTCATATACAGTACGCTCAACACGCTCGTCGGCCGTGAGCCTATAGATTCTTGTACCGTGAGCTGGGACAGTCACGCTTAACGAGCCGTTCATAGTACCGATATCGCTCTTTTCGAACAGGTCACGCACCTGAACGTCGCCTGCAAGGTCGAGCTTTCTGAAATCCACATTGACTGTCACAGAGTTGTCCGTAGGGTTATACACAGCTACAGCACGCTTGTTCCCGTACTTTTCATCAACATCTTTTACAAGAATATAGCAACCGTTCACTGCGTCTGCGACATAGGCCTGCAAACCAAGAGCGTTCTGGTTAAGCGCTATCAGCTCATTGTTCTGCAAAAGAGCCAAAGCATCACCCTTTATGTCGTTGAGATCACAACCGATAAGCAACGGCGAACTCATCATGCACCACATGCCGAAGTGCGTCTTGTCCTCTTCTGCGGTAAGGCCGCGGCCTACCTCAAGCATATCCATGTCATTGTAGTGCCCGTAACTGGCATACGCCGAAAGATAAAGACTCTGATTGATAATGCTCTTTACAGACTCCCAACCAAGATAAATATCTTCTGTGGTACGCCATGAGTCGGCTATTCCGCACGCCCAAGTACCCGGAAACGCCCAACGGCAAATATTCCAAGCAATGTCGGTACGGCCCGTAGCCTTTATCGCAGCCGCAATCTCCTTGTAGCGCTGTTCCACGTCAAGGTCAAGCTTATCGGCATTATTGCCCGCATCGGCACCGCAGTAATCGACCTTTATGAAATCAAAACCGAGGTCATTGAAGTAGAGGCTAAGATCGTCGGCATCATGGCCGTAGAGGCCGACGCCGACGCCTATCTCGTCTTTAGGTTCTCCCCAATACGACGCGCATGTATTGCGGCCCGCATCGGAATATATTCCGGCTTTGAGTCCCAGCGAGTGTATATAATCGACAAGAGGAGTAAGACCGTTAGGGAAACGTTCAGGATGAATGAGCAGTTTGCCATTATCGTCACGTCCTCCGAAGAAACCGTCGTCAATGTTTATATGATTGTAGCCGCAATCCTTGAAACCGAGGTTTACCATTGCGTCAGCCTGAGCTTTTATGATAGACTCGTTTATCTGGAAACCATAAGCATTCCACGAGCTCCAACCCATCAGGGGCGGATTTTCGGCAAAAGCGGCAAAAGGGAACGCCAATGCCGCAAAGATGTAAAGCAGTTTTTTCATATTATTGATTTCTACGGACGGCCGTCGGGCCGTCTTAAGTTGCAAATATGTACAAATTTAGCAAAAACATGTGAAACGCAAAGCATCTTTATGCTTTTTACGACAATAAAACTTAACTTTGCGCTGCATTCAAGACACGACTACATGAAACTTGCCTTAAATTCGCTCATAAAATTCGTTTCGGGGGCCGCGATTCTCGCCCTGCTGTTGTTCCTACCGGCCGGCACGTTCTGCTTTGCGGGAGCATGGAGACTTATAGCGTTACTGTTCATCCCGATGACATTATTGGGCGCCGCACTGCTCATATGGGCGCCGAAGACACTCGAAAGAAGGCTGAAATCGAAAGAGAACAGAAAGGAACAGAGCGTGATTGTAAAAATATCGGGGCTGCTGTTCGTCGCATCGTTCATCATTGCCGGGCTTGACTTCCGTTACAGCTGGTCCGTGATGCCGGCAGCCGCGGTATGGGCGGCAAGCATCATTTTCCTCCTTTCCTACGGACTTTATGCCGAGGTTATAAGAGAGAACGAATGGCTGTCACGCACGATAGAAGTCTCCGAAGGGCAGAAAGTGATAAGCACAGGACTTTACGGCGTCGTACGCCACCCCATGTATACCGCAACAGTGATAATGTTCCTTTCAATGCCTTTAGTATTAGGCTCGTGGCCGGCATTCTTTGCCATGCTGCCCTACTTGCGGATAATCGCATGCCGTATAAAGGACGAGGAAAAGCTGCTGAACGAAAAACTTGACGGGTACGGCCGCTACTGCAAAAAAGTACGCTGGAGACTGTTGCCTTTCATTTGGTAGGAGAACAATACCGCATTATTCACTCTTTATGATTATATTCGCAGCCGCTAATCGTTGATGTATGAAATTTGAGCTTGTTTCGGACTACAAGCCTATGGGCGACCAGCCCGAGGCCATTGCGCAACTTGTAGAGGGCGTCAAGAACGGCACCCCCGCACAGACTCTTCTTGGTGTGACGGGGTCGGGCAAGACATTCACTATGGCAAACGTGATAAAGGAGATAAACCGTCCGACGCTGATACTGAGCCATAACAAGACACTTGCCGCACAGCTCTACAACGAGTTCAAAGGATTTTTCCCGAACAATGCTGTCGAATACTACGTGTCGTACTACGACTATTACCAGCCCGAAGCCTACATTCCGTCGAGCGACACATACATAGAAAAAGACCTTGCAATCAACGATGAAATCGACAAATTAAGGCTCGCGGCCACGTCGGCGCTGCTTTCGGGCAGAAAGGATGTAGTAGTGATTTCGTCGGTTTCGTGCATATACGGAATGGGCAACCCCAGCGATTTCTACAACAATGTGATAGAGATTGCCGTAGGCGACAAGATTGACCGTAACGTGCTGTTGCGGAAGCTCGTAGGAAGCCTATACACACGCAACGACATTAGCCTTGAGCGAGGCAATTTCCGGGTAAAAGGCGACACTGTAGACGTAAGCCTTGCATACAGCGACCACGTGCTGCGCATAACGTTCTGGGACGACGACATTGAAAGCATCGAAGAGATTGACAGCGTGACGGGAGCAAGGCTGACTACATTCGACGACTACAAGATATACCCCGCCAATCTCTTCATGACAACGAAAGAAAGCACAGAGAGGGCTATCGCCGAGATTGAGAAAGACCTTGCCGACAGAGAGGAATATTTCAGGGAAATAGGCAAGCCGTTAGAGGCGAAAAGGCTGCACGAACGTGTCACATACGACATCGAGATGCTGCGTGAGCTCGGCCATTGTTCCGGAATAGAGAACTATTCACGTTATTTCGACGGCAGAGCGGCTGGAACGCGCCCCTACTGCCTGCTCGACTTTTTCCCGAAAGATTTTTTGCTTATAATAGACGAGAGCCACGTGAGCGTTCCGCAAATACACGCCATGTACGGCGGCGACCGGGCAAGGAAAAAGAACCTTGTGGAGTTCGGATTCCGTCTGCCGGCAGCGTTCGACAACCGTCCGCTGATGTTCGGGGAGTTCGAGGAGCTTACCCCGCAGACGATATATGTAAGCGCCACTCCCGCCGACTACGAACTTGAAAAGAGCGAAGGCATCGTCGTTGAACAGCTCATACGCCCCACAGGACTGCTCGACCCGATAATCGAGGTACGCCCGCTGGCAAACCAGGTCGATGACCTCATGGAGGAGATACAGCTGCGCGTGGAGCGTGAAGAGCGCGTGCTTGTAAGCACATTCACGAAACGCATGGCAGAGGAGCTTACCGAATATCTGAGAAAGCACGGAGTAAGATGCAACTACATACACAGCGACGTGGACACTCTTGAGAGAATCGAGATTATGACCGACCTGCGTGAGGGAATATACGATGTTCTCATAGGAGTAAACCTGCTGCGTGAAGGACTGGACCTGCCCGAAGTTTCGTTAGTCGCCATACTCAACGCCGACAATGAGGGATTCCTGCGTGACCGCCGCTCGCTCACGCAAACCGCCGGACGAGCCGCACGAAACGTAAACGGCCTTGTGATATTCTATGCCGACAAGATTACCGATAGCATGAGACGTACAATGGAGGAGACGAGCCGCCGCCGCGAGAAGCAGATGCGATACAACAGCGAGAACGGCATCACGCCTACTCAGATCAAGAAAGAGATAAGCAACGCTCTTGTACTTGAACGCAAAGAGAAAGAGAACAAGAGAGACGCTAAGAGCTACAGCGACGAGAGAACAACGCTTGTCGCATGCGACCCGATTGTCGAGTACATGACCGCCGACCAGCTCAAAAAGAGCATTGAACGCACAAGACAGCTAATGCAGGCTGCCGCAGAGAAGATGGAGTTCGTAGAGGCGGCACAATACCGTGACGAGATGTTCAAGCTACAGGAACTGCTTAAAAGCAAGGAGTGACGGCAGGGCCGCTTTATTTGAAAAGCAGGAATATACAAGGTATCTTTGATAGGTCGGGCAGCTTGCCTTTCCACTCTTTAACGCTCATGGTACGCACATATTCACCAGGACATGTGAGATTTGCCGCGACGCAGAGTTTCGTCTGCGGACGGCAATTAGCCAATATATCATCGAGCATCTTGCCGTTGCGATAAGGAGTTTCGATGAAAAGCTGTGTCTGGTCTTCGTTATATATCCTCTGCTCAAGCTGACGCAGTTTTTTCGCCCTTTCATCGGGCTTTATCGGCAAATAGCCATTGAAAGCGAAGCTCTGGCCGTTAAAACCGGAAGCCATTACTGACAGAATTATGCTTGACGGCCCCACGAGCGGAACGACCTTAAGCCCCTTGCGTTGGGCTATGGCAACGACGTCAGCCCCGGGGTCGGCGACAGCAGGGCAGCCTGCCTCGGATATGACACCCATAGGAAGCCCCGACTGCAGCGGCTTAAGATAGCCTGCGACAGCGGCGGGCGAAGTATGCTTGTTGAGTTCGTAGAACTGCGAACCGTCGATATCGAACCGGGAATCGGCCTTACGCAGGAAACGGCGCGCCGAACGCACGTCTTCGACTATAAAATGGCGTATGCCGGATATTATCTCGCTGTTGTACTGCGGCAAGACATTGCCGAGAGGCGTATCGCCTAATGTCACAGGAATGAGGTATAGCGCTGCTTCCATATAATTATTGCTTCAGTTTATTGAAATGCCTCTTGCCGCAAGCGTAGTATTGCCACAGCAACGAGAATTTTGATTTCCCTGTAATATCGTGCCTTACCGTACACGCAAGGTTCTCACGACGTGCGCTGTCATACTCTTTCCGCATGCGTTTGTAATCACGACGGGCCTTTAGGACAGCCTTGAAATCACCGACGCTGCCCGACAGAAGAAATTTAAACGCCGCAATATAATCAAGGAAACGGCGCACACGCATGACATGACGCAGCTCCCGGCCGGGCAAGTTTTTATAGAGCAGCAAAAGGTTATTGCGGAAATTAAGATATGTCTTTCGGGGATTGCTCTTGTCAAGGGTAGCCCCGCCGACATGATAGACCCTGCTTGAGGGCAAGCAATATACGCTGCCGCCACGAGCCGCAAGACGCCAGCAAAGGTCCACTTCTTCCATGTGCGCGAAAAAGCGCTCGTCAAACGCCCCTGCGCTCCAATATTCCTTGCTGCGTATCATCATTGCCGCTCCTGTAGCCCAGAAAACAGGAATGACGGTGTCGTATTGCCCATTGTCGTGTTCCAACACGCTGAATAGACGCCCGCGGCAATAAGGATAGCCATAACGGTCGATAAAGCCGCCGGATGCCCCTGCATATTCGAAACGCTCTTTATTGTTGTAATCGAGCAACTTAGGCTGGCATGCGGCCGCCCCGGGCTCGTTGTCCATGAAAGCGAGCATAGGGGCTATCCACCCCTCCGTAACCTCAACATCGGAATTCAACAGTATATAATACTCGGAACGGATTTCTTTGAGAGCCATATTATAGCCGCCGGCAAATCCGTAGTTCCTGTCAAGCGTAATGAGCCTCACTTGAGGAAAGGCCTGTCTTATGAAAGCAACGGAATTATCGTCCGAGGCATTGTCGGCAACGTAAATGTCGGCTTCGGGAGAACAGGCTATTACTGTCGGCAGGAATTTCTCAAGCATCGACACGCCGTTATAATTCAATATGACCACTGCAACCTTTTTCATAGTGTCAGTCGGCAAAACCCAAAACTTCATCAACGGCAAGCGCCGATTTATCTTCATTGAAACCGCCCAGCCTTACACGAACGAGCCTATTGACAAGCTCTGCCGACGGAAGCGCCTCTACCTTTATGTAATTCTCGGTAAACCCGGACATAGGCATGCCGGAACGCGGTTTTTCGAAAAGCACAACCGCCTCTTTTCCGCAGAAACGGCTGTAGAACGCAATACGTTTTTCTTCGGACAGCGTTATGAGCAGCTGACTGCGGCGGTGCTTTTCGGCAGGAGCGACTGCTCCGTCTATATTCAGCGCCCTTGTACCGGGACGCTCGGAATAGCTGAACACATGCAGCTGAGAGACATCGAGCCCTTTTAAGAATTCGTAGGCCTGTTCAAAAAGTTCTTCACTCTCGCCGCGCGTACCTACGATAACATCGACACCGATAAAAGCGTCGGGCATAACACTACGCACCTTAGCTATCTTTTGAGCAAAAAACGATGTATCGTAACGGCGGCGCATGAGCTTAAGCACCTCGTCGCTTCCTGCCTGAAGCGGAATATGGAAATGCGGCATGAAACTGCGTGAACTTGCCACATAATCTATAATTTCGTCCGTAATGAGGTTTGGCTCGATAGATGATATGCGGTAACGGTATATTCCTTCCACTTCATCGAGGGATTTCACAAGCGAAACAAAACTTTCGCCCGTACTCTTGCCGAAGTCACCGATATTGACACCGGTAATGACTATCTCCTTACCCCCCTCAGCCGCAGCCTTTGCCGCTTGCTCTACAAGTTCCGCAATATGAGGATTGCGGCTGCGTCCGCGGGCAAAAGGTATCGTGCAGTAGGTACAAAAATAGTCACACCCGTCCTGTACCTTAAGGAAATACCTCGTACGGTCACCGCGAGAGCATGAATGGACAAAATTGCGGACATCTTTCGCAGGCTGCGTGTACCGCTCGCAACTCTCGCGCTTTTCAAGATTGCCGAGATATTGCAGTATGTCGCCTTTCTTGTCTATGCCAAGAACGACATCGACGCCCAACTCCTTTGAAAGTTTTTCGGCTGACAATTGGGCATAACAGCCGGTAATGACGACAAACGCTCCCGGGTTCTGGCGTACAAGCTTATGTATCACTTGACGGCACTTCTTTTCGGCCTCTTGGGTGACAGCGCAACTGTTCACGATGCAGACATCGGCTTTTTCTCCACGTTTGGCAGTTCTTATACCGGCCTCCTGCAACTGACGCTCGATTGTAGCCGTCTCAGAAAAGTTCAGCTTGCAGCCGAGTGTATAATATACGGCTTTCTTATCTTTAAAAATAGATTCGTCTATCATTCACGAGATATTGATTATGCGAAATTAGCGCATTTTTTCGAAATTAGGAAATAGAAAAAGCGGATTTCGCAGGATTTCCGTATAACACATAAAAACAGACAAGCTACAAAAAGCAACTTGTCTGTTTTTATGTAAATCCCCTTTACGGGCAGAAATCACAAGAAAAGAAGTATAGGTGTCAATCCGTATCTTCACAGACTACGGGATTGACAATCTTCTAAACTTCTTAATTAACGGCTTCTTACTCAGCAGGAACTACGTCTGTAGCAACTTTGCCAAGACCTACAACCGGAGAAGCTGCAGGAAGTACCTCTGTTGCTGCTGCAGGAACGATGTCAGTTGCATTAGTAACCTCTTTGTCAGCCTTGCCGCAAGATGCAAATGCAAGAGCCATAACTGCTACATAGAAAAATTTCTTCATAACAATATATAAGTTTAATAATCTCGCCTACTCCCTTCATAGCGTTTCGGCTACCTCTTTTCAAATTTTTTGCAAAGATACTACTTTTAATTTATATATTAACCTTATTTCAAGTTTTTTTTGACAAAAAAATGAATATTTGATAAAAATTCTACTGACAGAGGCATTTTAACACCCTAAAAAAGAAGAAAACGGCGTAATGTGTAAAAATCAACACATTACGCCGGTAATATTTTCATTTAAAAATGTCAAAGCGCCACCTTATATACGCTTTGTTCTGCGGCATTTTTTACAATAACGACATATGAACCCGCAGGCAGGCCCGCTACATTAAAGGAAACAGAACCGGATACCGCCTTCGCCGAAGCGACGAGAAGACCGCCCGCATTATACAAACCGACGTCGGCGCCGGCAGCGACATTCTCACATAGAAGGATACCCGGGGCCTTTGAGAACCTCATCGCCGAAGCTCCGACTTCATCAACGCCAGTATACGCATCGAGAACAGGAGTGAACAGCAACTTGCACGAAGCCTTAGTACCGTTTTTTATAATATATTTGTCAAGCGTTCCTGTATTAACGCCGCAACTGCCGTTGCCTATACCCTTCTGCATGCAGTCAAAGTGCGCATATACATTACCTTTTTCAAGTTCCCATGTATGCATCGCATCTTTAAGGTCGGTGTCGGAGTAACGGAGAAGCGAGAATGCGACGTCGCCGACAGCCTCAACCTTGACGCCGACGCCTTCGTCATTATAAAGCAACAATTCGCGCAACCCTTCACGATTACCCATACTCTGGGGCTTCGGATACGGCTCGAACATATCGGAAACAGTCGTGCTGTAGCGTCCCAGAAGAGAGCCTCCTTTGCGGTCCACATAATTCTCGAAAGGACCGCAAGCGTAGTACTCGACATTCTCCATTTCCTCAGGAAATACCATTTCCATACCTACACGGCGCACATCCTTTATTACGACCTCATACGAAGCGTCGAGTTCTATACGGCCGTCCGCCGTAACCGTATAGTTGAACGTATAGTTGCAGTTCCGTCCCTTTGCATTGACAACGACATTGGCGCTCTTCCTGTCAGCGGCAAGAGCGAATGTCGCAGTTTTGGAATATATGCCGTTCTCAGGGCCGTATTTATCGTAAGTCTCTGTCGGAAGGTCATTTTCCACCCAACGATAATTGCTGTATTCAGGTCCCTCCTTTATAAGGTTATAACCTGCGACTTTCCACGATTCGAGTGTTCCGTCCGATGCGAACGAGACCTCCATATTCGGTCCCTTCACGGTATTTCCTTCAAGAACGACCTCCTCGTCACCCTGCATTGCGAACGACACGGCGTCGCGCTTGACAAGCTCGTACTGACCTACAGCCACCGGATAGCCCTCAGGAGCCCACGGCTGTTCTTTCTTAAGACAGACCTCGACATTCAACAGCATTTCGCTGCCTGCGGCATGCTCCGCCCTATAAGGCACTGCTACTTCGCAGACTTCGCCGGGCAAGGCTGCCGGAAGGTCTGCAGTACCCTCCTCTATCACATTTCCGTCGGACAAAACAGCGTACTTCAAACAGAAATTGTCAAGAGAAAGGAAGTCGTAGTCGTTCTTTATTATGAGTTTGCGGTTTACGATATCGCACACCAGCAGTTTCACGTACTGATATACGTACTTCACGTTTACAAGTTCGGGGCTCCACGCTCTTTCCGCAGTCACAAGACCGTTATTCACGAAGTTGCCCTGATTAGGACCCGGATAGTCATAACCTGTGCGGTACTTGTTCATGTCACCGACCTTCAGATTGCCGCTTGCTATGTCGGCTGCATCGTATATCGACTGGTCGGCCCAATCCCAGATACAGCCGCCGATACCGTACCTGCTATTTTCGATGGCGTCCCAATACTCCTGGAGATTTCCCACCGCATTGCCCATCGCATGAGCATACTCGCAAATGAAGAAAGGCTGCTGCTTGGAGTTATTGTTCGCCCTTGCTTCAACTTCGGCCACCGTCGGATACATTTCGGTCCAGATGTCCGTATGCGCTGTCCCCGCACGCGAAGCGCCTTCATAATGAATAGGACGGTCATCAAGCGCGCGTGTAGCCGCATAGGTATGCCCGAAATTCTTTCCGCCGCCGCTCTCGTTACCGAGCGACCAGAATATTATCGACGGGAAGTTGCGGTCACGATATATCATACGGACAGTGCGATCGACATACTGCGCTTTCCATGAATCCTCGTTTGTTATACCTCCGGTCTCTTTGGCTATGCTCCAGTTATAGTGGCACTCAATGTCGGCCTCGTCCATGCAGTAGAGCCCGTAATAGTCGAACATGGAGTTCATTTTCGCCTGACGGGGATAATGGCTTGTGCGGACAGTGTTCATATTGGCCTGCTTGAACATCTTGACATCGTTGAGCATTGTGGCCACATCTACCGAACGGCCTGTCACAGGGTGCGTGTCCTGAAGATTAGCGCCCTTGAAAAGTACCTTCTCGCCGTTTATATATACAAGTCCATCCTTTATGGCAATATCACGGAAACCGTATTTCGTAAAAAACACATGTTCTTCATCGCCATTGGCGTTGCTCTGCGAAACAATCACTGTATAAAGAACTGGAGTCTCGGCACTCCATAGCTGAAGACCGCTGAGGTTATCAAACAAGACATCGGCAACGGCGCTCTTCTCATTTTCGGACAATGAGAAGCGCACATCACGCGCAGCGACGATTTTGCCATCAGGGGCGACAAGAGAGACCGAAACGCTCTTATCAACCGCTTCGCCGTCACGGTTATCCATTGACAGCCGCACGTTCATCGTTCCGCTTGTATAACCGCTTGCTTCATTAAGAGAGGATGTAATATAGTGGTCACGCACGAATGTTTTCGGAGCCGCAAAGAGATATACGTCACGGTGAATGCCGCTCATGTGCCACATATCCTGCCCTTCGATGTATGAGGAGTCGCTCCAGCGAATAACCTGGACAGAAACATTGTTGCCGCCTTTACGGACATGAGCGGTGACATCGAACTCGGCATCATTGTTTCCGCTTTGGGTATAGCCCACGTACTTGCCGTTCATCCAAATGAATGCCGCGCCGTATATGCCGTCAAAATGGAGGAAAACACGCTGGCCGTCCCACCCCTCAGGCAGTTCGAATTCACGGCGGTAAGAAGCCGCCGAATTGAGCAGACCGTCTTTCATTTTAATGAGCGGAGGATTGTTTTCAAAGGCGTACTCCACGTTTATATACAACGGGACACCATAACCATTCATTTCAAGGCATGAGGGCACATCGATTGTTTTCCAAGAAGACACATCAACATTGTCTCCCCAAAAATCTTCCTTGCCTGGACGCTTATCAGGCGTTTCGACCCAATTTATATTCCATTTTCCGTTAAGGCTCATGTAATTAGCGCCGACAGGCTCCAGCCACGGAAAATCGTAACGTTCGTCAGCTTGCATTTTCTCTACAGAAGAGTACGGGATATACGCCGCGCGGCCTTTCTCTTTGTTCTCCTCGAAAAAGGTTTCGTCTTCCCACACGTTAGGCATCGGCACGTCGTCGGGCTTGACTTGTTCAATCACGAAACGGGTCGCGTCGTCATACGAACTGGAAATCGACAAGGTATTGCCCGAAGCCACAAGGTAATTCCATGTCCAGCTGTCTCCGTCTCTGGCACGAAGGCGATACACGCCCTTAGCCCCCTCTTCGGGAACAAAGAATACCTGCTGATTGGCATTGCTGTATGAAGGGTCCCATAAAAGAGGATAGAAAACGCCCCACTTGCCGAGCGAGAAGTCCACAGCCTTCCCGAAATAGACGCCGTATAGCTGGCAATACTCCTCAGCGGCGGCCGTACGCCTCAATTGCCACACAAAATCGGCCCTGTTCTCATCGTTGTACTTGTCGGCATAAATTCTTGCGTTGTTGCTGTTGTTGCCTCTCGTATTCAAGGCATATCCTGTTGAAGCATCTTTAATAATAAAGTAATTTCCGACTACAGGCAAATAACCGATGACTTTGCTGCCTACGTATTCAAGGCGGAAGCATGCGGATTCGCCTTCGGCTCCGTCTACCATTACGAGCGAACCGTCTTCTTGCACCTGCATAGTCTTGTTCCTGTCATTGTTATATTGGAACTGCACGATACCCTCGGCTTCGTCCACGACATTCACGAAAAAGCTCTGGTTATGGCTGCAGTTTCCCTCCCATTGCAAAAGCTTGCCGGGAGAATTAGAGCCCATCGCCATGTCGGCAGCCTGTCCGTAGTTCTCGTTATAAAGAGCAAAAACAGGTTCTTTCCCCGACAAAGGCACGAAAGTCCATTCCTGTCCTTTTGAAGCCTTGTCTATAGCCGCCATGCCAAGATAGGTGTTGTGTTCAGCGACTTCTCCATTTGTCATAGCCTTACCGGTAGCCACATTAACAACACGGTACACACCGTTTTTCTCAGGAAATGCCTGCGCCACTGCAGCAAGACTCAAAAGCATAAGCGCAAACGATAAAAATAATCTATTTTTCATATTGTGTATAGTTTATATACCAAAGCAACAATCTTATAATTGCGAAGATAACAAAAATTTGTCATCTTATATATTTTTTTATCAATAGTTGCATCAGGAGAAGCACAAAAGAGATATTTACAGACAGAAAAAGCCGGCCTTTAAGGCCGGCTTGTATTCCATTGCTGAAATTTCGGTTATTTATTCTACGGGAAGCGCAGGCACATCCGCTGCAGGAGCCGAAGTCTCATACACCTCGCTTGCATCGAATGATTCAACCACCTTTCTTGAAGGAAGAGAATATGCAGCGACAACACTTATTACAACCATAAGAGCCGCAAGGGTCCATGTCGCCTTCTCAAGAAAATCGGTAGTCTTCCTAACACCCATTATCTGGTTTGAAGATGCAAAACCCGATGCCAAGCCACCGCCTTTAGAGTTCTGTATAAGAACAATCAAACACATCAGCACCGCTACTAACACGATAAGTGAAACACAAAGCAAATACATATTATTTTCTTTTTGTATATTTTATTATTTTTTCCAAAAATCTTATTTGGTCTGCAAAGTAACGATTTTTATTCGGATATTCCAAACATAATCGCTTAATAATTTCAAGCGCTTTCTCATATTTACCCTGCTTAATGTAAATATTGGCAAGCGTTTCGGTAAAAAAGGAGTTTTCCGAAACAGGTTCTTCATCTTTTTCGGAGACAGACGGCAACCCGTCTTCGTTGTATCCGGCAAGGTCAAGGACAATACGTTCGTTGCCCTCGGCAAGAAACTCGTCGATAATATCCTGACCGCGCAATGCGGGAACAGCAGTTTCGTTTTCATCGCCGGCTCTCAGATACGCCGACGCATAATCGACGGCAGCTGCACCTTCGGCTTCGAACGATATCGTCTCCTGCGGCAAGGTATCCAAGAAAGCGTCTATCAAGGACATCGTCCTGTCTACGGAAATATTGTCGGCGAGAGTCTCCTCGGCATTATTGCCGCCGTAGCCCGACATCATTTCAAAAAGAGGCCAACGGTTTTTAAGATACAGAGCCGCTTTCCGCATCTCGCGGCCGAACTCAAGATCGTGAAGCAGATACAGGTTCTTCAGAAGCAAAAGACGGGCAACGTCGAAGTTGGGATACTTGCGCACGAGCATACGGAGTCCGTAAAGAGAATCTCTATTGAGTTTTTCGGGATGTGATATATAAACCGCAAGATTCTCCATAAGCATTACCAGTTCGCTACAGCAGCATTGAATATCGCATCAACAATTTCCTCAATCATTTGGGTCACAAGATCCTCCTGCACCGAGTCGAGCGGCTGCGACGCGTCGAAATCCCTCGTAGCGCTGAACTGTCGCTCAAAATCCTCATCGTGATTTGCATTATTGGTAAAACGCACGTTTACAGTCATCTTCAGCTGCACCATAGATGAATAACCCGATGACGATATCGATTTATTGAACTGATCATACGCCGTAATCTCGCCGTCGAGCTGCAAATCGCCGCCACGAGCTACCTGCTGAAGTTTTGTCTGCTGCACGAAAGCGTCGTTCAGAGCCTCGTTGAAAAGCGTCGCCATAGGCGCCCACTGATAAGCCGCCCTGTTCTGGAACTGAGCCAGCGAGACAGTCTTGATCTTCGTGTAGTCAATTGAAGCTCCTGTAAACTTATAGCTTACCGTACAGCCTGCCAAGACCAAAGCCGCAAACACAGGAAAAATATATTTTATCTTATTCAATCCCATACTCTTTAATTTTGCGGTACAGCGTACGCTCGGAGATATTCAGTTCTTTCGCTGCATTCCTGCGCTTGCCCTTGTTCCTTTCAAGAGCAAGCAGAATGGTCTTTTTCTCGACATCGTCGAGCGACAAGGTCTCTTCGACATACTCGTCTATGAGACTTGCCGACGGCTCGAAACGTTCCTGCCGGACTGGAAGATTATACGCCGGCTGCGCCGCATGCTGCACTACAGGCACTTCGTGAGCGTCCGTATAATAGGGAACATCCTGTTCATGCTCCTTGCGTGAGACATGAATCGCTTCGATCTGCTTTTTGAGTTCGGTTATGTCACGCCTCATGTCAAAAAGAACGCTGTAAAGAATCTCTCTCTCGCTCTCGAACGTCTTGCGGTCAGCAGCCTGCCCGGCGAACATCGGAAGATTATTCTTGTGTTCTTTGGGGAGATAATGCGAGAGCACGTCGGCATTGACGTCACGATTGAGTTCAAGTATTGACACCTGTTCCGCAATATTCTTAAGCTGACGGATATTGCCAGGCCATGAATATTCCATAAGAGCGGACTTTGCCCCGGCGTCGAGCTGCACCTTCGGCACTTTGTATTTTGCCGCGAAATCCATACAGAATTTCATGAACAACAATATAACATCCTCACCGCGCTTACGCAGAGGGGGGACCGTTACAGGAACTGTGTTAAGCCTGTAGTAAAGGTCTTCACGGAAACGGCCGTCCGCTATGGCCTCGACAAGATTCACGTTTGTCGCACATACGATGCGGACATCGGTCTTCTCAACCTCTGACGAGCCGACACGTAGGAATTCGCCGTTTTCAAGGACACGCAACAGACGGGCCTGAGTAGACATCGGCAGCTCTGCGACCTCATCAAGGAATATCGTTCCGCCATCAGCCTCGCTGAAATAGCCTTTACGTTCATTCACCGCACCGGTAAAAGCGCCTTTCACATGACCGAAAAGCTCGGAATCGATTGTACCCTCAGGAATAGCGCCGCAGTTTACCGCTATATACTTTCCATGCTTGCGTACGCTGTTGGCGTGAATTATTTTCGGAAAGAACTCCTTGCCAACACCGCTCTCGCCCGTTATGAGTACGGTCAAGTCGGTATGGGCCACTTGTATTGCGGTATCTATCGCCCTCATCAAAGCCGAGTCATTACCTATGATCCCGAACTGTTGCTTAACCTTTTGTACCTCCGTCGTGTTCATCTCTTAACAATTTGTGACAAAATTACGCATAAAAGAGCAAAAACAGGCAAATATGGCAGATTTTTTGTTTTTTTAACCCATCAGAACGGAAAAAGCAAAGGCAATACAAGAATCATCACAATTCCGAGTATTATCTGCAACGGCAGGCCGACCTTGACGTAGTCCGAGAATTTGTACTGACCTGCCGGCATCACGAGCGCATTCGGCGGCGTAGAGAACGGCGACGCAAAGCAAAGGCTCGCGCCCAACGTTACAGCGAAAAGCATCGGCACGGGGCTCACCCCCAACTGTACGGCACTGTCCATGGCAATAGGCGCCATAAGGACAGCCGTTGCGGTATTGCTTATGAACATTGTCATGAATGAGGTCGTGAAATATATTCCCGCGAGCAGAAGCATAGGGCCGTAACCTCCGAGACTCGATACAAGGGCGTTTGATATAAGGGACGAAACACCCGTCTTCTGCAACGCGACGGACATAGGCATCATTGCGGCAATGAGAACAATACTTTCCCAATTTATTGTTTTGTAGGCAGCTTCGACATTGCGGAAACAGCCTGTCAGCACCATAAGCAGAGCAGCAAGCAGAACAGCCGTTACAGGAGCGACCGGAATGAAGTCAAAGACCATGACCGCTATCATACCGAGCATTATTACCGCAGCGACAGGCGCCTTGTAGTCGAGCGTGACCTTTGCGGCCTCTTCGAGAGGACGGCCCACTACTATCCATTCGGAGCTTTCTTTTTCGAGGCTCGACAACCTGTCCCAGGTACCCTGGACAAGCAGCACGTCGCCTGTATGTATCGTTTCGTCGGCGATGCCCTGAAGTATATATTTGTTCTTACGGCAAATGCCGAGAACGCTTACATTGTACTTTGAACGGAACTCCACTTCACGGATAGTTTTGTTCACGACCGAAGAGGATGACATTATTACAATTTCGGCTACGCCGATATCATAAAAATCGAGAGCTTTGTTATTCTTTCCATCGTTTTCGGGCAGCTGGCTGAGCTTATATTTATCGGCAAAGACTTTGACTATCGTAGCGTCGCCCGATACATATAATATATCGTCGGCACGAAGCACGGTATCGGAGTCGGCAGCCTGCTGCACCATATTCTTTGACAGCGGATTGCGTTGGTTCCGTTCGACGTGACGCACCTCAATGATGTTAAGGCTGTAGTTTTTGCGTATATCGAGTTCGCCTATCATCTTACCTACCACAAGAGATTTTGAATTGACCTGCAGACGATGCAGATTGCTTGAAATGCCGTACTCCTTTACAAGCGCCACAAGGGATTTTCCGCTGCTTGCGCTCGCGCCGCTCAATGCGCCGGGCTTTGAAAGAAATTTTTTGCTCAATGGCAACAGCAGCACAGTGCCCACAGCCGCGCAGATTAGACCTACAGGCAAGAAGGTGAAGAAGCCAAGTCCCGGATAGCCGTTAGAGAGAAGCTCCTCGTTTATCACAAGGTTGGGCGGAGTACCGATAAGAGTCATCATGCCGCTCATGCTGCTTGCGAAAGCCAACGGCATAAGCAGACGGCCAGGGTTCATCTTCACGGTCATTGCCATGCTGACCACTATAGGTATCATTATGGCGACGGTACCCGTATTGCTTACGAACGCGCCCATGAACGAAGTCACGAGCATCACAAGAATGAACAGGCGTGTCTCGCTCTTCCCCGCCAGTTTCATAAGTTTTGAGCTTATCATCTTGGCAAGGCCTGTCTGGAATATCGCTCCGCCGACAACGAAGAGGCCTATCATCATTATAATAACAGGATTAGAGAAACCCGACAAAGCCTCCTCGGGCGTCAGAATGCCAAGAAGCAGCAAAACTACCAATGCGCACAATGCGACAATGTCGGAACGGAGCTTTCCGCTAATGAAAAAGCATACCGACAAGAGAAGAACAACAACAGTCTCAATCATATTTCAATCAACAAATTATTTTAATCGGACACATTAAGATAGACAAAAAACAGGCGCCTGTTCCAATACATAAGCTCCTTTTTTTCTGAGGAAACAAAATTACAATAAAAAAAACAAAAATGAAAGGGGAAATTTGAGGCTTGCGGACACTATTTAATAAAAAACGAACGATTATATCGAGCAAAATTCGTATCTTCGCAGAAAATACAGAAGCACAAACCCTAAAAGACCGAGCGTATAAAACCTTTAAAATACATAGTCGTCACATTGTCTGCGATAATTGCAACGATATACGCTTTATCAATGACTTTAAGGCTTGATTCCGTACAACGCCTTTTCGCATCCGCCGTTGCCGAAAAAGCCGGAGCGTTTCTGGAGACGCCGATACATGCCGGCGCATTAAGAATAAGCCACATCGACGAGATTATCTTAAGCGACGTTGCAATATTCGACCAGAAAGGCGATACCATAATCGTTGCCGACAAAGTAACAGCCCATATATCCCCGTACAAACTGCTAAAGAACAAGATACAGATAAATACTCTGAACATAGCAGCCCCGAGAATAAAAATTTACAAAGATACTGAAGAGTCGCCGCTTAACATACAATTCTTATTGGACAAACTAAAAAGCGACGATGAAAAAGAGTCCAAATTCAGCTTGCGTATAAACCAGTTGCTCGTATATGACGGAAAGTTCACGTATGACATAAACGGCGCTCCTGCAGCAGAATCCGGTGTCTTCGACAAATCTCATATCGCAGTAGACGGAATACGATGCAACGTTTCTTTAAAGAAACTGCTCAAAGATGAGTTCGACCTTCTGGTACGCGCTATTGCCGGAACTGAAAGAAGCGGTCTTGAACTAAGAAAACTGAAGACAAGAATAGATGCCGCTGCCGGAAAGGTCAGAGTAAGAGATCTGGAAGCATACCTGCCCGGAAGCAGTTTCGTTTCAGATTCATTGGTTATCTCCTATGATAAGAAAAATATAAAAGCGTTCGAGTTTTCGGGCAACCTCGAGAGCGAACATTTAACGCTCGCCGATTTCACCCCTTTGTATCCTGAATTGCCCGAGCGGCTGCCCGCATTCTCTTTCAGCATGAACGGCCATTCCGACAGCACGATGTCACGAGCAGCTATACAGACCAGCCTTATTGACTATAACGCCTCTGTGAAGGCCGTCGTTACCGTGAACGACCCTTACGACTCCTTAAGAAGCGTAAATTTATATGTAAGGCAACTTAATCTTGACCGCAAAAGCATCGAGCTTGCGGAGTCTTTCTTTCCCGCCGCAGGAATCGGATTGGCCGAAAAGATCGGCGACTGCTCCTTGTCGGGAGAAGCCGGGATTGACACAGACAAGCTGAGCGGAAGCTTTACATTAGAGACTATAAACGGAATCGTATCGGCCGATGCGGATATTGACAAGAGAGGCCATTTCAAAGTGTCGGCAAGCGGCGACGGCGTAAACATCAGCGATATTGCCGGCCTGGGCATGCCTATGAATTGTTCTTTGCAAGCGAACGTCAGCGGAAATATAAGAGACGAAAACATTGCCGCCAGATTCAGCGGCGAGATAACAGATTTCCAGACAGACGAATACATATTCGCTCCTGTCAGCATTGACGGTTCCATCAACAGCGCTGAAGAGAAATTTCACGCAAACATCAAAATTGACGACCCGGCAGTCAAGGCAAACATGAGCCTGGGCTATGACAAAGCCGAAGAAGAGAGGATAATTCTGTCTTTAGACGCAGACTCAGTGATTCCGTTCAGATTCGGACTAAACGAGTTGGGAGAGAAAAAATTCTCGTTCAACCTTAACGGTGAGCTCAGCATGCACGACAAAAGAATCGGCATGCTGAACGCCAAACTGCAGAACATTACGATGCGGGACAAAGCAGGGACAAGCATAATAAAAAACCTGCATTTCTGCGACAGCCGCGACGGTGACCAGAGGCTGATGATGCTGAATTCGGACTTCATAAAATGCAGCATTATCGGAGATTTCGAATATACAGCAATTCTCAACAGTTTCTACAACATAGCCGCGACACACGCACCCTCTTTAAATCTAAAGAAAAGGACAACCGGCTACAATAACAACTACATTGTAAATTGCGAGCTATACGACAGCCGCTTCATAAGTCATCTGCTCGACCTCCCGGCAGTAATCAACAAGCCATCGTCGATACAGGGAACATGCCACGATGAAAAGGGGATTATTTCTCTCAACGGCAAGTTCAATGACATTACTATAAACAAAAGCAAATACAACACCTTTGAGATAAACACGAAGTCTGACAACGAACGTATAACACTCAACGCACTGGTATCGCTTCCCGCAAAGAAGAGAAATAACGGCAACGAAAGCAGCGAGATGAAGATTATGATGAACAGCAGCGTGTCGAGAGATACCATCAAGAACTCATTCCTGTGGCACAACAACAAGGAGAAGAGGAACACGAAAGGACGGTTGCGTTTAGAGGCAATGCTGAACAGGGACACATGCGGTATTCTGTCGATCAACGCCATGCTTTCACCGGACAGCATTGTACACAAGGACAGCGTATGGTATATTTCGGGCGGAAACATTTCGGGCAATACCGATAAGATAAGCATTGAGGGACTTCACCTTTACAATGCATCACAATACCTGCAACTTGACGGACATATCGGAAAGGAGGAAAGCGACATCCTTCACGTTAAGGCCAACAACCTCGAAGTATCCACCATACTCGACTTAGTCAGATTCAGGATACTCCAATTCACAGGCAAAGCTACTGGAGAGGCCGAAATTTCGAGTCTCATGTCAGCGCCGAACATAAACGGCACTTTCAATGTGGACAGTTTCAAAATTGACAACGGATACCTCGGGAGAACAGACCTGAACATAGGTTGGGACAACAGCAAGAAAGCCATAACGCTTGACGCAGACATAATCAATGACAACGGAAAATGCTCTAAAGTCAATGGTTTCCTGTCACAAGCGAACGACACGATTCACCTTGACATAGAGGCTGATGAACTGAATGCGTCGTTCATAAACAGGCTTACCGGCTCGTTCTTGAGAGACATTGACGGCACAGCCAGCGGAAACGTATCCCTGCTCGGCGGATGGAGAAAGATTGACTTGAAAGGCGCTATCGCTCTTAATTGCGGCGCACGCCTGCTGCATACGAACGTAAAATACGATTTTCACGGCGACTCGCTTTATTTCACAAGCGGCAAGCTTTCTTTCAACGACGCATTAGTAACTGACAGACGAGGGAACAAAGGATGGCTGAGCGGCGAAGTGACACACCAGCATTTAGGCAAATGGTCGTGCGACCTTAACGCCCGCGCCGAAAACCTGCTTGTTTACGACACGAACAATTTCGACACATTGCCTTTGTACGGAACGGTATATGCGACAGGAAACGTAAACCTGAACACAAACGAGAAGGGTATCTACCTTAAAGCCGAAGTCAGCAACAACCCCAACTCACGTATAGTATACAATTCAAGCGACCTGGGCGGCGTCAGGGACAACAGCTTCGTTACATTCAAGGACAGCAGCAAGGAAATCGAGAGCGGAACAGGAACCGCCAAGAGAAGAACTACGGCCAACGTAGCCGACAGCAAGCTTAATCTTGATTTTCTTCTTGACATAAACGAGGCAATGCAGGTAAAAGTATATACCAACCTGAAAAGCGACGACTACATCGACCTTTACGGAAAGGGAACAATCAATGCCGTTTATGACGAAAAAGAGGGCTTTTCAATGAAAGGGAACCTTGACCTTGACAGAGGAACGTACAAGATAACCGTGCAGGACATATTTACTAAGGAGTTTACCATAAGCAAAGGAAGCACGCTGCTCTTCAACGGCGACCCGTACCATGCGACACTTGACCTGAAGACCAAATACCTTGTACCATCGGCATCCCTTAACGCGCTTACTACAGAGAGTACAAAGAGGAAGAGCGTCAAGGTAAACTGCCTTATGAACATAACCGGAACGCTTGAATCGCCCGTACTCAGTTTTGACCTCGAACTGCCCGAAGGCAGCGAGGAGGAGAAAGAGATGCTCGCAAGCGCGACAAGCACTCCCGACCAGAAGAACATGCAATTCATATATCTTTTGGGTATCGGCAAGTTCTACACATACGACTACAACAACCCGCTTGCGACGAATACCCAAAGCACGACAGCCATGGAATCGCTGATTTCAAATACGCTGTCGGGACAGCTGAACAATATGTTGGGACAGATTATCGACAACGGCAACTGGAACATATCGGGCAATATCTCGACAAGCGAAAGGGGATGGAACAGCATGGAAGTAGAGGGAATGCTCGAAGGCCGACTGCTGAATGACAGGCTGCTTATAAACGGTAACTTCGGATACCGTGAAAACCCGATAGCAAACAGGAACTTTATTGGCGACTTCGAACTTCAGTGGCTGCTCAACAAAACAGGAACCATAAGCCTCAGAGCATACAGCAAGACGAACGACCGCTACTTCTCGAAGACTAACCTGACGACACAAGGAGCCGGCATTATACTGCGTCACGACTTCAACCGCTGGTTATGGTGGAAAAAAGACAAAAAGAACAAGAAAACGAAAAAGGAAAAGAAGTAAATATAACGAACGATGGCAGCGAATGCTGCCGTCGTTCGTTATATTATATTCAAATTCTGTTATGCTTGTCAGGGATAACCACTTTAGGAGTAAAGGAACGGGCCTCTTCAGGAGTCATTATCGCATACGCCATTATGATCGCGATATCTCCGGGCTGGAACTTATGCGCAGCCGCTCCGTTAAGGCATATGACACCGGAGCCTCGCTCTCCTTTTATAATATATGTCACGATACGTTCTCCGTTGCTGTTATTGACAACATGTACCATTTCGCCCTCAACCATTCCCGTAGCCTCCATGAGAGCCTCATCTATCGTAATGCTACCCATATATTGAAGATTGGCTTCGGTTACGGTAGCGCAATGAATTTTAGACTTTAATACCTGCAACAACATATCAGTTATTCTTATATACGATATTATCTATCAGGCGTACCTTTCCGCAGAAAAGAGCGATGCAGCCCACTACATAATCACTGTCTTCCCAACTGCTGATATTCTGGAGAGTATTGCCGTCAACAATGCGGTAATATTCAAGTTCAAGCCCCGGAACCGCATTTATTGCATCTTCGACAAAAGTCATTGTAGCGTCAAGCGTATTCGACTTTGCATAATCAAGGCTGCTGAAAAGCGTACGGGAAATTGTCAAAGCACGTTCTCTCTCTTCGGCCGAGAGCAAAGTGTTCCTGCTACTCATGGCCAGACCGTCAGACTCACGTACTATCGGACAGGGAACAATCTGAAGCGACATCCCCAACTGACGCACCATTTCACGTATTATAGCCAACTGCTGGAAATCCTTTTCGCCGAAGTAAGCCCTGTCGGGCTCTACTGCATAGAACAGCTTGCTGACAATCTGCGCCACGCCGTTGAAATGCCCGGGCCTGCATGCGCCTTCCATGACCGTATCAAGCGGAGCGAATGAGAAAATGCGGGTATCCTCTTCGGGATACATCTCCTCCACAGAGGGCGCAAACACTACCGAAGCCCCCTCCTTGTCGAGCAGAACGCAATCCGCGTCAAGAGTCCTCGGATAGTTTTTAAGGTCGTTCTTGTCGTTGAATTGAGTAGGATTGACAAATACGCTTACGACTGTTACATCATTCTCCTTGACCGACCTTCTTACAAGCGAAGCATGCCCCTCATGCAATGCGCCCATTGTCGGTACAAGACCTATACTCTTGCCCTCGCCCCTGAATATATCAAGAATAGACTTAAGTTCGTTTTTCGTAGTTACGACTTTCATTTCAAACAAATTTCAACTCCTTAAACAGGAGTTTCTTTCAAACGCCTGCAAAGATAGTGCAAACGAATGAGAAGTAAAAATTTATTTTTATAATCTTGGCACCGCGGCGCTTGCATAATCCGCACATTCAAGCCGCATCTTCGGCCCTGCGCACGCTCTCCGAAAAAGCATGTTAATGTTTGTGAAGCCGCAACATTTTGTTATAAAATGCTTTAAAAAAGATGTTTAGTTTGTCTATCTGCTATTTTTTTAGTAACTTTGTAACGTACAGACCACATCTGTGCGTTAAGAAGAGATGGAAGCAGAAAAGATTTTATTTATTACTCAGGAAATTACACCTTTTGTTCCTGCATCGGAGATTGGAACCTTCAGTCAAGAACTGCCACAAGCGATACAGGACCGTGTCAAGGAGATAAGAATTTTCACTCCGCTTTGGGGTACTATAAACACAAGACGCAACAACCTGCATGAGGTCATCCGTCTTTCGGGCATGAACCTCATCATTGACGATACGGACCACCCGCTTATTATAAAGGTGGCATCACTGCAGTCGGCGAGAATGCAAGTATACTTTATCGACAACGAAGACTATTTCCACAACCGTCTTAAGACGACAGACGCAGAAGGCAAAGAGTACAGCGACAACGACGAACGCATGATATTCTTCAATTTAGGCGTTATGGAAGCGATAAAGAAACAGCGTTGGTGCCCGGAGATTATCCACTGCAACGGATGGATGGCAGCACTTGCTCCGCTCTACGCAAAGACCGCATACAAAGAAGAGCCTTCGTTCCGTGATTCCAAGGTTATAATATCACTCTTTGACGAGAAATATTCAGAGCCCCTTGACGCAGAATTCACCCGCAAGCTGCTTTGCAAAGACATGAACGCTGACGTTCTTGGCGAACTTCCTGAGAATGTAGCATACATTGACTTGGCGAAACTCGCCATAAGAAATTGCGACGGAGTGATAATCAACGGAGACAACGTACCGCAGGAACTTATAGAATACACGAAGTCGCAAGGGAAAGCGATATTGCCGAAACAGGCACCCGAGGAGTTCGCAGAAAACTGCTACGAGTTCTATAACTCACTTCTCGCATAAAAAACAATCAAGCAACATCACCTTTGTGAGGTTGCTTGATTGATAAATAGGGAAACGATTAACATCTATAAAATAATCTTATATAAAAAACAGATGAAAAGAATCTCATCTCTTTTGTTGGCGACAGCAGCGCTGTTCATATTCACACAGTGCGACGACACCACCGGTGACATCGGCAGCAGCATTGTTCCCGACAAAGATATTGTAAAGGCCCGGACCGACACCTGCTACGCTACAAGCAGGACAATAATGGCGAACGATTCCATTCTGGCCAATACGAGCGATGTTTATCTTGGACAATACACCGACGAAGAGTCTGGCACTATATTCAATTCAAGCTTCATTACGCAGTTCGGTTGTACGGAAAACTTCATCTTTCCCGAAGAGGGCGTCATTGGTGACACAGCATTGTACACGAAGCTGCGTTTCTATTTTGACGATTACTACGGAGATTCGTTGAATGCGATGAGCTGCGAGATATACGAACTCGACAACACGCTCGTAGAGGGAAAACCGTATTACACGAACCTGATACCGGAAGACTTCTACGAGGAGGGCAAAGAGCCGCTTGCCACCAAGACATTCAATGTACTGGACTTCACGCAGCACGACACAATTCTTAACGGAGACTATACACGTCATGTCGAGATTACGCTCCCGAACAGCATAGGCAAAAAATTCATCAGGAAATTCTACGAAACCGACAGCGAAGGCAACAATATCGGAAGAAAATACTTCGCTAACTCCGAGGTATTCATCAAAGAGATATTCAAAGGAATATACGTCAAGTGCTCTCACGGCGACGGCACTATTATCAAAATATACCGCACACGCCTTGACATAGGTTTCCAACGATACATCAAGAGTTCAAGCGGCCAGCTCGACTCAATACAGACCTTGTCAGCTCCGTTCTATTCAGGAAAAGAGGTACTGCAGACAAACAAGTTCAACAACAGCGGACTGAAGGAGCTTGCCGACGAAAAGCAGCATACATACATTAAGACACCGGCAGGACTCTTCACGGAGGTTGAGCTGCCTGTTCTTGAAGCCATCGAGGGAAGCAATACTATAAACTCCGCAAAGATCGCATTCATGCGCTACAATGAGAGCGCCACCCCGCCTGCGATATTGCTGATGATAAGGAAGAGCGAACTGTACCGTTTCTTTTTAAAGAACGAAGTCGCAGACAACAAAACATCCTATCTGTCCGCCTATTCAAGCAGCGCAAACAAGTATACGTTCGGCAATATAGCGAACATGCTGAGACATTGCTATAACGAATACGCCGAAGGCATAAAGTCCGACCCTGATTGGGACAAGAAACACCCGGACTGGAATAAGGTTGTGCTTATTCCTGTAAACATCACGACCGACTCCAATGACAATGTAGTGAAAATAACGCACAACACTGACAGGAGTAGCGTAAAGCTTCGCGGTGGCGATTCATATGAAATTCCAATCGAGATCATATCGAGCAAATTCAGCGAATAACATACCTGCGAATATCAACATTCCACTGATGCAGATATAAAAACAATGAGGACAACAGTTGTTGTCCTCATTGTTTTTATACAAGGTCTATAAGACTATGCCTTTTTAGCGGCTTTCTTCACGGCCTTCTTGGGTTTCTCTTCCGCTACTGCCTCTTTTTTTGCGGCTTTCTTAACCGCTTTCTTAGGTTTCTCCTCTGCAACAGGCTTCTCCGCAACCTCCTCTTTCTTCGCTGCCTTCTTTGCCTTTGCTGACAATTTCGCCTTCAGTTGCTCGACTTCAGCTTCGAGCTGGATAATCTCAACCTCCTGGTTGTCAATCATCTGCTGCAGTGAGCCAAGTTCTTCGTTATCCATTTCGGGGTACTGGGCACGTACACGAGCAAGGAAGTCGCCAAGGATGTTCATATAGTTCGTGAACGCATCGTAAGGCGATTCGTAGATACAACGCTCAGTGATGATACCGTTCTGTTTTGTAGTCATGAAACGGAGATTCTCCGCAGCCTGCAGATAGTCGAAGTCCTGCTTCAGTTTCTTATCGTCCGTAAGCATGATACGTTCAGCGACGCTGTAGAGCTTGTCGAAAGCCTCGCGCTGCAAAGCGTTGCCCAACCATGAGCTTGCGTCACGCTCTTCGTCCATCCATGAAAGCGGATAAGGCACTTCGAGAGGACCTACAGACTTATGGTTGTCGATAACCTCGGAAGGAGTAGAGAATGAGATGCCCTTCGCTGCAGCGCAAGCCGGCAACGCCTTCATGAAGTCAAGGATATTAGAAGACAGCGGCTGAGCCATACCGATAGCGGAAAGGTTCATGAAGATATTGAATACCTGTTCATCCTCGGGGAACTGAGAAATCCAGTCAATGTATTTCTCAGCGAAGAGAGGATACTCGCTCCATTCAGGGTTAGAGAAACGCAACGAGATATCGTCAGACAGTTTGTAGTCACGCAACAAGAGCTTCAGGTTTGAAGCCATAGCGCAGTTGTATACAAAGTGAGGACTCTTCCATGCAAGGATGTGCTTTGCACCCTCTGAGAGCATACCTTTGAAACCCATCTGTGAAGCCATTTCACCTATTTCGTCAGAGTAGATGAGGCCTGAGTTGCGCAACACTTTCGGTTTTTTGCCGAACAGTTCCTTTATCTTGCGGTTCTGACGCATAACTTCCTCCATGAACACCTCCTTCGATGCCAATGAAGAGAGGCCGTGCGAATATGGCTCGCAAAGGAATTCGCAGCAACCGGTCTTGTTGATTTCGTGCAACAGTTCAATAACCTGAGGGGCATACAACTCCAGCATCTCAAGACCTACACCTGAAACCGAGAATGCGACCTTGAACGCGCCATTGCTCTCGCGAATCATCTCCAACAATGCCTGAAGAGCAGGTACATACGACTTTTCAGCCAACTCGAATGTCATGCTCTCGTTGGCATAGTCATCGTAATAGTAGTGATCAGTACCGATATCGAAGAAACGGTAGCGTTTCAACTGTCTGATCTGATGTAATTCAAAATAGAAACAAATTGTTCTCATATCTTATATTCTTTTTATTATTACCAACCCAATACTTTCTCATACATTCTGCGAAGTCTCAACGCTACGTCTTCCCATGTAATGCTGTCCACCTCCTTGCGACCCTCAACCTTGAGGTATTCATAGAGCGACTCGTTATTACATATTGAATAAATAGCATCGGCCATAGCGTTTATATCCCAATAGTCCGTCTTGATACATTTGTCGAGAATCTCGGCACAACCCGACTGTTTGGATATTATAGTAGGCACGTCACACTGCATAGCCTCAAGCGGAGAGATACCGAAAGGTTCACTTACCGAAGGCATGATATACACGTCACTCGCTTTAAGGCATTCGTAAACCTGACGTCCTCTCATGAAGCCCGGGAAGTGGAAACGGTCCGAGATACCGCGCTGAGCGACAAGACGTATCATGTCGTTCATCATGTCACCGCTGCCGGCCATGCAGAAACGGATATTCTTTGTCTTCTTGAGAACCTGTGCGGCAGCCTCAACGAAATATTCAGGGCCCTTCTGCATTGTGATACGGCCGAGGAATGTCACAACCTTCTCATTAGGTATCTTTTTAGGCTCGATAGCCAGAATGTCTGGTGACAACGGAGTAACAGCATTATGCAATGTAGAAACTTTGCTTGGATGCTGATGATACTTCTCGATTACCGTACGGCGCGTCAGTTCACTCACGCAGAAGATGTGGTCAGCGTTGTCCATACCGTTCTTCTCTATTGCGTAGACTGTCGGGTTCACATTGCCTCGGCTGCGGTCAAAGTCGGTAGCGTGCACGTGGATAACGAGTTTCTTGCCCGAAACCTGTTTCGCATGTATGCCAGCCGGATATGTCAGCCAGTCGTGAGAGTGGATTATGTCAAACTCCTCTGTACGGGCTACTACACCTGCAATGATTGAGTAGTTGTTTATCTCGTCGTGAAGATTGTCGGGATAACCGCCGGCAAACTCCATACAGCCTAGGTCGTTGGTATGCATATAGCTGAAGTCGCTGTAGATGTGTTCTCTGTAACGGTAGTACTCCTCAGGAGTCATTACGTTGCCTATGCGTGAATTTACATAGTCATGATTCACGTCCTTCCACACGATAGGCACAGAGTTCATAGCGACGATTCTGAGGAAGCTGTTATCCTCGTCGCCATATGGTTTGGGGATACAGAACTTGATTTCAACATCGCCCTGCTGAACGAAACCTTTTGTAAGTCCGTAACTTGCAGTACCGAGTCCACCCGAAATATGAGGGGGGAACTCCCAACCGAACATTAATACTTTCATATCTCTTATCCCTCCATTTTAGATTCATACTGTTTTAGTATCTGGCTTGTCCTGAGGATTGCAGCCACGTTCATAGCGAATGCGACGGCTCCACGACCCTTGAATGGCGGGTTGCCGTCGAACACCTCGGGTATAGAGCCTACGCAGTGCTGCACGATTTCGTCCTCGAAACCGATCATCTGACGCTGAACGAACGATACGCCGCTCATCTTGTATGTCTTCAGATATGCCTCGTAATAGAAGCCGCCCAACCAAGGCCAGGCTGTACCCTGATGATATGCATAGTCACGCTGTATCTGCGGACCGGCATAGTTCGGATTGTAGCCGACACTCTTCGGTGAAAGAGAACGCAAACCGCGAGGAGTAAGAAGCTCCTTTGTCACAGTGTCAAGCACCTTTTTGCGCTGTTTGGAATCGAGCGGCGAATAGTCGAGCGCCACCGCGAAAATCATATTAGGTCTAACGCTCCAGTCCACATAGTCGCCGTCTACGAAATCGTAAAGGTAGCCATGCTCATTCAGGAACACCTCGGTGAACGCCTTGCCTACAAGCGGAATAAGACGTACGAGCGAGTTCTGAACGTCGTGATTGTTGGTAAGTACAGCCATCTCCTCGATAAACTTGAGAGCGTTGTACCACAAAGCGTTTATCTCTACAACATATCCTGTACGAGGAACGACGGGACGTCCGTTTGCCGTAGAGTTCATCCAAGTCACAGCCTTGTCCTTACCGTAAGTCGAGAGAAGGCCGTTCTGTGTCACACGCAGATTGCTGTGTCTGTTGTTGCGTATGAACTCGTAAATATTCATGAGAAGGTCACCGTACTTGTCACGGCATGCCTCTATGCTGCACTCTTTTGCATACTGCTGCAGTGTCCAGATAGCCCAAAGAAGCACGTCAGGATGCTCCATTTCATATATTTTACAGCTGATTGGCCTGCCGTTTATGAAGTCCTCAATTGCTATACGCGCCGTTTTCATAACCCTCTCGAATTCATCGACATGTCCTTGTGAAAGAGCCAGACCCGGGAGCGATACGAAAAGGTCGCGGGCACGGCATTTGAACCAAGGATAACCGGCAAGGATGTACGTGTGTTCACCTTGGACATTGAAGAACTGGTTACCAGCGCACTTCATGCAATTCATGAAGTTATCACGAGGGTCACGTATAGCCTCTTCGTGCTCGAATGCGGCCTTCATGGTACGTGTGGTAATGGGTGAAACGCCGCCCGAGAAGACGATGCTTTCGCCCGCTTTCATCTTAACCTCGAAATAACCGGGAACATAGAGATCCTCATTGAAATCGTAGCCGCGTTCAAGCTCTTTTACATACTCTATGCCACGATACCAGTCGGGACGATATACGAAATCGTTCTTCTTATTTAACTGCATGTAGAGGTCGGGATAGTCGGCATACATGCGCATGCTTATACCGTTCTCCACCTCTTTGTAGCTACGGTCAGCGATGTTGTTCTCGTGAGTGTATTCACGGACACTGCGGAATGCGCAGAATGGACGCAAACGCAATGTAACAGCTGTGTTAGCCTTTAAAAGGGTGTAACGAATAAGGATTCTGTTCTCGTGATGCACAAAGGCTTTTTCCTTTTTAAGCCAAACGCCGCCTACATTGTAGATTGTAGTCGGCACACGCTCCCAGGCAAACTCTCGGATGTATTTGTTGCCTCGAGGACTGAAGTTGTCAGCGTTGTACTTGTGTAATCCCAAGTTAAACTCAGCGCCATGAAGCACGACAGTCTCATCGAGTGATGACAACAACACATGGTTCTCGTCATCAAGTTGCGGAATGGGTACAACCAACAGACCGTGATACTTACGGGTATTGCAATCGACAATTGTCGAGCAATGGTAAGCTCCCGAACGGTTTGTCCTCAAAATTTCCTTTTGCAACGACTCTTCCAAGTTCGTCATCAGCGTTTTTTCGAATCGCAAATAACTCATCTCGTACAATTTATATATTAAACTAAATTATTTATCACACCCCCAAATGTAATAATTATAATATTGAATTACAAGCAAGCACCGCTATTTTTTTTAAAAAATGTAAAAAAAGCGGATTTAATAAAAAAAAGCCGTAGCAAGCCCGTACAAAAGAAGCAAAAACACTGCAAGAAACACAGGCAAACCGCCCTTGCTATTATTTTTTTAGTTTAGAAGGAATAATGAAATTCAGGATTTCGGGCTCTACCGTAACCGTCATCGGAAAAGAGGGCTTGAACGGACGGCCGTCTATAACAACAACGGCTCCGCCCAACGACTCGATTACTATTTCCTGAGTACGGAAAGGAGTCACCAGCCCGTAGTTCAGAATCCGGCGGTGCGCCAACATCAGCAGCCCTTCGAGCATACCGAAAAACTTGGACATTCTTATCGCCGACACGTCGAGCCAACCGTTATACGGCACTGCGCTCGGAGTGAGGCCGTAACCTGACGAATTTCCTATGCAAAGCATCATGAACTTTTTGTCAATCACTTGACAGTTAAGAGCAAAACGCATATGGAAATTCTGCCTGCGGAAGAGCATCTGAAAGAGGCCGATAAGCGGATATACAAGTTTGGGGAATATAGGTTTTTTCTTGTTCGCAAGCTCCACGATGCGGGCCGAAAGTCCGGCATTGAGTATATTCAGAAAATAGCGTCTTACCTCGCCTTGTTCCGAATTATATTTACAACAACCCACATCGACCTTACGTACACGCTTGGCGATTATACAGTCTATCGCCGACTTGTAATCGTTCGACGGCATGCCCCAGTAACGGGCAAAATCATTCGAGAATCCGTTCGGTATTATACCCAAAAAGACATTAGCCCTGCGCGGCGATGACATTATTCCGTTAAGCGCATCCTGCAGCGCTCCGTCACCACCGACAACAACGACAATCTCATAGCCGTTGTCGGCGAACATTCGTGCCAGACGCTCCGCCGAGCCGTAATTTTCCGACTCGATAAAGTCGTACTCAACGCCCTTTGAGACAAGATATTCACGTATCTCTTTCCAGCGTTTCATAGGCCTTATCGCACCTATTTTAGGAGAATATATTATTCCCCAACGGTTTCTGTTCACATTGCGGGCATCAATCATACAGCAACTGTTTTATATATTCCGTCAGCTCTTCGTGAGGCAAGGACGCATCGACCCAATGTATTTTCACGCCTCGTTTCTCCATACCCCTGAACCATGTCATCTGCCTTTTGGCGAACTGATGAATCGCTATCTCAAGCCCTTTCACCATATCCTCATAACTGAGGGCGCCCGTAAGATAAAGGGTCAGATACTTATACTCAAGACCGTAATAAATCAGCTGTTCGGGCTTTATTCCGCTGTCGAGCAAACCTTTTACCTCTTCTACCATTCCGCTGTCAAGACGTTCTTGCAGACGACGGCTTATCCTGTCTCGCCGCACCTCTCTCTCTACGGAAAGTCCTACCGTGAGGCTGTTTATTTGAGGAAACGACCGTTCCTGAACAGGAGTGTTCAGATAGAATTCCTCTATCTCAATCGCCCGAATAGCACGTTTTTTCGTGTCGGTATCGGTATTGTTATGGAGTTTCTTGTATTTGGAAAGCATTTCTGCCAGTTCGTCAAGGCTCTTCGTTTCAAGTTCCTGACGCAATGCCGTGTTCTCCGGCACAGGCAAAAGACGGTATCCCTTCAATACGGATTCGACATACATACCGCTGCCGCCGCATAATACAGGATAGGCTCCCCGCACGACAATATCGTTGTACGACTCCAGAAAGTCACGTTGGAATTCAAAAAGGTTGTATTTTTCACCCGCATCTACAATATCAAGCAGATGAGAGGGCACAGCCCTGCCGCCACGCGCGTATTCAGAAAGGTCCTTACCCGTTCCGATGTCCATTCCACGATACACCTGCCTGCTGTCGGCGCTGATTATTTCCGCTCCGTCAATAGCCAAAGCAAGACTCACCGCAAGCGATGTCTTGCCGCAAGCCGTAGGCCCTATTACAGACAACATATCATATTTTTCTTTACGGACCGGCATTGTATAACCTTTTGAAACCGATTGCTAAGTTAGTGCAAGTTACCCGCATAAGCAAGCAATAAACGGAAAATCGCCATGCTGTAAAAAAACATCGGGCAGGTTTTGCCTGCCCGATGAACCGATATTACATATTATATTACTCGACAACAATCTTGAACGAACGTATAGCCTTGCCTTCTTTGAGGATAACAGCCACATATACTCCAGGCTCAGCGTCAGCGAGAGATATCTCACGCACCTCTCCTGCGCGCACGTCGAACGCATCGTTGCCCACAAGTTTTCCGTCGGCCGCGAACAATGCCACCTCGAAGAGACCGTCCTCAGCGAAAAGGAGATTTGCCGCGCCCTCGAAAGGTTTCGGATATATCATATAACCGGCATCGTCTCCTACATTATCTATTGATGTCACGTACATGAAACCGTCGATAGTCTTTGTCACTGAGCCCCATGTATTTGTCGCAACGATAGTAACAGGGAATTCACCGTTACCTCCATTGTATGTAACATTCGCGGTCGTTGCTGTAAAGTTGTTCACGACAGCGCCCTCTACAAGCCACTTTGAAGACTCATACTTAACAGGATAGTTGCCGGTAAGCATCGGCACGCCGGGAGAAGTTATAAGCTGATTCTGCTTGTAGTCGGTAGTATAATCTCCCTCCACTTTACCTGATGTCATATAACCGCCGGGAACCGCAGATGCGTTTTTGCCGAGGTTCGGGAAATATATATAGCCCTCATTGTCTGTCTTTGTTTCTTCGAAAGTAAAGTATCCTTCAAGATTTGCGGGAGCAGTCTTGTAACCGTTCATCGCCTGTTTGACTTCATCTGCAGAAAGAGCCTTGCTCCATATCTGCACCTCGTCTACCCAACCTGTCAAGCTCGCAAGGTTTGTCATAGAGCCTCCGACATAGAACTTAGCGCCGTTCCAATCCTTCGGACCGGCACCGCGGGAGTTGCCGCTTGCTATCAGTTTGCCGTTCAGATACAGGCTCAAAGCCTTGCCCGACTTGACAGCGCAGACATGATACCATACGCCAGGTATAAGGCTATAGCCATCGGAAAGAATATCGACATCATTGTTGTGCTCATAATTGGGAGTTCCCGCTGCGGGAGCATCGGCACATAATGAAATCTCGTTAGCGGCATTGTCGCGTCCGATGTTATTATTCTTGGCATAACCAGCCGGACGAACAGCAGTCCACATCTCGCCCCAAACTTTTGTAACCCAGCCACCGGTTTCACAGTTGCGATTAACCTTTGTCATAAGCAGAGTACCAAGCGATGCATGCTCAAACTTCTCGACCTTGAACCACATTGCGAATGAAGTATTCGTGTATTCGCTCATGATTTCAGCATCTACCGTAAACTGATACGGTTCATAGACATGCAAAGACCTTGACACCATGCAAGGAGCGCCGTTATACGATGTACCGTCGTCGATATCAGCTGTAAGGTTCGCCTTTTGTCCCGGAGCGGTTATTTCCGTAATGTCGGCTGTGATATCCTTCACTTGCGGCAAACGGCCCGTCTCGTTAGGCGTTACAAGAATCAGCGAGCGGTTCATCAATGTTGCACCGTTCGTGGTAACCTCAACGTCATAGCTGCCCACAGCAGGGAGAGACGCCGTAATCTCGCGAGTCGAATTCTTGCTTGCGACCAATGCGTTTGTAGCAGCATTGTAGATTTTAAAATCGGCAACAGAGTGATTCGGGTCCTCAAAAGAGATCGTAAACTCCTCATTCGGCTTTATAATGTTCTTATCAACAATAAGAGTTTCAATCAAAGTAAGAGGCTTAACAATCTCCTCCGTCCAAACGATATCGCTCTTTTTGCGCCCATCCTTACCTACAGCACGAACACCTATCTGCAATTTCTCCACCATCGGCATAAGATCTGCATCAACTACATACGCCGCCCATGAAGTAGTGGTCGTAAGAAGAGTCTCTTTTTCGCCCTGCTTAACATAAATTTCGTAATACCATGCGCCAACCTCTTCGTTGTATACAGGACAGCCATTGTATTCAGCCGGACGGTTCGCAGGCGTCGGCATTTCAAAGACGACCTTAAAGTCCGCACGGTTATAATAACGGTTCAACACCTCGGCATAAGTGATTTTCGGGATTTTGGGCTGTTCATTGAAACCTGCCGGTATATATGCGAGTTCACCGAGCAGCAGCTCATATGCCGCATTAGTGTTTTTTACTGATAGTCCGACACAACCAACGACATCACCGACCTTAAGGCCTGCCTGAGATGCCTTTATTACGACTTCGTTCCACTCGCCGGGCTTCACACTGCCGGCGACAGGAATATATACAAAAGCGTTTTCTCCACCCTCTTTAGCGACCATAAGTTCAACATTCGCAGTCGCGCCTTTCGGCTTGAACACAAGACGGAATTCATCGTCCGCGGACGCCACCTTCCATTTTGTAGCGAACAAACGCACATCAGAACGTTGAGTAGCCCCGTGCAACTTAAGACATGAGCCGCCGAACCAAGCTTCATCGAACGTGAAATCCACATTCACGGCATCGGCCGGAACAGTCTTGCCGTCACCATTGTCTATCCACCAACGCCATGTAGGCAGGAAATCCTGCATACCGTAATTATACCATTTGTGGTCCCACGTAGTCACGCCCTCATTATTAAAGAAGCGTCCGTTACCCAAGTTGAATCGTGTAACAAAAGGAAGATCATCCAAAACAGAACGCTCTATTACAGCCTTAGCATAACCATGCCATTTCTGAAGGTCGCTATAGGAAGAACCGATATTAGCATCTGTCAAGGCCGGAAGATCAAGCACATTCCGGTTACCGCCGGAGAAGAGCATCTCCTGCTTTTTCTGATATTCGTTCTGTACGGCATAGTCGCTCTGTCCGCCTTCTGTTGAAGAGATGTAAAGAGCGTTACGGTCATGCGCGCCCCAAACTACAACGCTGACAGGATGCCTCATCAACGCCTTCCAACCTGCATTGCCGGACATGCCGTAACCGCGTCCCTGCATATCGAATCCCGCATACACATCGAAAGTAGAACGTCCTAAGTTTTTCGCTGTCTCGGCGCTTTTTTGCAAGCCAGACTCGCTCCAATTGTAGTTCAAAAAGAAAACATCCGTTACCGGCTGGCCGGTCTGAGCATTATGGAACCAGTTCTGGTTCCTGGAATCAAGCATACATCCGTTGTCCGACATAAGTCCATTATTAAGAACGTAGGCATACCAATCGACATGAAAAGGATGATTCAACTCTTTGGCTATCTTATGACACTCCGCCAGAAATGGTATAAAACGTGCTACAATGTTTGAGCCGAACTGGGCTTCGGGATTGAAATTCAAACCATCGATACCGTAATATTTCAAAAATTGTATCAACTTACGCGAATACTTGTACTTATCGCCATAAGCATTAGCCGATGACAACGGCTCAGCCAACCTATACAATGTCTTGCCGGGCTCTTCATCTACTTTTAGCACAGTTCCCCATTCTATAAAATTGGTACAAGCAGTCTTGACGCCGTTCTTGTGAGCCACGTCATTGAAAGCTCCTGGAACACGCCAGAAACTGTTTGTCCAGTTCGAATGGAAATCTACATACTGCCACATATTGAAGTTGTCGCCATCGAAATTATAACGGGGCAAGGCTCCCCACTTCTTGGACATTTCACCTGTCGGGGCACACCAGCAGAAATTTTTATTATTTTCGTCATTAAGTTCATCGTTAGCGTAGTCCGATGGACGAAAACGGTTCTTGAGAGGAACGCGGGAAATAAAAAAGTTCTCATCATGGTAAGCCGCACCCGTCGCATCAACCCCCCAGGACTTGCCCGGCTCCCACTTGTCGAGAGCGTCCACAATGTTTTCAGGCGTACCGTACTTTACATACATTTCGTGAGTAGGAATACTCTGAGCCACGACATATGAGGCTAAGAGAGCCATAACAAATGATAATAAACTCCGTTTTTTCATAATTTACAGTTATTATATGTTTTTTATGTATTCAGGCATGCAATTTCAATACACCCTGCTAAAGTAAGCATTTAGATTTAATTTAGTAAATATTTAAACATTTTTATTTGTATCTTTTTTACAAATGGTAAATTTATGCGTCAAAAAGACGTATTATATTAAATTAATTAAAAAACTGAAAGCAAACACACTATCCGCTTTGTTTAGCAGTTATATAAAAAACAGTTTTAAAAATGTACGAAAGCCTACTCTCGCTCCCCTATTTCCAGGGCATGAGCAAAGACGACATCACCGCCATACTTGGCAAAGTTACTTTGGAATTCGCCAAGTACAACGAAGGTGAGATAATTCGCAGTCCAAGCGACAAATGCGACAAGTTCTTGGTACTTATGCAAGGAGAAATATCAGCGACAGCGGAAGCTCCGGACAGCAGTTTTACATTGACCGAACTGATACAGGCGCCGTACGCAATTGAGCCTTACTCGATGTTCGGCTATGACACACATTACAAACGAAGCTACAAAGCAAAAGGAGATTGCGCCGTTCTTTCCATTGACAAGCGGTTCCTTTTTACAGAACTCAACAAGCACAGCATATTCACAATCAACTTTCTGAATCTCATAAGCCAGAAAGTGCAAAAGCTCAATAAAGAAATATGGGAGCATACACCGAGCAGCATCAAAGGCAGAATAGCGCACTTTATAAAGTTAAGGAGCGAAGTGCCGTACGGAAGGAAAGTCCTGTCTATTAAAATGGAACGCCTTGCGTCCATTCTTTGCGAAACCCGTTTGAATGTCTCAAAGGCACTGAACGAAATGCAGAACACGGGACTTATTGAGCTTCATCGCAAGGAGATTGTAATACCCTCTCTAAGAAGAGTCATCGAGGACATAACAGAATAAAGCTATATGCAGTATACAACAAAAGGCAGGCTTTTGAGGCCTGCCTTTTGTTGTCGGGGTGACAGGATTCGAACCTGCGACTCCCTGGTCCCAAACCAGATGCGCTACCAACTGCGCTACACCCCGAAACGGAATTGCGGCCCTTCGGCCTTTCGGCGATGTTTCCCGTCAAAAGCATTGCCGCCTTACGGCTGTCGGGGTGACAGGATTCGAACCTGCGACTCCCTGGTCCCAAACCAGATGCGCTACCAACTGCGCTACACCCCGAAAACCGGTAAAAATCAAATTATCTCAAGCTTCTTGAATATAGGCACCATAATTTCAACAGCACGGTCAATCTGCTCTTTAGTATGCGTCGCCATAAGCGAGAAGCGTATCAACGTATCTTGCGGCGAACATGCCGGCGGTACAACCGGATTTACAAAAACGCCCGCGTCCCACAGCATCTTAGTCACCAAAAACGTTTTGTCGGTATCCCTTATATAAATAGGTATAATAGGCGTCGATGTATTGCCTATCTCAAAACCAAGTTCACGGAAGTTCGAGAGAGTGTAATTTGTGATATTCCACAAATTATCGAGCCTCTCGGGCTCTTCCTGTATTATATGCAATGCTTCAAGAGCCGCGGCTGTAGCAGCAGGAGTGTTGCTGGCGCTGAATATATACGAACGGGAGTTATGACGTATATAATTTATAACCTCCTTATCACCTGCGACAAAACCGCCTATCGAGGCCAAAGACTTGCTGAACGTTCCCATGAGAAGATCAACATCGTCAGTAAGACCGAAATGGTCGGCTGTTCCTCGCCCTTGATGTCCAAGTACCCCTAAGCCATGTGCTTCATCAACGAAAATGCTCGCATTGTACTTCTTCTTCAAGCGTACTATTTCGGGCAGATTGGCTATATCGCCCTCCATGCTGAAAACTCCGTCTACGACAATCATCTTTATTGTAGCCGGATCGCATTCCTGCAATTCTCTTTCGAGCCTCTCCATATCGTTATGACGATATTTCCTGACATTGGAGAAAGACAGGCGTCTTCCGTCGACTATCGAAGCGTGGTCAAGTTCGTCGCAAATTATCGTATCCTTACGTCCCGTTATGCAGGACAAGACACCCAAATTCACCTGGAAACCCGTTGAATACACAAGAGCCTCGTCCTTTCCGACGAACTGAGCAAGCTCATTTTCAAGCTGCAGATGTATATCAAGCGTTCCGTTCAAGAAGCGCGACCCTGCACAACCGGTGCCGTACTTGCGGACAGCGGCTATCGCCGCCTCCTTTATTCGCGGATGATTGGTCAAACCCATATATGAATTAGACCCGAACATCAGCACTCTCTTGCCGCCCATAACCACCTCGGCATCCTGTTCGCTCTCAATACTGCGAAAGTAAGGATAGACCCCCATTGCCATAAAGCGCTGCGGCAAATCATACTTAGAATATTTTTCCTTCAACAAACCCATCATCATCCCAACTACAAAGGCTCTCTATTCCGGAGTGCAAAGGTAGCTCTTTTTTTTTATGTAACAATAAAACAGGAAAGCAAACTTCAAAAGAAGCTGAAATAATCTGCCCTGTTTACTTCTTTTTGATTTCGTTTCCTTCGTTATATCCGTAACCGTAGCGGATGGTATAACCGTAACCGGCATATCGGCGGCTTCCATAACGTCCCGACTTGTATACCTTGCGTTTCAAATCCTCACCGTTCACCAGAACTGAGACATTCGTCAATTTGCCTTCGGCAAGCAACAGTTTGAGGAACTCGGTATCCTCTTTGTGAGAATAGTTGAGACGAAGCACATACACTACAGCGTCCGCCACACGGTTGATAAGCAAAGAATCGGACACAAGACCCACAGGAGCGGAATCTATGACAATAAAGTCGTACTTGCTCTTAAGATACTCCAAAGCCTTGTCAAGGTTATTGCCAGCCAACAGTTCTGCCGGGTTAGGCGGTACGATACCCGCAGGCAGAAGGTCAAGCCCCTCAACCTGTTTAGACTTAATGATATTCTTGTCAAGTATGGAAACCTCCTCCGGATCAGCAACGAGATACGATGTCAAGCCCTCAACGTTCCTGTCAAAGTCAAAGACTTCGGCCAAACGGGGACGACGGATGTCGCATCCCATGAGCAGTACCTTTTTGCCAAGAAGAGCCATACTTGCAGCCATATTAGAAGCCACGAAAGTCTTGCCCTCGCCCGATGTAGTAGAAGTAAACATCACGACCTTGCCCGATGTATTTTTCATAAGGAACTGCAGGTTGGTACGTATAGTCCTGAACGACTCCGTCACGACATCGTTTACATTCTTCTTGACAATAACAGTGCCTCGGCCCCCTTTGAAACCCTCGATAATCGGAGTTGTACCCACATGAGGAACATTTATAAGTTTTATAATTTCATCGACCGACGTCAGCTTTGTCTGGAGCGTCATTACTATATACACATATGCGGCAGGTATAGCCAAGCCCATAAACAGAGCGATGAGTATCACCATTTTATGATTGGGCGAAACTGCGCCGCCTACAGTAGGAGCGTCAATGCAACGAAGATTGTCCGCCGTTACCGCAAGGCTCAGAGCATTCTCCTCGTACTTCTGCAGCAACATTACATAAAGGTCGGACTTGATGCCGCACTCGCGTGTCAAAGCCAGCAGCTCGCGTTCTATTTCAGGCGACATCTCGAAACGGTCGGTATAATTGTCCACAAGCATGGAAATTGCGTCACGCTGCAAAGCCAAAGACTTGTCAAGGGCATTGAGAGCTATTCTCAAATCCTCCTGCATGGCCTTGACTCTTGATGTAGCGGACTTCAGAAGCGGGTTATCGGCACTTGCCGTAAGCAAAAGACCGTTTCTCTCAATAACCTCCTTATTATAATTATTGATAAGAAGCAACAGAGATTGGTCTATTGTCATACCGAAAGTTGTCGGTATAACCTTCATGTCATTAGCAGGATTGTTTACAAAGTCATTCAAATATTTTGAAGACTCTATCATCATGTCCAGCTCTTCGAGCTGTTTTACATAAGCCGCTCTGTTCTGAACTACCTGAGGAGCGTCCAGCTTAGGGTCAATAAGATTATTGTCTCTTTTATACTGTGCAAGATGTCCCTCTTTTTCGGCGAGTTCAACTCTCAAAAGGTCAAGACGTCCGTTTATGAACTCTTCGGTCTGGCGAGCTACCTGACGTTTGTCCTCATTCGTCACGTTGTTGTAGCTTTCGATTACCGCATTCAAGTAATCAATGCCTTCATCGGGCACCGGAGTGTTTATCGCCAGCACCGCCACCGACGATGTCTTAGACACGGGAGCGACGGCCAAACGTGACATGTAGCTGCGCGCCGTAGCCTCAAGCTGATTTACCGAAACCTTGAGTTCGCACTTGAAAGGCTCCTCCTCTTCATCGGCCTTCACCTCCGTAACAGGCTTTCTCATGTCATTAACGAGAACTTTACCGGCAACTGTATTCAGGCTGTAAGGGAAAGAGGCAATCTCGACATCTTCCGTTTCAACATCGATGCCTAAGCTCTCATTCACGTATGTATATCTCACCTTTACCGGGTTTTCGCCGTCAAATGTAAAATAGATGTCGATAGGGGCTTTCATTTCCGACAACACGGAAAGAGGAACTTCGACATTCACGGGACTTGCCTTTTTGTATATAGGCATATCCTTTATGCCCAACTTGGTATAATTCACGTAAACGCCTGAACTCAACACTGCGCCGCGTGCCACCGACATTGAATTTATCACCTCTATCTCATTCTCTACATTCGAGCCGCCCATCTGGTAACCGAAGTCGGCAAGCATGTCGGCCTGAGAAGAGAAAGAGCCTCTCTCGTCGTCGGAAAGAAGAATTTTAGAAGTGACACGATACTGAGGAACAGCAAAGTAAAGATGCGCTGCAGCGAATGCAAGACAAACAACTATGCTTATTACAAACAGTTTCCAATGTGAAAGGAACGACATAAGGATTTTACCGATATCCAGACCCTCTTCCTCAACTGCATTATTTGTCATATTATTATTTTCCTGCATAACGATTTAGTTTATAATATTATACAATAATGATACCAAAGATATTACGATTGATGTACCCGAGAACCACAACGAGGTTGTCGAGCCCACATCTGAGCCCTTAGCCTTTGACTTGTTGGGCGTCACGTACACAACATCGTTCTGCTGCAGATAATAGTAAGGCGAATCAAGCAAAGAGGCGTCATTCAGATTTATCTCATAAACATTCTTTACTCCGTCGGCGTCTTCACGTATGATTTTGACATTATCACGCATTCCGTATATTGTCAAGTCTCTTGCCAAAGCCAAAGCCTGCAACACGTTCACCTTACCGTTCTTTATAGTGAAAGTACCCGGTGAATTGACCTCGCCGAGCACAGATATCTTGTAATCCACGAAACGTACTACAACGGTCGGCAGCTCGTTGAAAGCGCCCTTTACCTTTTCAAGCACCAAAGCCTCGGCCTGTGGAATAGTAAGCCCCGACAATGACACCTTGCCCACGTTCGGAATTATAACGCAGCCGTTGGCATCAACAACATAATTCTGCAACGTAGGCTGTGTTGCCAAGGATTTAGTATAACTATTATCAATAGGAGTTATCAGATTGTAGCTCATAGCTGCCTGCTGGTTCTGGGAACTGACCACAGAGATAGTAAGCAAGTCGTGCGGCTGAATTACAGGCTCCTGAACGGCAGAAGCCTGCTCCGATGATTTGAAATCCTTGCTGTTCTGCAAATACGGCACTTTCTTATACGAAGTACAAGAAGCGAAAGCCATTACGGCCAGCAATATCAGAATTGCGAAAGGCTTGATTTTTGTAGTTTCCATATCGTTAAAATAATTTATTATCTTGCTAATGATACACTTATTCAAATATAATGCAAATATATAAAAGATTAACCTAATTCAATACAAAATCATAAAAAAAAACATCATCCACAGGGTAAACAAGGAATTAGTTTGAGATTATGGCGAAAAACCGTATCTTTGAACTACCCTGAAAACACGAGGATTCGCATTGATCAATATCCGCATACAATTAAACAATTAAATATAATGAAAGTTGGCAAAATTTTTAGAACTGTCATAATCGTCTCAGCCGCTGCCGCGTGCTGCGTCGCAGCGTTGATGTTCAGGACATACTACAATGTCAAACTCGACACAGTAGAACTTGAACAGACAGAATACATATATATAACTCCGAAGGACAATTCCGCTACCGTGATAAAAAAAATCGAAGAAATAGCCGGTGCCGGCTCTGCCGAGGGATTCAGTATTTTAGCGGAACACAACAACTTCGACAAACGCCAACGCAGCGGAAAGTTCGCCATAAAGGACGGGGACAACATGCATTCCATCTACCGCCGCATTGTCAGCAATGAACAGACACCGGTCAAGCTGGTAGTGCCTTCTACACGAACATTGCAAAATTTGGCAGGTACAATAAGCAGACAGCTGATGCTCGACTCGGCTGAGCTTGAGGAGTTTTTTTCCAACCCGATATATTACAAAAAGATAGGATACAGCGAAGAGACTCTGCCGTCATTGTTCATACCTAACACATACGAAGTCTATTGGGACATAAAGCCGGAAAGGGTGATGATACGTCTTATGGAAGAGAGACGGAAGTTCTGGAACGATTCCCGTACGGCCAAAGCGAAGAAAATAGGCTTGTCGCCCGAAGAGGTAGCCACACTCGCCTCAATCATCGACGAAGAGACAAACAGCGATGAAGAGAAGCCTATTGTCGCAGGAATGTATATAAACCGCTTGAAAAAAGGCATGCCCTTGCAGGCCGACCCCACCGTGAAATTCGCTATCGGCGACCCTGCACGCAAGAGAATTCTGAACAAGGACCTTGAGGTCAATTCTCCCTACAACACCTACAAACACAAAGGACTGCCACCCGGCCCCATACGCATACCTACCGTTCAGGCAATAGAGAGCGTACTTAACTACAAGAAGCACAACTTTTTATACATGTGTGCCAAAGAGGATTTTTCGGGCAAGCACAATTTTGCCAAGACACTCGACGAACATAACGCCAACGCCCGCAAGTACCGCAAGGCTCTCGACAAACTGAATATCAAGAAATAGCACTTGAAAAACAATGAAAGAAGCGAAAAGAATATACGCAATAATAATCGTTTTATTCGTTTTCACCGGTACATCAGCACAGGATAACCTTTCGGCGCTGTTGCCAATGCCCAATAACATTGAAACGAGCAAAGACGGCAAGACATTACAACTGAACGGCAAAACAGCCATTAAAAGTTCTCTGAACAAAGATGCATTCGTCATCGAAGAGCTTAGACGCATAATCGAGAGACACACGCGGCTTGTGCCTGAAATACGCAACGGTCAAAAGAGGAACATCATAAGCATAGACATTGACGAATCACTGCCCGACAAGGAGCATTACACTCTAAATGTCAATTCAAAAGGAATTTTCATAAAAGGACACGACGAGGGCGCATTATTCATGGCATTGCAGACCCTTGACCAAATTTTTTGCGGCGACGTAAGAAACACATTCCAGAACAAGATTGAGCATATAAGCATCGACGACAAGCCCCGCTACCCGTTCCGTGCCGTAATGATAGACCCCGCTCGCCACTTCATTCCCGTAAAGGATGTAAAATTCTTCATAGACCAGATGGCACGCTTCAAATTCAACGCGCTGCAGCTGCACTTGACCGACGATCAGGGATGGCGGATAGAGATAAAGAGCCGCCCGTCGCTGACCGGGATTGGAGCGAAACGCACCGACAGCGGCAGAGAAGACAGCGACAACGGATTTTACACTCACGAAGATATAAAAGAGATTGTCGCATATGCCGCCGAAAGAAACATCGAGGTTATACCCGAACTAGACATTCCCGGTCATTCAGTAGCTATTCTTGCAGCCTATCCTGAGCTTGGATGCCCGTTCCGCCAAAACGAGAAAAAAGAGCTTGGCAGGACCACGAACATGATGCTTTGCGCGCGCAATGACAGCGTCTACAAGATATATGAAGATATAATAAAAGAGGTGTCGCGGCTCTTTCCGTCGAAAAGAATTCACATAGGCGGCGACGAGGCCGCAGTAAAAGAGAACTGGGCAAAATGCGACGACTGCCTTGCCATGATGCGTGAAGAGGGCTATACCAAGCCGTCGCAGCTTATGATACCGTTCTTCGGCCGCATGCTTGAGATTGTACGGAAGAACGGCAAAGAGGCTATAATGTGGTGCGAGCTTGACAATATTTGGCCACCCGCAAACGATTACCTCTTCCCCTATCCGGCCGACGTCACTCTTGTCACATGGCGTAACGCCCTCACCCCCAAGTGCATAGAACTGACACACAAGAACGGCCACAAGCTTATAATGGCGCCAGGCGAACATGCGTACCTCGACTACCCGCAATACCCCGGCGACCTCCCGGAATTCAACAACTGGGGCATGCCCGTAACCACGCTCGAACAATCATACGCCCTCGACCCCGGCTACGGACTGCCGCACGATGAGCAGGCGCATATTCAAGGAGTTATGGCGACCTTGTGGGCCGAAGCCATAAAAGAGATCAACAGACTTACATACATGATGTACCCTCGCGGCATGGCAATAGCCGAGGCAGGCTGGAGCCGCATGGAGCAACGAAGCTGGGAGAGCTTCAAAGAGCGCATATATCCCAACATCATGGATATGATGAAGAGCGGAGTTTCGGTAAGAGTGCCTTTTGAGATAATAGAGAGAGAATAAAAAAGTTTTGCTGTACAGAATAGAACGACGAAACTCCGAGAATACAAGATTTGAGGGCTCCTGTCCTTTGTAATCCACCGGCTCTCTAAAGCTACCCGAAGGCGTGGCCCGCCATTGGACAAT
>JAZNPP010000006.1:0-6103 GCA_045589695.1 Bacteroidaceae bacterium
TAGGTCGGCGCCTATTAGGTTGGCGCCGCTTAGGTTGGCGTCTCTTAGGTTGGCGTCTCTTAGGTTGGCGCCTATTAGGTCGGCGTCTCTTAGGTCGGCGCCTATTAGGTTGGCGTCTCTTAGGTTGGCGTCTCTTAGGTCGGCGCCTATTAGGTTGGCGTCTCTTAGGTCGGCGCCTATTAGGTTGGCGCCGCTATCAACAGCCTTAATAACTGCATCCTTAATTGTCGCATTCTCGCTCTTGTGCTCGAATAGCACCGAACCCCAAATTGTTTTGATTTGAATTTTTGTGTTGTTCATTGTATTTAATTTTAAAATTTAACCACTTTTCGTGCGTTGTGGCGCATTTTTATTCATTGGTAAGGTAACTTATCTTTTTTGCTCCAAAACTCGCCCTAAACGCCCTAAATGCGGTTTCTCGGTTATTAATTAGAATCGTGTCGAGGATATCGCCCGCCGTGCTGTCGTTATACGTGATAATCGTGCCGTCAGTTTCAACTTGAATATTGTTGAACTCGCGCAACAACTTCCACGCCTCCGGGTGTAGGTGCTCAACACTCTTAACGAAATCGAAGTACTTTCCGGCAAGGAGCTTGTTGTCGCAAGCGTGGCCGCCCATCTCCTCGGGGGCGGGCTTCCACAACTTGGCCGCATATATCGGATTCTTAACCTTGCCTTTTGCCGTCTGCCAATCGAACGAGGCATTCAGGTTCCAAAAGCGCTCGGCAATCCTTTCCGCCTGAATCCAACGACGCTCTACAAAAAAATATCTTTCGATCTCTCTTTTATCCTGTTGTTTTGTGTCGCCATCGGCGGCACTTTCCGAATTTTTGCACAAAACAACATTATTATTTAAATTACTTAAATCATTTACTTTTCTTTCCTTTTCTTTCCTTTTCTTTTCTTTACTTTTCTTTGTACCGTTTTCGGGTTCAATAGTATCTGTTTCCGATACATTTGTATTACTTTTGTATTCACTTTCCGATACATTTGTATTATTTTCCTCTTTTCCCCATCTTTTGGCGATTGCGTCGCGGCGCTTCTGCGCGATCTCCATCCGCTTCTCTATACGCTCATTTACGGCGTTACTCCAGAAGTTAGCTCCGTCGTTACTGAACAACCCGAAATCGCGAATAATGCCATCAACTACCTCGTGCGAAACGTGTAGTGCAAATGCAATGTGCTTGCTCGCAGCTAAAGACAACTCACCGCCCTCCTCATACAACATTTCTATGATGCACCAATAGACGCCGATACCGGCAACTCCGTGATCCATCATGACATTAACAAGCTTTGTGTCGTTACGGGCGCCGAAGTCGTGAGGAAAGTAATGTGAGCCCATTTTCTTAGCCATAATCACCAAATATTAAGATTGTTAATAATTACACCATTGTCGGCAACATACACGCGAGCGGCAGGCGCTACAGCTTCAATGCGTCGCTTGAATTCTGCTTCGTTGCTATTGTCGTGCGATAGATGCAGGAGTACCACACATTCAACCGGGTAGCCGTTGGCGAGTGCCTTAACAGCTCTCTCCGCCTGCTGTATCGATAAGTGCGATGCGCTTACGCGGTCGAGGTGTGTTTTATTTCCCCCGCCACGAATTGCAATCTCTGGGCAATAGTTAGCCTCAATCATCACGACGGTAAGTCCCTCTAACAGCTCATGCGAGATATCGGGGAACTCACACAAATCGGTTGCGAATAGAATCTTTTGCCCGCTCCTCTCGATAATGAACGCGCACGGATCTGCGGCGTCATGCTTAACCCTTACGGGGGTGATGCGCCAACCGTCAATGAGTGCGCTCGTATCTACTGGATAGGTTACGACCTTGGGAATACCGAGTGCATCAAGTGTGCCCGGTGTCGCTATCGGACGAATAGAATATTGAACAGCCAATCGCAGCGCGCTACACGCATGATCTTTGTGCTCGTGGGTAATTAATACCCCTGCATATTGCGACGGCATAATGTCGCGGATATAGTCGGAGGCTTGCGCCCCCGCTTCAATGGCGAGGGCTCGGCCATCCGTGTCCGTAAGTATGTAGCCGTTGCCGTGGCTACTACTGCCTAATATCTCCAACCTCATAACCTTAACCGAATAAATTAGCCGCCTTTTGGTCATTCTCGGCGAAGTCTGAATACTTGCTCATATCCATAGGTTCAGGGCGTGGAGCTGCTTTCGGTTGAGGTGCCGGAGCTGTTGCCTCGGAAGTCTCCGCAATGGCTTGAGGCTCATTCGCAACCTCCTCGACCTCCTGGTAATCGGCCATAGTATCATCGTAAGCCTGAGCACCTGCCTGCTCAGCACTCTGTATAATTGCATCAAGTTGCAGATCATCGATACGCTTAGGTGTGTAATCCGTCACTTTCAATAAGCAAGTTTTACGCGCCATAGCCTCGAAGTTTCCGAGCCAACCGACGCTCTGTTTCGCGTTCGGATCTATCGGCTTGTTAGCAATCTCTACAAGGGCATCAACCGTAACCTCTCTCGCAAGTCCTTTGCCAAACATCTTGGCGTGCTCGGCAATCTGTCTGACAGTCGCGTAGTAAGTCTTCGAGAATCCGTTAATTAGACGGATGTAAGCGAAATAGCCTATCACCTTATCGCTCTTACGCTCGCCCGATAGGTCAATTTCTCCGCTCAACTTATCAACTTTCTTCAATTCTCCCTCATATACTGGTCCGTCGTTTATGCAGGCGTAGAGCCCTGTGCGTTGGCAAAGGGTTAGAATCCCCTTATAGCCTGGTTGAAAATTCGGCTTCATGACTTTACGCCAGGTGCCGTTGAGGTCCTTGACATTGGTGTCATATGGGATGATGTAGGCCATTCCGAGCGCCTTGCTCAATGGCAAGCCGAGTGTTGCGGCTTTCATCGCCTCACGGATAACGTCGCCCGGGTTGCAGAGCTGCAACTTCGCATCACCGTTATATATCTCAATTATTGAGGTTAAGAACGCTCCGGCATTTTTTCCTACCGCCTGCTTGAACATTTCCACGATATCGGGGGTTGCAATCAAACTGCGCATCTTTTCACGGTTACTCTGCACAGGCTTAGCCTGTAAGGTGTTTTTTTGTGTTGTCATAATATTTTGAATTAAAATGATTGTTGAAATGTTAGTTGTTCCTCATCCGACACCTCGAGTCTAATGATCTGGCGTGCATCGCCGTAACATGGGAAGTCGTTAACGCTCTCGGCGTTATCGACAAAGATAGGCACGTTTACACCGTGCGCATCTTGAAGCGCTACGGTAATTGCGAGCTTCGATTTAATCTTATCAGCGTTGTTAATGTCGCGAATGTTGACACCGTTAACGTATGCTTCGGCCACGTCGTTAATTCCGCCGTTGACTTGCTCCTCCGAGAATACCCACTGAATACCGGCGGGGAACCTGGCGTTAACACTGTCGGTTATACCCTCCGCCAATAGGCGCTCATACTGCTCCGCGCGCATCTTCTTTTGCTCAGCTGAGGCAATTTCGTCGGCAATGCGTTTGTTTGCCTCCTGCAACTCAAGAATGCGTGCCCGACGCTTGTTGTCCGCTTCCGCCTTAGTTTTTGCCTCCTGTAGCTCTTGTAACTTCTGTTGCAACTCGGCAACGCGGCGCTTCTTCTCTTCCTCATCGCTCGCTCCTGCCTCCTCGATACGTTGGATCTGTCTTCGGTGGTAGTCAATCTGATCTTGACGCTCGGCCATGTAGTCAGTAGCCTCTGCCAGCTCGATAACGGCTTCATATTCTTTCATTTCGTCGGCAATCTTTTTAACATTAACCTCAACAGCGGTTATCTCGTCGGTAATCTTGGTTTGCTTGCTGTTGAGCTCCTCGACTTGCTTTGCGTTGCTATCGAGTTTCGTTTTCACGTTCTCGGCGTTGCGGAGAATAAGTTGTAATTTGCCATTCTTCTCCTCGGTAATCTTGGCAACCTCTTTCGCTTGCCACTCCTCGCGCAAGTGGTCGGGGATAGTCTGTCCGCAGCAAGGGCAGATTATAGGAATTTCAGGGACATCGGCCAACGCTGCGCGTGCCTCGCTGTACGCGACTTTCGCGTCATTGAACTTCTTGGCCAACTCCTCCCGCTCTTGATTGAGGCGGGTTAAGTCGCCGTCATTACGGCGCAATTCGTATTTCAGGTTGTCGAGCTTGAAACTGTAATCATTGCGCTTCTTCTTAAGGTCGGCAATGGTTTTTTCGTTCTCCTCGCGAATCTTGGCGATATACTCCGCTTTTTCTCTCTCGAGGCGGTTAATCTCGGCAAGGTGCTTCGTTACCTCCTCGCTCGCCTTGGCGGTCTTAACGGCCGAAAGCTCGGCGTTAACAGCCTTAATTTCCCCATCTGTCGGGGCGGTTACGTTTGTTAGTTGGGCGAAATTCTCCTCAATCTTGGCGGTGTTGCTTTCACTCTCTTTTTTCATCTCAGATACGCGGGCAACAACTCGCTTCTTGAACATCGCCGCAGTTTCGCCCTCCTTGAATTCGGTTGTGATATTACCACTCTCCAGGCTTGCACGTGCTTCGATTTGTGCACGCTCCATTCCGTCAACAAGGCCCAATAGGTAGGCACGGCGTTGATTAACGGGAAGTCCGAAGATCCAGTCGGCAAATGTTAGCCCCTTAACCTGTTGTCCGTTGCAATACTTCGCAATGGCGGCGTCGAACTCGGCCACGCTCACCGGAACGCCGTCAACCTCTCTAATGCCCTCCGAGCGATAGGTCGTTTCGACGCTTCCGCGCTTGCGTGTTTCCACGTCACGCTCTCCACGTGTAAGGGTGGTAACTTCGCCGTCATTCTCTACGGTCAATGTAACTGCGTACACACCTCCGCGCATTGGTTGTTTGTCGGCCACCGGGCGACGCTCAAAGTCTGTAACGCCTGCGGCATTGCATCCGCAAAGAACAAAACTAACAGCATCGGCAAAAGTTGATTTACCCAGGCCGTTGCGGCCAGATATCGCTACCACGCCGCTTAGATCGTATTCCGACACCCCTCGGAATCCTCTCCAATTCTCGAATTTAATTTTTGTAATCCTCATTTTTTTGTTAATAAATTGGTTAATAAATCATCTTGTCGCTCCCCGGGGATTCGAACCCCTGAAAATGATTAAAGCTGGAATCGCATACCTAACTTTCACGTAATATTGCTTCCGTGTATTGAATGTAAAGAACGACCGAGGTTAACCCAACCTCGTAAAAGGGAGCGCTAAGCCCTATAAGGCTGTATGGCCTGCAAGGGCGGTTAGTATCTCCGAACGGCTAAGCACTATCTTTGAATTCCTGGCACTGCCGGTTCTGCGGGTGCGAATCTTATTGTCGCGGATAAGCGCACGAATCTCCGCACGTCCGTAAAGCTCCTCGGCCTTACGCACGCTGATTTCGTCATTGGTTGGTATTAATTCCTTGACGATTCGTCGAACGGTGATCTCCACCGTCTGCGAAATAATATCGGCAATCTCTTGACGTGTCATATCTTATAATTCTACATTCGGGAACAACTCTTTTGTGGGCAATCCGATAGTTTCTGCCATTTTTACCGCGGTTAATGGTCCGGGCTTCTTCTTTCCTCTCAGGTAGAGGATAACGGTGTTGGGGTGGATATGGCACTCCTCCGCCAACTTGAGCACCATGGAGCGCTTCTCGCCCCGGCTAAGCTCGTTGTAGTAAGTTTGTGCGTTAATTTCCATGTTTTAGAGTTTTAAGACCTTTGTAAAATCCAATGAAACAAATCACGGCCATAATGCCGTAAACTACTTTTGCATACACCATGAGGCTTAACGCCTCAAGTGTGTACGCTATCGGGATTAGCGCTAATAGCGCAACCCCCGTGCGAAATAGGATTCGCTCCTCGGCGGTGTAATTTTTTTGTGTTGGCATATATCTCAATTTTGAAAAAGTTTATAACTTTGTAATAAACAATGTAACATACAATGTTTATTGCTTTGTGCAATACAAAGTTATATAAAAATAAAGACATATCCTTTATTTTTAATGTTAAATTTTGTTAAAATGCTAAATTTTTATTGTATGACGGGTATTGAACTCAAAGAAATGCTGATTGACGAGCGCGTGAAATTTGTTAATTTGGCCGCCGCATTGGGCGTTACACCC
>JAZNPP010000007.1:0-32855 GCA_045589695.1 Bacteroidaceae bacterium
GCAAAGCGCTGAAGCTCCGATTGAACCTCAAGAAGTTCTCTCCTGAATTTTGCAGTATCCAATGCTATATGTCTTAATAAATAAATACTGAATATTAAACAAAACCGCTCTTCATTTTGTTTCTGTACTTTTGTACCTTTAATATAAAATATGTAAAAACACAGACAGCCCGCATGCGGGCTGTCTGTGTTAAGAGCTGAGAGTCTAAAATTGACAATAAAGAGGAGTGTATCAAAGCATTAGACCATACTTAAACAAAAGAAGGGCAGACACATCGATCTGCCCCTACGGTTCCATTAATCGTTAAACGCCGCACGTTACTCTGCAGTTTTTTTCTTGTCGTTCCCGATAAGTTCCAACAGTTTTTCTATGGCATTCTCTTCGGGAATATTCTTTTCGACACACTCTTTGCGGCGGTAGAGCGACACTTTGCCCCGCGCAGCCCCCACATAACCGTAATCGGCGTCGGCCATTTCGCCGGGGCCATTCACGATGCAACCCATAACGCCAATCTTAAGTCCTTTTAAATGAGATGTAGCGGCCTTTATCCGCGCCAGGGTTCCTTGCAGGTCGTACATCGTGCGTCCGCAACCCGGACATGCGATATATTCGGTCTTGCTTATGCGGGCCCTCGTCGCCTGAAGAATTCCGAAAGAAATGGAGTTTATTTCCTCGCCACATGCACTATTCTCTATCCACACGCCATCGACAAGGCCGTCGATGAGCAGAACGCCCAAGTCGGCAGACGCCTTTATTCTCAAAGACTCTATCGAGGGCTCGTCGTACGAACGGCGAATGATTACAGGAGCGTCCACTCCATTGTTGCACAACGTATGAACGACAGCCCTTAGCTCACCGACAGGGTTTACATGAGAGGTCGATGCAACCAGAACTATATTATTCAACGATTTGAGCTTTGAAATATTTTCGGCAGTCAGGTCCTTGTATTCAACGGCAACGAAGTCACCGTCGGCGGCCGATGATATGCCGCATACTTTTACGTCGTCAGCAATGAAGTCGGGAACGACGTCCTTGTCTTCCGTTGCAAAGCCCACCACTACCGGAACGTTATCGCCGCCTATAACGCCTACGGCCTCGCTCTTGCGACGCTGCGGCTCCTCATAGTCGAATCCGTCGTACACGGCAGCCTCTATGGCATCGTGCCTTGAACGTGACGTTACATAATTCACCAGCTCCTTCGCTACAGGAATCTCGTTCTCGGGAGCCTCGGCAAGAGATACACGAAGAGTGTCGCCAATACCGTCGGCAAGCAGGGCGCCAATGCCTACGGCACTCTTTATTCTGCCGTCCTCGGCATCTCCGGCCTCTGTAACGCCAAGATGAAGAGGATAGCTGATACCCTCCTCGTTCATAACTCTTACAAGACGACGCACCGTAGTGACCATCATTGACGTGTTGCTTGTCTTTATAGAGACGACAACATCATTGAAATTCTCGTCACGGCATATACGCAAAAACTCCATGCACGATTCGACAACCCCAGAGGGAGTATCACCGTAACGGCTCATTATCCTGTCGCTGAGCGAGCCGTGATTAACGCCTATGCGGACAGCCTTGCCCTCGGCCTTGCAAAGATTAAGAAAGACGACAAACCGCTCACGCAGACGTCTGAGCTCGTCGGCATATTCGGCGTCGGTATATTCGATATGTCTGAACGTACGTGCCGTATCGACATAATTGCCGGGATTTACACGTATCTTGTCGGCATATTTCGTGGCGATGTCGGCAACCGACGCGTTGAAATGGACGTCTGCCACAAGAGGCACATAGCATCCTCGCGCGGCAAGCCGCTGCTTGATATTGCCGAGATTTACAGCCTCACGGCTGCCTTGCGTTGTCAGACGCACAAGTTCACCGCCCTTATCGGCAATACGTATCACCTGTTCGACGCTGCCCTCGGTATCCATAGTGCCGGTATTCGTCATCGACTGTACCTTGACGCTATGACCGCCGCCTATTTTTACGCCCCCTACATTAACCTCGACGGTCGGACGGCGGGTATAATTGAATATGTCCATATCAATTTGTCTTAAACTCGTACTGAAGTTCTTTCAAATCCTCATTGGCCTTTTCAATCTTTTTCTTGAGATTGTCCTTGTATTCGGCAAGACGGGCAGCAAGAGCCTCATCGGAAAGAGACAACATCTCTACAGCAAGAATAGCCGCATTCAACGATGCGTTCACGCCAACCGTGGCAACAGGTATTCCCGGAGGCATCTGCACTATCGCCAAGAGAGCGTCCATTCCATCGAGAGTACTGTTGATGGGCACGCCAATCACAGGCAACGTGGTGCTGGCGGCAATTACGCCCGGAAGATGAGCTGCCATTCCTGCAGCAGCAATGATAACCTTCACTCCACGCTCCTTAGCGCCTTTCGAGAAAGCCTCGACAGCCTCGGGAGTACGATGTGCCGAAAGAGCGTTCACTTCGAACGGCACCTTCATTTCGTTAAGGAAGTCCGTGGCCTTTTTCATTACGGGAAGGTCGGATGTGCTTCCCATTATAACACTTACAATCGCTTTCATAAAGTATCTGTTTTCAATTATTGAAGTCTTTCTTTAATAACGCCTTTGCGGTAGGCTGCCAGAAGACGCTCAAGGTCGGCGATCTTGACCATTATGCCGCGCCCTATGTCTGTGTCACGCACCATCTCTCGTTCGCCCATCATCTCTACGATTTTGGTAGTGCTGTGAATGTCGGTACCGTTGAGAATAGCCTCCTCGGTCGATGTGAACGGAGCGTGCTGAACAAGCTCGAATCCGCGACTGTGATAAACGAGGGTATAGCCGGCGATGCCGGTCCTGTTATGGTATACACGAGAAAAACCGCCGTCGATGACCATAAGGCGGCCGTCGGCCTTGATAGGCGTCTCGCCCTTGCCCACACGCACGGGGACGTGACCGTTTATGATATGACGATGCGAGCCTTTCACACCGAACTCGTCCAGTATGCCGTCGCACACGTCGGCATTGTCACGCAAGATATAATACCATCCTTTGGGCTCTTTCTGCACCTCTTTGTCATCGAGCAGATAACGTTCGAACGTAGCCATCTTGGCCTTTCCGAAAAGAGGCGATTCCGGGCCGCACCACAAGTACCAGAAGAAGTCGGCGTATCTGTCGCGTACAGACTCCTCCACATCATTGTCAAAGGCCGTACGCGCCATACGCTCGACCTTTTTCATCAGTTCTTTTCCTTTTACGGGCACGCCGTCAAATACCACCTCACGCATTGAGCCGTCCTCGTTGATTGGAACGGCAGCATGGAACATGAGATTCGAATTGTATATCGCATACATTCCGCCACGCATAAGCAGGCAGTTCACATGCGACTGCAGACGCTCGCTGCGCACGAAAGAGTGACGCAAGCGGTCTATCACATCCTGCTCCTCGTGAGTAAGAGCATAAGGGTTTGCCGGGTCAAGCGTAGGCCACAGTTTATCCTTCATCTCGTAATCCTTGCCATCGATAGTTATTACGCCCCTCTCCTTGTCTATGAATTCCATAAGACAACGGTCCGTCATGTTCCATTCGGGATGCTGCATGGCTATCTGTCCCGACAATTTGAACTCTATCACCGATATCGCCTTGTGCATCTGAGCTATGAGGCGTACATCCTTTTCTGTGAAGTTGGTACGTTCCTCATCTACACGAGGCTGATATATTTCGCACGGGTCGTCGGCATACTGTTCCATTGCGAAAGTGGCAAGAGGCACCATATTTATAGCGTAACCGTCTTCAAGGGTCTTTGTATTGGCGTCACGCAAAGACAGTCTGAGGACACTTGCGATACAGCATGTGTTTCCAGCCGCCGCACCCATCCACAAAACATCGTGGTTACCCCATGTTATGTCAAGATGGTGATACTCACACAAAGCGTCCATGATACGATGAGCGCCTGGGCCACGGTCAAAGATGTCGCCCAATATGTGCAGACGGTCAATGACAAGACGCTGGATAAGATAACAGAGAGCCGTGATGAAGTGGTCGGCGCGTCCTGTACCTATAATGGTCTCGACAATCACATTGAAATATGCCTGCTTGTTCAGGAAGTCGTTGGCCTCGTGCATAAGTTCCTCGATAATGTAGGCATACTCTTCGGGAAGGCTCTTGCGTACCTTTGAACGGGTATACTTCGAAGAGACGTTCCTGCAAACCACTATAAGACGGTTGAGCGAGCATGCATAATAGGCGTTGAGGTCTATGTCGGCCTGTTTCACAAGCTTCAGTTTCTGTTCGGGATAGTATATGAGAGTGCAGAGGTCCTTTTTCTCTTCGGCTGTTATAGTATTTCCGAAAAGCTCGTTCACCTTGCGTTTGATGTTACCCGAAGCATTCCTCAATATATGCTGGAATGCCTCGTCCTCACCATGAAGGTCGGCAAGAAAATGTTCGGTAGGCTTTGGAAGATGAAGTATTGCCTCAAGATTTATGATTTCCGTCGTCACGCTCGAAACTGTAGGAAAGTCACGAGCCAGCAGACGCAGATAGCGAAGATCCTCTTTTACCTCTTCAATAGTTACATGCGGTTTTGACATAGCCTGTTCTTTTATATAAATTCAGTGCAGTCATTGAGTATATTACGCCCAATAACGCCTATCGCAAATTTACTGTTATTTTATTAAATCGGCAAAGAATAGTGATTTTTTAAAGGAGTTTTTACAATTTCCTCAGCCTTGCCACAGGCAGATGAAGCTGTTCACGGTATTTCGCCACCGTGCGCCTCGCTATACTGTATCCCCGTTCGGCCAACAGTTCCTGAAGAGCCTGGTCTGTCAAGGGATTACGTTTATCTTCGTTTTCTATGAGTCCTCGCAGCACGGCGAACAGCTCATAGACCGACTGTTCCGTGCCGTCTTCCATTCTCACGCCCTCGCTGAAGAAATATTTCAACAGAGTGATACCCCAAGGCGTCTGTACATACTTGCTGCTGCTTACGCGGGATATTGTGGATATGTCGTATCCAGTCATGTTCGCTATGTCTTCGAGTATCATAGGTTTGAGAAAAGCCTCATCGCCGCCATTGAGAAAGTATTCTTTCTGCTTCGCCACAATGGCACGCATGGTATTCAGCATTGTATTCTCGCGCTGACGCACGGCGTTTATAAAACCTTTTGCCGCATCAATTTTCTGCTTCAGGAAAAGAGCCGCATTCTTTTGTTCAGGAGAGCTGCTTACAAGCTGCTCGTCGAGCATCTGCATAAAATCATCGGAAACCTTCAGTTCCGGCACATTGCTGTTGTTGAGCGACACATATACATTGTCATCGACCACATCGAGCAGGAAATCGGGAATTATCTGCTGATGATTGACGCCGATGCTCTCGCCCAACGAAGCGCCCGGACGAGGATTAAGGCGTACGATATCGGCTATTGCGTCACGACATTCCTCGTTGCCTACTCCGAGCTTGGCGGGAAGTTGTTCCCAACGCTTGGACACAAAATCGTCATAATAGTCCTTTACAATTCTCTTCCGCAGCTCAAGGTCAGGTTCTCTGCCGTTACGTTCAAGCTGTAACAGCAACGACTCCTGCAAGCTGCGTGCGGCAACGCCCGCAGGTTCAAAGCCTTGTATACAGGCCAGAACTTTGAGAATCTCCTCCTGACAGGTCATAACGTTGTTGTAGATAAGAAGTTCGTCTTCGAGTTCCGAGATATCCTTACGCAGCAAGCCGTCCTCGTCGAGCGAGCCGATGATATACTCGCCCACCGCACGTTCCTGAGGCGAGAGGGCAAGTTCGCCGAGCTGCTCAAGCAGAGTGTCGCTGAACGACAGGATTTCGCCATAGACAAAATCCCCGCCGCCTCTGTAGCCGCTTGACACGGGTATATCCTCATTGCCGCTGTAGTCGTCATCGGCGTCACGCATTAGTTCCGCTTCGCCTTGCGGGCCATCCTCATGCATTTCGGGTTCTCTCTCCACCACTTCCAGAGCCGGATTGTCCATAACCTCACTGCGCACCCTGTCCTCGATTTCCATTGTCGTCAGTTCGAGGACTTGAACAGCCAGCAGCTGCTGCGGCGACAGCGTCTGCGTCAATGTCTGTTCCTGTTTTTGCGTCTGTGTAAAGGCGTTCCTTGCCATCCGTAGCTTTATCAATATTTAAAACTGCTTCCGCCGAGGAATTCACGAACGACAGATGTCGGCGGCAGTTCATCGTCCTGCAAAGGTACTATATATTCCAGGAAATGCAAAAGCCTCCGGGCTTCGGAATACTCCTTTATATTCTGCGGCACGGCACGGAGTATCGGCTCGGCATGAGTCTTTATCACGGCAAGTTCATAGAACAGCGATGAATTGAACATGACATCGGCATTCTCCTGATAGGGGAATATCCACTCCTCTTCGCCCTCGCGCACGCTCGGCCAACGCTGTATGGTCTCGACAGCCGAATATCCTCGGTATTTGGCGTCACGCAACATACGACGCAGGAGGCGGTTGTCCGATGTCGATATGTAGTTGTGATAGTCGAGTTTGATTGAGGTAAGCGCCGATACATATATGCGGAACTTGTCACTGTCGGCGACCTGCGACGTAAGCATCGGATTAAGAGCGTGAGTGCCCTCAATCACAAGCACAGTCTGCGGCGCGAGTTTCAGTTTGTTTCCCTTGTATTCCCGCTCGCCCTTGACGAAATTATAGTACGGGAGTTCCACCTCCTCTCCCGAAAGTATCCTTGTCAGGGTTTCATTGAAGTATGGCAAGTCTATCGAGTATATCGACTCAAAATCATAGTCTCCGTCGGGTTTGAGAGGCGTGCAGGTACGATTAACGAAAAAATCGTCGAGCGATATCGCATAGGGGCGCAGGCCGCATGCGAGCAATTGAACGCTCAGGCGCTTGCTGAAAGTGGTTTTTCCCGAAGACGACGGGCCGGCGATAAGCACAACCCTTGAGCTGCGTGCGAGTATCTGGTCGGCTATATTTGATAGACGGCGTTCCTGAAGCACTTCGGAGACATTGACAAGGTCTACCCCATGCCCGGAACGTACGGCCTTGTTGAAGTCGCCGATTGTCTCGACCTCCATTTTCTGATGCCAATTGTGACGCTCCTCGAACAGCACCTGCAACTTTTCCTGCGGTATCTTGTCCTCGAGTTTCGTAGGACACTCCTTGCTCGGTACACGGAGCAGTACCCCGTCGGCGAATTTTTCAATCTCGAAAAGGCTAAGATAGCCAGTGCTTGGCACAAGACCATGATAGAAGCTGTCGATGTAACCGTCGAGTTCGTAATATGAGGTATAAAGACGGTCGTACGTCTCAAGCAGCCTGACTTTGTCGGCACGTCCTACCTTGCCGAAAACGTCAATCGCATCCTGTGTATGGCACTCGACACGCTTGAACGGTATGTCGCTATTTATGATAAGCCGCATTTTCTCTCTCACGACAGCTACCTGTTCCTCGCTGAGCGGATTATCCATGCGGCAGTAATAGCCTTTGGAGATAGCGTTCTCGAAGCGTACGATCTCGCCCGGGAACATCTCGTTCATCGCTTTCATAAAGACAAAAGTCAGCGAACGGACATACATGCGCATGCCGTCGTCAGACGTTATGTCTATGAACTCGACATCCTTATGTCCGTAAAGACGCATTGCGAGACTGTGCGTCTCATTGTTCACTCTTGCCGCTATGGGCCCGTATGGCATATCAAGAGCCAACATATCATAGACATCTCTAAGAGAGGAGCCTATGGGAACATCTCTCGTTGCGCTGTTGTTCAAACAGTAAACATGTATCATACTTTTGTCCATAAACAAACTTGCTTCAGGAATTCGCTATTGCGAAGATAGAAACATTTTACGGCTCAGCAACAATTTTCACTATTTTTAAATTAATTCACAAAAACATGTTTGATATTAGCATAACAAATCACTACATTTGCCGTTGTCGGATGCATAGCCTCGGCTTCGCCCGCATAACGTTCAGTTTTGACCTTTCAGTTTTCAGTTATGGAAAAGATGGCACAATACATTAAGAGCATTGAGATTGACTCGCTATGGAGCAACCGCAAACACATCTATTGGGAGCTGCGTCCCGACGTGAACATTCTCAGCGGCAGCAACGGCGTAGGCAAAAGTACAATCATAAACCGCTCGGCAAAACACCTGAAGGTAATGCGTCAGGGGCTCATAACAAGCAACCCCGAAGACGGCGTTAAAGTCACGTTCTTCCCCGAAGACGCTACAGGCATCCATTTCGATGTCATAAGCAGCATCGACCGCCCGGTATTAAACAGCGACATGCTCGACAAAATACCCGGCGCCGACATACGCACCGAACTCGACTGGCAACTGTACAATTTGCAACGCCGATACCTGAACTATCAGGTAAACATAGGAAACAGAATCATCGGCCTGCTCACGTCAGGCTCGGCAGATGACCAAAGGCTCGCGGCCGAACTCACCAAACCGAAAAAACTTTTCCAGGACCTTGTCGATGAGCTTTTTGCTCCCACGGCAAAGAGAATATCACGCGATAGCAACGAAATTCTTTTCCACCAGTACGGAGAGACCATTTCGCCATACATGCTATCGTCGGGAGAGAAGCAGATGCTCGTGATACTGCTCACAGCGCTTGTTCAGGAGAACCGTCCGGGAGTAATGCTTATGGACGAGCCTGAAATATCCCTGCATATCGAGTGGCAGCAAAGGCTCATTACGCTCGTACGCACGCTCAACCCCAACACACAGATAATTCTCTGCACGCACTCCCCTGCCATTATAATGGACGGTTGGATTGATGCAGTAACCGAAATCGAAGATATTACTGAATAGAACACAAAGCCTTGAGATATGAAAAGACTTACCGAATATCTCAATTCCAACTTTATTGAAGCGGCAAACTCATTACGTCCGAAGAGGAAAGGGCAACGTATCATAGCGTACGTTGAGAGCTATGACGACATTTCGTTCTGGCGCTCGGTACTCAACGAGTTCGAGAGTGACGAATACCGCTTCGAAGTAATGCTCCCCGCACGTTCCAGCCTGACAAAAGGGAAAAAACAAGCTATGATGAACATGCTCGGCAAGGGGTACGGGCGCAACATGATAGCATGCGTAGACAGTGATTACGACTACCTTTTACAGGGAAATACAAAGACATCAAAAGAACTGATAAGCAACCCGTACATTCTGCATACGTACACATATGCTATCGAAAATTACAGATGCTATGCGGAGAGCCTGAAGCAGGTCTGCGTCCAATGCACGATGAACGACAGCAATGTCATCGATTTCAAGGAGTTCTTCAAGCTGTATTCACAGATATGCTACCCTTTGTTCGTGTGGAACATACTGCTCTACCGCAAACAGGACACAAAGACAATGAGCATTCTGAAGTTCTGCGAAATTGTACGCCTTACGTCATTCTCGATAGGCAACCCAGCCTACTCTCTGCAGCAACTCAGCTACAGAGTCAAGCACAACATAGAGCTGTTGGAAAACCGTTTCCCGCATTTGACGGAACAACATGAAGAGCTAAAGAAAGAACTGGCTTCGCTTGGAGTCCTGCCCGAAGAGACATATATGTATATTCAGGGACACCACATAATGAATAATGTGGTAATGCGAATGATGACCCCGATATGCCGCCATTTGCGTGCTATGCGTGAAGCAGAGATTGAAAGGCTTGCCTACCACCGCCAGCAATACAACAACGAACTGTCGGCGTACCGCAACAATCAATGCGACATAGCGTTCATGCTAAGCAAGAACACCGACTACAAGAGTTCGCGGCCATATTCAATGCTAAAGGCAGATATTGAAAAACTGCTGTCGGACATCAAGAAAGGGACTATTTCCTCTTCCAGAAGACAGGAGTAAGCAGCAACAGCACTGCGAAGAATTCAAGACGTCCTACAAGCATCTGGAATGCACAGAACCACTTTACAGCGCCGGGCAGATGAGCGAACGAGTCCATAGGACCGTAATTGCCCAACGCCGGGCCTACGTTTCCTACCGATGATATCGAAAGGCCTATCGCATCGAGAAAGTCTAAGCCAAAGCCCATATTCACCACAAGGCCTACGATAATCACTATCATATATATGACAGTATATGCAAGAATGGCAGACTGTACTGTTATGGGCACGACCTTACGTGCCATTCTAACCGGAATGACCGCATTGGGATGGACTATCCGCTTGAACTCGTTAATAACGACCTTGAAAAGGATAGATATCCGCACACACTTCATCGCTCCGGAAGTTGAGCCTGAACATGCACCTATGAACATCAAAGCGACCAGAGCGAGCCACAGCAGAGGCATCCATTGTACATAATTGGACGAAGAGAGACCTGTTGTCGTCTGAATTGAAACGACCTGGAACAGAGCGCTTCGGAACGATGTCTCGGCGTCCCCCTTATCAGTAAGGAAAAGACCTGCCGCTATAAAAAGGGTGAAAACAGCCACAATAGTCGTATATGTTCTGAACTCAGTATCGCGCAACAACTCTTTAGGACGCAATTTGAAGATGAAAAGATAGAGCAGCGACAGGTTTATACCGCTAAGGAACATGAACAACGACGTTACATATTCTATTTGCGGCGAGTTGAAAGCCGCAATGCTATCCTGTTTTGTCGAGAAACCGCCTGTAGAAACAATCGACATCGAATGACAGACAGCGTCGAACCACCCCATGCCGGACATATAAAGGGAGAATGCCGTTACTATTGTAAGTCCTATGTAAACTGTCAATATCCAACGGGCCGTAACGGATATACGGGGATGCAGCTTCGCGCGCATCGGCCCCACAGACTCTGCCGCAAACAGGTTGATGTCGCCCAAACCGAAGATGGGCAACACGGCTACGGTAAAGAAGACTATACCCAAGCCTCCGACCCAGTGCGTCATCATACGCCAGAAGAGCAACGATTTAGGCAGTTCCTCTATGTTCTGCAGGATTGTGGCGCCAGTAGTGGTAAAACCTGACATTGTCTCGAAGAAGGCGTCGGTAAAGTTCTGTATATACCCGCTCAGCATATACGGCAACGAGCCGAAAAGAGAGAATATTATCCAGCAGAGAGTCACTATAATGTAACCGTCCTTACGTGAAATGTTGCGGTCGGTACCGTAGCAGAGATATGTAAGCAACGAGCCCGTTCCCACCATCGTAGCGACCGATATGAGCAAAGAACGTATAATTTGTTCATCGTAAAACAATGCCACAGCTACGCTTCCGAGCAGGAAGAACGCCTCGACATAGAGCAGCAGCCCAATGATGCGGAATATGATTTTGGGATGGAACATTACTTGAAATATTTTTCTAACTTCTTAAGAACATTCTCTCGGCAGAAAATCACGACATGGTCGCCCGGCTGTATCATAGTGTTACCCGTAACGTGCATGCCCTCTCCGTTGCGTATAAGACCGCCGATATTCGCTCCGTCGGGCAGCCCGAGGCTCCTTACAGGCCTTTTTGTCATGTAGCAACCCTCTTTCACCGGGAATTCTGCGACAACTGCCTGGATGAACGTAAGGCACTTGACGCTGAGGACATCGGTGTTGAGCATCATCTGGAAGATTGTGCTGGCGGCAAGTTTCTTCTTGTTTATCACAGAGCCGATATCCATGCTTTCAGCCATCGATATATAGTCGATATTCTCGATTTCCGAAACAGTGCGGTAAACGCCGCCTCTCTTGGCCGCGACACACGCCAGGATATTGGCTTCGGAGTTATCGCCCAAAGCAAGGAACGCGTCGGTACGGTCAATACCTTCGCTGCGCAACAGTTCGGGGTCACGCGCGTCGCCATTGATTATCATTACCCTGTCATCGACAAGTTCCACGAGCTTGTGGCAACGGTTTATATCGCTTTCGATTATCTTTACGTCGATATTGTCGGGAATAAGGTTCGCAGTGCGCACCGCAATGCGGCTGCCGCCCATTATAATGATGCTGCGCACCTCGGCATAATCCTCTTTGCCGCATATCTTGCGCATGTACTGTATCTGGTCGCTCGTTGTCATGAAGCAGACAAGGTCTTCGGGCAGAATAATGTCGTTGCCTCGAGGAATTATCGTCTCGTCGCCACGCTGTATCGCGACTACATGGTAAGGGATATCGCTCGGGAAGTCCTTAAGCGGTATATTGATTATTGATGCGTTCTCCCTTATCTTTACGCCAATCATAACCAATGCGCCGCCTCCGAACTCGAGAAGCTGACGCATCCAGCAGTATTTTATGCTTGTGGCGATTTCCTCTGCCGCAAGCTGTTCGGGATAGATAAGCGCATCCACGCCCAAAGAGATGAAGTAAGCCTTGTTCTTCGGCTGAAGATATTCATAATTGTCGATACGGGCTATTGTTTTCTTGGCACCGATATAATGGGCCATTATGCATGCTGTTATGTTACGGCTCTCGTCCGGGGTAACAGCGACAAAAAGTTCGGCGTTGTCCACACCTGCCGACTTAAGCGCCGACAGCTTGGTGGGGTCGCCCACAATAGCCTGCAGGTCGAACAGCGACTCAATCTGACCGAGTTTCTCCTCGCTCTCATCGAGCAGAACTACATTCTCGTTTTCTGAAGAAAGCATCTTGGCAAGGTGCGTTCCTACAGCACCGGCGCCGGCAATAACTATTCTCATGACTCTTTGAACTTTAAAATTGCACGCAGAACACTCTCCTTGTCCATGCCGCACACTTTGTACAACTCATCTGGCGTTCCATGTTCCACAAACTTGTCGGGGATACCGAGTGTCACTATTTTTGGAGCGTACCCGTTCTCCGACATATATTCAACAACCGAACTGCCTAAACCGCCTATCACGCAGCCGTCTTCGAGCGTTATAATGTATTTAAATTTCTCTCCTACCTCCCGGAGTATCGACGTGTCTATCGGTTTCAGGAAACGCATGTCGTAATGCGCGACGCTTATGCCATGTTCCGCCGCCTCGCGGACAACGCTCTCCATAACCTTGCCGAGAGGGCCTAATGTAAGCAATGCGACATCCGCACCCTCTTTCATCAGACGGCCTTTGCCCACCTCAACCGCTTCGAGCCGGCATCGCCAGTCCGCAAGCGACCCTTTGCCCCTCGGATAACGTATCACGAAGGTTCCCGCACCGGGTTGGGCGGCCGTATACATAAGCCTGCGCAATTCACGTTCGTCGTATGGCGATGATATCGTAAGGTTAGGAATCGGACGCAGATACGCAAGGTCAAATGCCCCGTGATGCGTAGGCCCGTCCTCGCCAACGATGCCGGCCCTGTCGAGACAAAGCACAAAGTCAAGACGCTGCAATGCGACATCGTGTATGAGGTTGTCGTATCCTCGTTGCATGAATGAAGAGTATATGTTGCAGAATGGAAGAGCGCCGCCCTTTGCCAAGCCCGCAGAGAATGTCACGGCATGTCCCTCGGCAATGCCGACATCAAAGAAGCGCTCAGGAATCTCGTTCATTAGCTTGTTCATAGAACAGCCTGTCGGCATGGCGGGCGTTATGCCCACTATCCGTTCGTCGGCCTTCGCGAGCTCTACGAGCGTTTCGCCGAAGACGTCCTGAAAACGCGGCGAGCCGTCTTGCGCAACGATGCGTTCGCCCGTCTCTACATCAAAAATTCCCGGCTGGTGCCACACGGTAGCGTCCTTCTCGGCAGGCTCCCAGCCCTTGCCTTTTACGGTGTGTATATGCAGCATGCGGGGACCTGTCATATCCTTTATGCTACGGAGCATGCGTACCAGCTCATGCACGTCGTGGCCGTTTATAGGGCCGAAATAACGCGCGCTCATGCCCTCAAAGAAATTCTGCTGCCTGAAGAGCATAGCCTTAAGGCCGTTGTTGAAACGTATAAGCGCATTCGCGCGCCTTTCGTTCAGTATGCCGACCTTACGAAGAGCCTTAGCGATGACATATCTTACTTTGTTGTATATCCTCGAAGAGTGCATTGAAATAAGCACCTGGCTCATTCCTCCCACGCTTTTGTCGATTGACATGTTATTGTCATTGAGAATTACAAGCAGATTGTTGGGCGTATTTGAGAGGTTATTGACTCCCTCGTACGCCAGACCGCCGCTCATGGAGCCGTCGCCTATTACAGCTATCACATGTTCCTTGCTGCCCTGCAGTTTCGCAGATACCGAGAGACCTAACGCTGCCGATATCGAGTTCGAAGCATGCCCGGCGACAAAAGAGTCATACTCGCTCTCGTCGGGCGAAGGGAAAGGCTTGATGCCGCCGAACTTGCGGTTTGTGTGAAAACGTTCCCTGCGGCCTGTAAGAATCTTATGCCCGTAGGCCTGATGGCCGACATCCCAAACGATTTTGTCATCGGGTGTAGAATATACGTAATGCAAGGCCACGGTCAGCTCCACAGAGCCGAGACTCGAAGCGAAGTGCCCCGGATTGTTTGCCAGAGAGTCTATAATGAATTCCCTTAACTCCTTGCATACCTGCGGCAGACTCTTTTCGGGAAGTTTCCGGAGGTCGGCAGGCGTATTTATGCTTTGAAGCAATGGATATTTTGACAGTTCTTTCATTTCATGAATGTATTACGAACAAGCATCCGCACTCATTTACGAATGCACCCCATTTTCGCAAATTTATCACAAAGATACATATTTTCTTAATGAAGTTGATTATTTTTGCATTAAATTAATGACGATGCCACGTTTTATGACCCCGGCGGAACTCCCCGCCGGAACTTTAGAGATAACACATAAAAGCCGTATAATGCTTGCTGGCTCATGCTTCGCAAGCAATATCGGTGTGAAGCTTGCCGAGAGGAAATTCAACATCGAGATAAACCCGTTCGGCACGCTATACAACCCTTTGTCGCTGGCAAAGATGTTCAAAAGGGTTGAAGAGGGCGGAATGTTCGACAGCTCATCGGCAGAGATTTTTGAGCACAACGGCTTATGGCACAGCATGCTTCACCATAGCGATTTTTCATGCAGTACAAAGGAGCGGCTTATCGAGACCTTGAACAGCCGAATGCAAGAGAGCCACATGAGGGCGAAGAGCTGCGACACGGCAATAGTCACGTTCGGCACGGCGTACGCATACACGCTGAAAGACGGCGGCACCGTCGTCGGCAACTGCCACAAGCTGCCAGGCAACATGTTCACACGCAGACTGCTATCAATTGAAGAGATAGCCGACACAATGTCCGACGTCATAGAGACATATCGCAAGAACAACCCCGGCATAAGATTCATCTTTACGGTAAGCCCGATACGTCATTTGCGTGACGGGGCTCATGACAACCAGAAGAGCAAGGCTACCTTGCTGCTTGCCATTGACAGGCTCATTGAAAGATTCCCCGCCAACGCTTTTTACTTCCCTGCATACGAGATTGTACTTGACGAACTGCGTGACTACCGTTTTTACGCCGATGACATGGTACACCCCTCGCCGGCCGCCATTGAATATATATGGGAATGCTTCGGAAAGTGTTATTTCAGTGACACCACGCAAAAGCTCAACGAGAGCGTCGAGAATATCTTAAAAGACTGCAATCACCGCCCGTTCAACGCAGAATCGGAGGGTTACAGAAGCTTTTTGAGCAATTTGTTGCGGAAAATAGAGGCTATTGAGGAAAAATATCCGTATCTTGGCTTTGAAAACGAGAAAACACGATGCAATACACTATTGAACAGATAAGCAAGATTCTCAGAGCCGAAGCGAGACTGGTCACACCCGGCTCCGTTGCGGCACGCCTGCTCACGGACAGCCGCTCGCTCAGTTTCCCGGAAGAGACAATCTTCTTCGCCATAAAGACAAAGCATGGCGACGGGCACAACTATGTGAAGGAACTTTATCACAGGGGGGTAAGAAACTTCATCGTAAACAGCATCGAAAAACTCCAGGAGCTTGACAAAGCCAATTTCATTATTGTAGAAGACAGCCTTAAAGCATTGCAAACGCTTGCCGCATATCACCGCTCGCGGTTCGATATTCCCGTAGTGGGCATTACAGGCAGCGACGGCAAGACAATCGTCAAAGAGTGGCTCTACCAGCTCACGTCGGGCAGCTATGCGGTGACGCGCTCGCCCAGGAGCTACAATTCACAGATAGGCGTGCCGCTTTCGGTGTGGAAACTCAGCGAAGAGAGTTCGCTCGGCATATTCGAGGCGGGCATCTCACGCACACACGAGATGGACAAGCTGCAATACATCATCAAGCCTACGATAGGCATAGTCACGAACATCAGCAGCGCCCACCAGGAGAACTTCAGCACCATGCAAGAGAAATGCATCGAGAAGCTGTCACTGTTCAGGAAATGCGAGATTGTCATATACAATGCCGACGACCCGTTGATTGCGTCTTGCGTAACACGCTCTCAGCTTCCGTCAAGGGAAATTGCGTGGTCACGCCGTGACCCCGAACGCCCGCTCTACATAAAGTCTGTCGATAAGGACGATACGGGCACCACGATAAAATATCAATACCTGACAATAGAGAACAGCTACCGCATACCGTTCCTTGACAACGCATCTATCGAGGACTCGATAAATTGCCTCGCCGCGGCGTTGTACCTGATGATTCCGGCAGACGTAATAGCAGAACGCATGTCTCAGCTCGAACCTGTCGCTATGAGACTGGAAGTAAAGGAGGGCAAACGGGGTTGCCTCGTGATAAACGACAGCTACAACTCCGATACGGCGTCGCTTGACATCGCGCTTGATTTCATGGAACGAAGGAGCAACACGCTGCCGCACCTTAAACGCACTCTCATACTTGCCGACATAAAGCAGACCGGCGAGAGCGCTCATTCGCTTTACCGTACAGCATTGCAGTATCTCGAAGAGAGAAAGATTGAAAAGTTCATAGGCATCGGCAAAGAGATATCATCACAAGCGGCAAAATTCATAAAATCGAATATCGAATGCCACTTCTTCGACAGCACGGAAAAGCTGCTCGAATCGCACCTTATAAGAGAGATGCATGACGAGTGCATTCTGATAAAAGGCTCCCGCTCATTCCATTTCGAGGACGTGTCGGAGGCATTGGAGAAGAAAGTCCACCAGACGATACTTGAGGTAAACCTCAGCGCATTGCGTGACAACCTCAACTGTTACCGCAACAACATGAGCCCCGACACCAAGTGCGTATGCATGGTAAAGGCGTCGGCGTACGGCGCAGGAGCATTAGAGGTAGGACGCACGCTGCAGGAGTGCAACGTCGATTACCTTGCGGTTGCGGTAGCCGACGAAGGAGCCGAGCTTCGCAGAGAGGGCATAACGACAGGCATTATAGTGATGAACCCTGAGCCGAGCGCATTCCGCACGCTGTTCGACAACAAGCTTGAGCCGGAAGTATACAGTTTCGGCATGCTGAAGTCGCTTATTCAGGCAGCGTGCCACGAAGGAATAACCGACTACCCGATACACATAAAGATTGACACAGGAATGCACAGGCTCGGTTTCTTGCCCGAGGAGATACCCGCGCTCATCGACGCTCTTAAGCGACAGAGCGCATTGACGCCGAGGTCGGTATTCTCTCACTTTGCAGGCAGCGACAGTCCCCTTTTCGACAGTTTCACGCAGTTGCAGACGGAGCGTTTCGAGAGTGCCGCCAACTGCTTGCAGAACGCCTTCACGCACAAGATTCTGCGTCATATCTGCAACAGCGCCGGCACAGAAAGATTCAGCGGAGCTCACTACGACATGGTACGTTTGGGCATTGGCCTGTACGGAATATCGCCTATCGAAGAGGGAAACGCCTTAAGGCCTATCTCCACGCTGAAGAGCATAATACTGCAGATACACGAGGTAAAAGCGGAAGAGACGGTCGGTTACAGCCGCAGTGGCGTACTCGCCCGTGACTCACGCATCGCAGCCCTGCCGATAGGATATGCCGATGGGCTCAACCGCCGCTTAGGCAACGGGAGGGGCTACTGCATAATAAACGGAAAGAGGGCTCCGTATGTTGGAAACATTTGTATGGACGTATGCATGGTCGATGTCACGGACATCGATTGCAAAGAGGGCGACTATGTGGAGATATTCGGCCCGAGCCTGCCTGTCACTGTAATTTCCGAGTGGCTCGACACGATACCGTACGAAGTGCTGACATCGGTATCGACAAGGATAAAAAGAGTATATTACAGCGACTGATCAGATAATATTCCTTATAAAGATATAGAATATCAGCAACGGAGTTATATACTTAAGCATAAAGACGATTACCGGGGCAATGCGGTTCTTCAATGAGCCGTAGTTCGTAAGCTCGTTCTTCATGAAATCACGTTCAAGCACCCATATCACAAATACACAAGTAAACATTGCCCCGAGAGGCATAAGCACGTTAGCCGTCACCTTATCGAAAATGTCGAGATAATCTATTCCGAATAGTTTGCTGAAAGTGAGCGAGCTCAACGCTATCGAGATTGTCGTTGTCGTAATCGCCGCCGCTTGGCGAGAGAGTTTGAACTCTTCGGCGAAATAGGCCGTAAGCACCTCGTGGAACGATATCGTCGAAGTCAGCGACGCAAGCATCACCAAGATAAAGAATATTGCCGACCACATGGGCGCCAAAGGCATGCCTTTGAATATTTCGGGGAGAGTGACGAAGACAAGCGACGGTCCCTCGGCAGGTTCAAGACCGGCGCTGAACACAGCCGGGAATATCACAAGCCCCGCAAGCACCGATACCAACAGTGTCAGTATCGACACGTTGAAAGATGTAGCGACAAGGTTATTATCCTTTTTGAAGTACGACGCATAAGTAACCATGCATCCCATGCCGACCGACAACGAGAAGAACGCTTGACCGATAGCCGTCATGATTGTTTCGGGTTTGAAAGCCTCGGAGAAATCAAACGAGAAAAGAAAGCGGTACCCCTCTATAGCATTAGGCATGAACGAGACACGTACAGCCATTACTACAAGTATTATAAACAGCATAGGCATCATTATCTTCGAAGCCTTCTCTATACCTTTATCTACTCCTCGCGAGACAATGAAATGCGTCATCAGAATAAATATTATACCGTACACGAGCGGACGCCATGAGCCCTGAAAACTGTTGAACTGTTCAGAGAAAGTGTCGGCAGAACTGTAAAGGGTTCCTGTTGCCGAATTGACAAGATACTCCAGCGACCAGCCAGCAATGAGATAATAGTAGCCCGATATGAGCATAGCTCCCAGCACTCCGCTATAGCCAAGCCAGCTCCAGCGCTTTGACAGTTCCTTAAAGGCCCCTACCGCATTCTTGCGTGTCCTGCGGCCCACGGCGAATTCGGCAAGCATGGCAGGTATGCCGACAATAAAGACGCTCAACAGAAAAACCAGCATGAAGGCCGCCCCGCCGTTTTCTCCGGCTATATACGGGAAACGCCAGATTGCTCCCAGACCGATAGCGCTTCCGGCAGCGACTAATATTACACTCAATTTGCCTCCGAACGAGGCTCTTTTATTTTCGCTCATATATACTCTTTTCAAATAAGGACACGAAATTACTAAAAAAAAAGGAAACGAGCCCTATCGGAAGAGGGTTCGTTTCCTTTATAATTGCAAAAAGCCCTGTTTTGCCTTTACTTACTGCAGCTTTTACACAAGATGAGCAATATGCTGTTCCCTGTCGCCGTAGAGAAGGTCGATAATCGGAATCTCAATCATTGTATAACAGCCGGGCTGCTGACGCATCGTGGCACGGGCGCAACATACAAGCACCTGAGCTGTCAATGCAGGATTGTTTATCCTCATATTGAACTCGAAGAGCTGATTCTGGGTAGTGCCCGAAACTCCCTTGCGGGTGAGGTTCACGCCGTGTCCCATGTCGAGCAGATTATCGACGCAAGGCACGTTTATTACATGTGTCTCGTCGTTCACGAAGTACGGGTCGGCCTTTATGGTCGCCGCAACCTGATTGAAATCGTAGCCCTCTTCAAGCTCGATATAAACCATGCGGCGGTGTATGCCTGTTCCTACAGGGATTGTCATTGAAAGAGCGGCTTTGACGCCCTCAATAGCCTTTACAGCGACAGTGTGTCCCATACTCATGCCGGGGCCGAAGTTCGTGTACGTGATACCTTTTGGAGCTATCGCCTCAAGCAGAGTACGCACGACCGAGTCGCTGCCCGGGTCCCAACCGGCAGAGATTATCGACACGGCGTTACCCGCCTCGGCGCTCTCGCCCAATGAACGGCGCAACTCGACAATCTTCGAGTGGATATCGAAACTGTCCACGGTATTTATTCCCAAAGCAAGAATATCCTTCGCATACTTTTCCACGCTGCGTGTAGGTGTAGAAAGAATAGCGACATCGACATCGCCGAGTTCACGAATATCCCTTACAACCTCGTAGCCTACAAGTTCGGGGGGCAGATTCTCGGCTCCTGAACGGCGCACTATTCCCGCAACCTCAAAGTCGGGCGCGGCATTCAATGCCTGAAGTGTATATTTTCCTATATTGCCATAACCTACTATAGCTGCTTTAATCTTTCTCATATGACTTGTATTTTTTATTTTGTTGCGAATATATATATTTTCTCATATTTAAACATCCTCGCGGCTCTTTTTTAAGAATAATTTAATATGAAAGAGCCGTTTCTCGCGCACACGCCTGCGTACATAAAAAAATAAGATGCGCCGATAGGCGCATCTTATTTTCAAGTTTTATTCTTTGTCGTTACGTGGACGACGCTGTTCACGGTCACGGCGCGGACGACGCTCACGCTCCTCATAACCCTCGGGCTTTTCGATGAGAGCCTTGCGTGAAAGCTTGAACTTGCCGGTCTTCGGGTCAATCTCAACAAGCTTTACCTGAAGCTTGTCGCCCTCATTGATACCGGCCTCTTCCATTGTCTCGAAACGTTTCCAGTCGATTTCAGAGATATGCAACAGACCATCCTTGCCAGGCATGAACTCTACGAAAGCTCCGTAAGGCATAACGCTGCGTACTGTACCCTCATACACCTCACCGGCCTCTGGAATAGCGACGATAGCCTTGATCTTAGCCATCGCGTCGTTGATAGCCTGACCGTTGTTCGCCGCAATCTCAATGATACCCTCGCCGTCAATCTCCTCGATAGAGATTGTTGCGCCTGTCTCCTCCTGCATGCCTTGGATAATCTTTCCGCCCGGGCCAATTACAGCGCCGATAAACTCCTTAGGTATACGCATTGTCTCTATGCGCGGAGCGTGAGGCTTGAGTTCTGCACGAGGCTCTGCGATGCACTCGGTGATTTTGCCGAGGATATGCATGCGGCCGTCACGTGCCTGGTTAAGAGCCTTCTCAAGGATTTCGTATGAAAGGCCGTCTACCTTGATATCCATCTGCGTCGCAGTGATACCATCAACAGTACCTGTCACCTTGAAGTGCATATCGCCCAAGTGGTCCTCGTCGCAGAGAATATCGCTGAGGACAGCATATTTCCCCTCGCCGGCGTTCTTGATAAGACCCATCGCTATACCCGAAACCGGTTTCTTTATTTTAACGCCGGCATCCATAAGAGCCAATGTTCCGGCACATACCGTAGCCATTGATGAAGAGCCGTTAGACTCAAGGATATCCGATACCACACGTACGCAGTAAGGATAGTCGGCAGGAATCATGTTCTTCAACGCGCGGCAAGCAAGGTTACCATGACCGATCTCGCGACGGCCTACACCGCGTTGAGCGCGTGCTTCGCCTGTCGAGAACGGAGGGAAGTTATAGTGAAGCAAGAAACGCTCTGTTCCCTGATTCATTACGTCGTCGATAATTTTCTCGTCACGTTTTGTACCGAGAGTTACGGTTGTCAAAGACTGTGTCTCGCCACGTGTAAAGACAGCTGAGCCGTGAGGACCGGGCAGATAGCCTGCCTCGCACCAGATAGGACGTATCTCTGTCGTCTTGCGGCCGTCGAGACGCTTGCCCTCGTCGAGTATGCAGCGGCGCATAGCCTCTTTCTCAACATCGTGGTAGTAGCGGTCGATAAGAGCGCCCTTTTCTTCGAGTTCCTCTTCTGTAAACTGAGCCTTGAACTCCTCCTTGATAGCCTCAAAAGCCTCGCCACGGCCATGCTTGTCGTTGTTGCCGCTTGCGGCTACAGCGTAAGCCTTAGCGTAGCATGCCTCGTGAACCTGAGCGCGCAGCTCCTCGTCGTTCACCTCATGGCAGTATTCACGCTTTACGGTTGAGCCGACCTCTTCCATAAGCTCCATCTGAGCCTTGCAATGTACCTTGATAGCCTCGTGCGCTACCTTCATCGCCTCAAGAAGGTCGTTCTCTGAAACCTCTTTCATCTCGCCCTCCACCATCATGATGTTGTCGTATGTAGCGGCAACCATGATGTCCATGTCAGCCTCTTCGAGCTGCGCGAATGTGGGATTGACAACGAACTCGCCGCCGATACGCGCTACACGTACCTCAGAGATAGGACCGCCGAAAGGAATATCAGACACTGCAAGAGCTGCGGAAGCCGCAAGACCTGCAAGAGCGTCGGGCATATCAACGCCGTCGGCAGAGAAAAGAACGATATTCACATAAACCTCGGCATGGTAGTTATCGGGGAATAGAGGACGAAGAGCGCGGTCTACAAGACGGCATGTCAGGATTTCGTAATCCGAAGCCTTGCCTTCACGTCTTGTGAAGCCGCCCGGGAAACGGCCGAAAGCCGCATATTTCTCTTTGTACTCTACCTGAAGAGGCATAAAATCGGTGCCTGGCACAGCGTCCTTCGCTGCGCAGACTGTGGCCAAAAGCATCGTATTGCCCAGACGCAACATAACTGCGCCGTCAGCCTGCTTGGCAAGCTTACCTGTTTCAATGGTAATTATTCTACCATCGGGCAAAGCCACATTTTTTGTAACAACATTCATCTTAATTTATTTTTAAAAAATCATTTTTTAATGTAATTCTTGCAAAGATATATAAATTCCCGCATTTTAACTATCTTTGTGCAAGAAAAAACAGAAAAAACAGGAAAGTTCTGACTTTTATGAATATTTTAAAATTTAATAATGTAGCGAAAGCGGCCGTTGCGGTCTTGATAATAACGCTCTCGGCGTGCGGCGGAAAACAGCAAGGCCCGTCATTCACAGTAACGGGAAAAATCGCGAACGGAGAGGGCAAATGCCTCTACTTTTCGAACATCGGAATAAAAGGAACGACAGTCATCGATTCGGTAAGACTCAGCAAAAACGGAACATACAGTTTCAGCAGCCCGCGCCCCGAGTGTTACGAGTTCTACTTCATCGCCCTGCCGGGAGAGAAACCCGTAACTTTCGCGATAGACTCTACCGAGACAATCACGATTAATAGCGACGCAACCGACTTCTTCGACTCTTACACCGTCGAGGGCAACACCGAGAGCGTTCAGATTAAGGAGATGAACGAGCTTCAAGCAGCTCTTGAAGAGCAGGTAAACAGCATGCTAAAAAGCACATCCCCTGCCATAATCAAAACGAGGAACGAGATATATTCTCTTATAGGCGAGTTCAAACGCAACATTTCCACACAGTACATCGTGCCCGCTCCGGGCAAGGCTACAGCATACTATGCGCTGTCACTTACCCTCAACGGAGAGCCGCTGTTCCAGCCAATGAGCAACCGCATCGACAGCAAATGCTTCGCGGCAGTCGCGACAAGCCTGCGTCTCCGCTTCCCCAATGCGAAACGCACCCGCCACATGTGCAAAATCGCAGAGGAGAGCCTGCAGAAGACAAGACCTGCAAAGACCAAGAATATTGAAGTGGGCGAAAGCAGCATCACCACGACAGGACTGTTCGATATCAAGCTTCCCGGAGTGAACGGCGACAGCATTGCGCTCTCTTCGCTCAAAGGCAAGGTCGTCCTGCTCGACTTCACGCTCTACGAAGATGCGAAAATCAGCAGCCGCAACATAAAACTACGTGAGATATACAGCAAGTACCGTGACCGCGGCTTCGAGATCTACCAGGTATCATACGACACACGTGAACATTTCTGGCAACAGTCGGCAAGCAACTTGCCCTGGACATGCGTTCGTGACGGCGAAGGTGCATATTCTTCAAACCTTGTTTTATACAATATACAGAACTTGCCTACGTTCTACCTCATAAACAGCGACAATGAGATAACGCTGCGCGACAATCAGATTACAGACCTTGAAAAAGAGATCGAAAAACTTTTAACGCAATAAACAGCGAAAAGCCGCAGAGAATAAGATTACCGAAAGCCTAATAGACAAAAAATAACCTTTTTTATTTGGTTATTAACTTTAAAGGGCTTACCTTTGCGGTAAATAAAGAGGGAAATTGGGTTCCAGCACTCGTGTTGGAATCCTTTGTTTTACTATTTTTTAAAAACGAACATCATGAGTTATATGTCCGAGGAGGGCTACAAGAAATTGTTAGCCGATTTGAAAGAGTTGGAGGCAAAACGCCCCGAAGTCGTACGCCAGATCGCTGAGGCGCGCGACAAAGGTGACTTGTCAGAAAATGCGGAGTACGATGCAGCCAAGGAGGCTCAGGGATTGCTTGAAATGAGAATCAACGAACTTAAGCTTGTCATCGCCGACGCAAAAATCATCGACACGTCAAAGCTTAACACAGATACAGTGCAGGTGCTTACAAAGGTTGGGCTGAAGAACACCAAGACCAACGCCAACATGCAGTACACCATTGTACCCGAAAGCGAGGCCAACCTGCGCGAGGCAAAGATTTCAATCAACACGCCTATCGCAAAAGGACTTTTGGGCAAGAAGGTAGGCGACGTTGCGGAGATTACCGTACCGCAAGGCAAACTCTATCTTGAAATAACAAGCATATCATTCTAAGCGATGGCAACAATATTCAGCATGATAGTAGCCGGCGAGATTCCGAGCTACAAGGTAGCGGAGGACGAGCGGTTCTATGCATTCCTCGACATCAACCCGCTGGCAAAAGGGCACACGCTGGTAATTCCCAAACGCGAGGTCGATTACTTCTTTAACCTTACCGACGAGGAGATAGGAGCCATGCAGGTATTCGCGAAGAGAGTGGCAGAGGGCATCAAACGCGCATTCCCTTGCATTAAGGTTGGCCAGGCGGTATTGGGACTTGAAGTTCCTCACGCGCACATACACCTTGTTCCGATGCAAAGCGAAAAAGACATGCTCTTCACGAACCCTAAGCTGAAGCTTACGCCCGAAGAGTTCGCCGAGATCGCCGAGAAGATACAGAAAGAGATTGCCTGACGCAATCTCTTTTTTTATGTCTTTTAGCTGAAACTCGAAGAGTCTCTTCGGGCGCAAGCATATACACAATATATTTTTATTGACTGTTGAGGAGTTTTTGTTTCCGTTTTATTATCTTCGCCAAGAAAACATCACTAACTATCCCTCTCATGCGTACACTTATAAGCAACCCCACAATAGTCAGCGACGGACGACGTTTCCGTGGCTCAATAGTAATAAACGACGGCAAGATAGCAGAGATACTCGAGGGCGATGCCCTGCCGCATGCGGCATGCGACAACATAATAGAAGCGACAGGCATGTACCTTATTCCCGGTGTCATTGACGACCACGTGCATTTTCGGGAGCCGGGACTGACAGAGAAGGCCACAATGGCCACCGAGAGCCGGGCAGCCGCTGCCGGCGGCGTCACGTCGTTCATGGAGATGCCTAACACCAACCCACAGACGACCACCCTCAAAGCCTTGAAAGAGAAGTACGCCATTGCGGCACGTGACAGCGTGATAAACTACTCGTTCTACTTTGGAGCGACGAACACCAACTGTGGCACCTTCGTCAAGCTAAACCCGAAGAAGGTGTGCGGAATAAAGCTCTTCATGGGGTCAAGTACAGGCAATATGCTGGTAGACAGGCTTAGCGAACTTGAAAAAATTTTCCAGGAAGCGAAGAGAATAAACATGCCTGTCGCCGTACACTGCGAGGACGGCTCAGTCATCAGCCGCAACGCCAGAGCCGTTAAAGAGAGCGAAGGCGAGGACCCCGACGTTCGTTTCCACCCCGTCATACGCAGCGAGGAGGCCTGTTATAAAAGCACTGAAAGCGCCATAGAGCTTGCGAGAAAGTACGGCACGCGCCTGCACATAATGCATATAAGCACCGCAAAGGAGCTTACATTGCTGCATCCCGCCGACAAAGAAAACATCACCACAGAGGCGACCCCGGCGCACCTCACGTTCTGCGATGCCGACTACGCAAGATTAGGCACACGGATAAAGTGCAACCCTGCGATAAAGAGCGTAGACGACCGCAACGCCTTGCGCCGTGCGGTTAAAAACGGCGGCATCGACCTTATCGGAACAGACCATGCTCCGCACCGCCTCGAAGACAAGCAGGGCGGTGCCATGAAAGCGGCGTCGGGCATGCCGAGCATACAGTTCTCGCTGCTCGCCATGCTGAAGCTCGCCGACGAGGGAACGCTGACGCTTGAGGATATAGTGGAGAAGATGTGCCATGCTCCTGCAAGAATCTTCGACATCGACCGCAGAGGACACATAGCCAAAGGCTACCATGCCGATTTCGTTCTACTAAAGCCCGGAGCAGCCACTACGGTGACTCCCGATATTGTCATAAGCAAATGCGGCTGGAGCCCGTTTGAGGGAGAACGCTTCGGCTGGAGCGTCGAGCAGACATGGGTCAATGGCGGATGCGTCTACAAAGAGGGCAGGATAAACGAGGATATACGAGGAAAAGCTCTTAAATTCTGTCGATGAAAAGATGGGTTTTCAAATACAGGATAGAAGAAATCGCTCCATACATCGACTGGAGTTACATGCTCCATGCATGGGGACTGACAGGCAAGGCTGACGCTAAGGCCGCAACGGAAGAAATCATTAAGGAGGCGAAGGCCATGCTTGCCGAAGCAGGCGGAGCGGAGTGCTGCCATGCCGTTTTTGCACTATGCGAGGCTAAAGGATGCGGCGACGATATCATTGTCGAGGGGAAACGCATTCCGCTGCTCAGGCAACAGCACAGCAGGCCCGGAGAGCCCAATCTTTGCCTAAGCGATTTCGTGTCGCCGCACGGCGACCATGCAGGACTTTTCGCCACCGCTGTCAGCGACGAATTCGTGGCGGAATACAGCAACGACGCATACAGGCATCTGCTTGCCCAGACACTTGCCGACAGGCTTGCCGAGGCGACAGCGACATACATGCACATGCAAGTACGCACCGACAGGAAACTATGGGGGTACGCCCCTGACGAGCGGCTGAGCATAGAGGAACTGAATGCCGAGAAGTATCAGGGGATACGCCCTGCCGTAGGTTATCCGTCGTTGCCCGACCAGAGCATAATATTCGCTATCGACGAGCTGCTTCGCCTCGCTGACGCAGGCATAGAGCTGACAGGCAACGGAGCCATGCGGCCGCACGCGGCAGTATGCGGCATGATGATAAAGCACCCCGCATCAAGATACTTCAATATTGGAGAGATAAGCGAGGAGCAATGCGCCGACTATGCCAAGAGGCGCGGAGTGCCGATTGACGAAATAAGGAAATTCCTTTCAAAGAATATTCACAAAAGAGATACACAATAACAGAAACGGAGTTTGCGGAGAGCCGCCTGACCGCATATGCAGGACAGCCCCCAAAAGCCCCGTACGACGCATATTTGTTTACAAAGAAATTTTAAGGTATCTTTGCAGTAAACTGCGAAGACAGCCGCGCGGAGCGGAACGCAAAAAAGAGAGGTTTACGGCCCTGCCGCCGCCTTTGACAGACAGAATATTAATCAAAACGCGAATATTATGCTAAAGAAAATTCTTCACCCGCTTTATGTCCTTTACCAGGTGCTTTTCGCATGGTGGGCATTTATTCTGCTGACCGTTATCACATCAATCATCGTGATTGTGTTCGGAGCATGGCTAAAGATAAAGAACGCCGACCACTACCCCGCCGTAGTCTGGTGCAGGCTTTCGTGCTGGATATTCCTTATTCCCGTGAAGGTCGTAGACCGTGACAAATATGTAAAAAAGGACAAGAACTATGTATTTGTAGCCAACCACCAGGGCATGTTCGACGTAATCACGCTGTATGCCTACATTGTGAGAAACTACAAATGGATAATGAAAGATTCGCTTCGCAAGGTACCGTTCATGGGAGCCGCATGCGCCATGACAGGGCATATATTCGTGAACCGCACCACTCCGCAGAAAGACATGCTGCGCAAGGCCATCAACATACTCAAGAGCGGAAAGTCATTGACAGTGTTCGCCGAAGGCACACGCTGCCTCAACGGCAAATTAGGACGCTTCAAGAAAGGCGCGTTCGTCATCGCCAACATGACGCAGAAGCCTATCATCCCGATAACTATCGAGGGCTCGTACGACTTGCTTCCGAAAGGCTGCTGGTGCCTGCACTGGTCAAAGGTGACGCTCACCTTCCACGAGGCAGTCGAGTGCAAGGGCCGTAACACCGAGAACGTCGATTATCTCATGAGGACGACACGCAATATCATTGCGAAAGACCTCGGCGCAGACATCGAGCCGGAGCCCGTGACACAGCCTGCGGCATCTGACGGGCAGGCAACGGCGGCAAAAGAAGAACAATAAACCCAAAAACACAATAAACTTATGAAGAAACTATTTTTTGCACTGGCTCTGACAGTGTTCGCCTCTCAGCAGCTTTTTGCCGACAAAGGCATGTGGCTCCTCCAGCTCATGCGTCAGCAGAATCTCGAGGAGCAGATGCGCAAACAGGGCCTTGAGATATCTATTGACGAGATTTACAACCCCGAAGCGCCGTCGCTCAAAGATGCGATCGGCATCTTCGGCGGAGGCTGCACAGGCGAGGTCATTTCGCCCAACGGCCTTGTAATAACCAACCACCACTGCGGTTTCAGCTTCATTCAGCAGTTGAGTACCGTTGAACACAACTACCTGCATAACGGCTTCTGGAGCCAGAGCTACGAAGAGGAACTGCCATGCAACGGCTTGGCGTTTACATTCGTAAAGGAGATAAAGGACGTCACAGACGAGATTAACCGCCGCGTGAAGGAGGGCAAGCTGAGCGAAGAGGAGTCATTCCAGCGTGCTGCGCTTGCGACCGTCGCAACAGAGCTGTTCAAGGCCGACGACATCGAGGGCAAAGAGCATATGTACCCGCAGCTGCTCCCCTACTTCGAGGGCAACAAGTACTACCTTGTATATTACAAGAAGTACACCGACGTCCGTCTTGTAGCCACACCTCCTAACTCCATCGGCAAGTTCGGCGGCGAAACCGATAACTGGATGTGGCCGCGCCACACGGGCGACTTCTCGGTGTTCCGCATCTACGGCGACAAGGACGGCAACCCGGCCGTATACAGCAAGGACAACGTGCCCTTAAGCACTCCTAAGCACCTGAGCATCTCTCTTGCCGGCTTCGAGTACGGCGACTACGCCATGATTATGGGCTTCCCCGGCAGCACGTCACGCTACCTCACAGGCAAAGAGGTCGAGCAGAGAATGTACCAAAGCAACGAGCCGCGCATAGCGATGCGTGACGTCACGCTGAAAATCATACGTGAGGAGATGGCGAAGAGCGAGGAGATAGCTATCAAGTATGCCAACAAGCAGGCACGCATAAGCAACTACTGGAAGAATTCTATCGGCATGAACAAGGCCATTGTAGACAACAAGGTCGTAGAGACAAAGCTCGCCGAGGAGGCAGCGTTCCTCACATGGGCAAAGCAAGCCGGAAACAAGGAGTACATGACAATTGTAGAGGAGATTAACGCATGCGTTGAAGATATGAACCGCACCGTGTACCTCTCGACAGTCGTTTCGGAGCTTATCAACAACGTTGAGTTCATTCAGAGAAACCTCACCGAGCAGAACAAGAAGGCATTCGAGATGCCCCGCCTGGTGAGCGACGAGATGAACGGGCTATACAGCTGGCTGCACAACCGTGACTACGACCACGACATCGACCGCCGCATCGCTAAAGAGGTGTTGCCGCTGTTCTATGAGCTAACAAAAGCCGAAGAGCGCGACGAGTACCTGAACGAGATTTACGCTAAGTACAAAGGCGACCTCGACAAGTATATCGACATGGTATATGATAAGTCAATCCTCGCCAACGAAAAGAACTTCAAGAAGTTCATGAAGAAGCCTACGGTAAAGGCTTACGAAAAAGACCCTGCGTACAAGCTGCGTTATGCCGTATTCACCACATACAAGAACATTTCGGCAAAGAACGCCGAGTTCAGCAAGAGAATCAACCCGCTGCACAAGACATACCTCAGAGGCTTGATGGAGATGGCCAACGGCGCTCCTATGGCTCCCGACGCGAACTTCACCATGCGTATGACATACGGAAACGTAAAGGCATACCAGCCGAAGGACGGCGTCACCTTCAACCACTACACCACCCTTAAGGGCGTCATGGAGAAGGAAGACCCCAACAGCACAGAGTTCATCGTGCCTGCACGCCTCAAGGAGCTTTACGAGACTAAGGATTACGGAGAGTACGCATTGCCTACAGGAGAGATGCCCGTAGCGTTCCTCACCACCAACGACATCACCGGCGGCAATAGCGGCAGCGGCGTACTCAACTCACGGGGCGAACTCATAGGCCTTGCCTTCGACGGCAACTGGGAGTCATTGAGCGGCGACATCAACTTCGACACCAACCTGCAGCGTTGCATCAACGTAGACATACGCTACGTGCTGTTCGTCATAGAAAAGCTCGGCAACTGCAAGCGACTGATTGATGAAATGAACATAGTAAAGTAATCATTGGAACATAACATTAAAAACAGCTCACCTTCGGGTGAGCTGTTTTTAATGTTATTTAGTCGAAGGTTGATAGATAAGCGTACTGTGCCCGAATTTTACAGTTCCCCAGCCTGTCATCTTCTACAGACATTGAAATTTCTCGTTTCTCGTTAATCTTTAATCTATAACCGTTAATCGTTAAACGTTACCTCCTCTCCAGTTCCTGCAGTTCTTCCATCTTCTTGTTTGCGAGGAACTCATAAACGCCGCAAAGGTGTTCACGCACCTTGCCGTGGCCGAACTCATACACCTTAGTCACCAACCCGTCGAGGAAATCACGGTCGTGGCTCACGCAAATCAGCGTGCCGTCAAAGTCCATAAGAGCCTGTTTCAGGATATCCTTGGTCTTCAGATCAAGATGGTTAGTAGGCTCGTCGAGGATTAGCAGATTGACCGGTTCAAGCAGCAGTTTCATCAACGCCAAACGTGTACGCTCGCCTCCCGAGAGCACCTTGACCTTCTTGGCGCTCGCCTCGCCACCGAACATGAATGCGCCGAGCAAGTCACGTATCTTGTTGCGGATATCACCCTTCGCCACATCGTCAATTGTCTGGAACACCGTCAGTTCTTCGTCGAGTAGCGACGCTTGGTTCTGCGCGAAGTAACCTATCTGCACATTATGCCCGAGCTGTAGAGAACCTTCGTGCTCCAGTTCCTTCATAATGCACTTCACAAGCGTAGACTTTCCCTCGCCGTTGCGCCCCACGAAGGCCACCTTGTCTCCACGTTCTATCGTGAGCGAAGCGCCCGAGAAGACCCTCTTCTCGCCGAAAGCCTTGCCCACACCGTCCATGACGACCGGGTACTGCCCGGAGCGCGGCGACGGCGGGAACTTGAGCCTCAGCGCCGATGTATCCTCCTCATCGACCTCGATTATCTCCAGTTTCTCAAGCATCTTCACACGGCTCTGCACCTGCAGAGTCTTTGAGTAAGTACCCTTGAAACGCTCGATGAAATCCTTAGTCTCCTGAATCATCTTCTGCTGCTCCTCCCATTGCTTCATCTGCTGCTGACGGCGCTCGGCACGCAGCACCAGATACTGCGAGTAGTTCACCTTGTAGTCATATATGCGGCCCATAGTCACCTCAATGGTACGTGTGGTTATGTTATCGACAAACTTGCGGTCGTGACTGATGACGACAACCGCCTTGCCGTTGCTGATAAGAAAATCCTCGAGCCAACCGATAGACTCAATGTCGAGGTGATTTGTAGGCTCGTCAAGCAACAGCACGTCAGGGTTACGCAGCAGCATCTTCGCAAGCTCGATACGCATGCGCCAGCCGCCGCTGAACTCGCTTGTCTGACGGTTGAAATCCTTGCGCTCGAAGCCCAAGCCAAGAAGAGTCTTTTCGACATCCTCTTCAAAGTGAGTCATGTCAATGGCGTAGAACTTCTCGCTTTTTGTCGCCACCTCCTCGATGAGCGACATATATTCGTCGCTCTCGTAGTCGGTACGTGAAGCAAGCTCATTGTTCAGGCGGTCAAGCTCCGCCTCCATCTCATAGAGATGAGAGAACGCCTGAGAAGCCTCCTCAAAGACAGTGCGCCCGTCCTCGGTCATCAAGTGCTGCGGCAGATAGGCGATGACCGTATCCTTAGGCGCCGACACCACGCCACGTGTAGCAGTACGTACACCCGCCAGAATCTTCAGCAGAGTACTCTTGCCCGCACCGTTCTTGCCCATAAGAGCAATACGGTCCTTCTCGTTAATAACAAAAGAGACATCACTGAACAGCGTTGTACCGCCGAACTCAACCGTCAAACCGTCAACCGATACCATATATATTAAATTAAGGCTCCCAGAGCCGGTGATACACATTAAAAACTTAAAAAAGAGAGCTACAAACGGCTAACCGCTTGTAGCTCCTCAAAAGCGTCGGAATGAGGCGACTCGAACGCCCGACCCCTACGTCCCGAACGTAGTGCGCTACCAACTGCGCTACATTCCGTCACTAATCACGACGCAAAGATACGACAAAAATCTATAATAGAGAAATTTTTGAAGATTTTTATCAAAATATTTGCGTGGATAAAAACTTTGCCCTACCTTTGCACACGCAAAACAACGGTGCCATAGCTCAGTTGGTAGAGCAAAGGACTGAAAATCCTTGTGTCCCCGGTTCGATTCCTGGTGGCACCACTTGAAAGGGAAGTTGAGAAAATCAGCTTCCCTTTTTCGTTAGGTTGAATTTGAAATTTCACCCGCATATCTGTCTTGATA
>JAZNPP010000008.1:0-6116 GCA_045589695.1 Bacteroidaceae bacterium
ACTGTATGAGCGCAGTGCGGGTATAATTTACATTGCATAGCCGCACGAAGCGAGTTCCGCAGCGCCCTGCGAACGGCAGAAAGGCTTGAAACGGCAAGCTGACGACGGACGAGTTATATTGCCTGCGGCAATTCACGAGCAGGAGGAGAAAGCGGCTCGAACGCCCTGTGCCGGGCCTTTTGGTACTTTTGTGCGACAAAAGTACATGACAGAACGACTACAAGAAGAATAAAAAACAACAGGTCAAGGGTAAGTAGCGACAAGAATATAGAGCTGCATCGCTTTAATCGCTACACGTTAATCTGTTGAGCGGCATTCGCTACCGCAACCCAAGCGGTGCCACGTTGCGGCACTGCGCTTGACGAGATGCTGCTCATGCCGTCGAAGCTTCGCTTTCATCGTTAATCTCTCAACCCTCAACTATAAACTCCCCGGGGGAGTGTCAATTGACACTCCCCCCGGTAGTTTATATTCTGTAAGCTCTATTAAGCTTCAGTCTCGTTGCTCCAGTCGAGCTTAGCCATGCGCTTGTAGCTTGCATAGCGTTTCTTCGCCATCTCCTCGGCTGCGCCGAACAGTTCGGCAGCCTCTGCGGGGAACTGCTTCGCAAGCGATGCGTAACGCACCTCGCCCTGCAAGAAGTCCTGGAACTTATCCCACTGCGGCTCTTTGCTGTCGAGCGTGAACGGGTTTTTGCCCTCGTTCTCCAACGCTGGGTTGTAACGCCATAAGTGCCAGTAACCGCACTCAACGGCTGCAGCCTGCTCGGCCTGCGCCTTGCCCATGCCGCGTTTGATACCGTGGTTGATACATGGAGCGTAAGCGATAACGAGTGACGGTCCCGGGTAAGCCTCAGCCTCGCGGATAGCCTTCAAACACTGGTCGTAGCTTGCGCCCATCGCAATCTGCGCTACATATACGTAACCGTATGTTGTGGCAATCATACCGAGGTCTTTCTTCTTGATACGCTTGCCCGAAGCGGCGAACTTAGCGATAGCGCCGAGCGGAGTAGCCTTTGACGACTGGCCGCCGGTGTTAGAGTAAACCTCTGTATCGACAACGAGGATGTTTACATCTTCGCCCGAAGCGATAACGTGGTCGAGGCCGCCGTAACCGATGTCGTACGATGCGCCGTCACCGCCGATAATCCACTGTGAGCGTTTTACAAGGTACTGCTTGATGTCGAGTATCTGCTTGCATGTGTCGCAACCGCACTCCTCGCAAGCCTTGATGATGGCGGGAGAAACCTCCTTTGTCACCTCGGCGTTCTCCTTGTTCTCGACCCACTTCTGAGCGAGAGCCTTGAACTCCTCGTTGCAGCCCTCACAAGACTGTACCTCGGTGAGCAGTCTTTCAAGACGCAAACGAATCTTGTTGTCGGCAAGCTTCATACCCAAACCGAACTCGCAGAAGTCCTCGAAGAGTGAGTTCGCCCATGCGGGACCTTCGCCCTTCTCGTTTGTTGTATATGGCGTTGATGGAACTGACGCTGTATAGATAGAAGAACAGCCTGTAGCGTTGGCGATAATCTGACGGTCGCCGAACAGCTGTGTCAGCAGCTTGACGTACGGTGTCTCGCCACAGCCTGAACATGCGCCTGAGAACTCGAAGAGCGGTGTAGCGAACTGTGAGTTCTTGGGGTTGCTCTTGACGTCTACAAGAGCCTGCTTGCTCTTGACGTTCTTTACGCAGTAGTCCCAGTTAGCGGCCTCGTCTTTCTCCTGTTCCAGAGGAACCATTGTAAGCGCCGGACCGCCGAGCTTAGGATTGCCCGGACAGATGTCGGCACAGTTGCCGCAACCGAGACAGTCGAGTACGCTGACCTGAATTCTGAACTTCATGCCCTTCATCGCCGCAGGAGCCTTCATCTCAATCTTGTCGGCATTGAGGCCGGCAGCCTCCTGGTCGTCCATTACGAACGGACGGATACAGCCGTGAGGACAAACGAATGCGCAACGGTTACACTGGATACACTTTTCGGCATCCCATGTAGGAACGAACGCGCTGACGCCGCGCTTCTCGTATGCCGATGTACCTACAGGCCATGTACCGTCCTCGAGTCCCTTGAACGCTGAAACGGGGAGCTTGGCACCCTCCTGAGCATTGATGGTGCGAACGATTTTAGTGATGAATTCCGGCTCGTCTCTCTTCTCCTCGACATCGTCGGCGAGGCTTGCCCAGCTCGGGTCTATAGCGAGCTTCCGGTATTCGCCTCCGCGGTCTACGGCTGCATTATTCTTGTCCACGATATCCTGGCCCTTCTTGCCGTATGACTTCACGATGAACTTCTTCATCTGCTCAACAGCAAGCTCGACAGGGATAACCTCTGTGATGCGGAAGAATGCGCTCTGGAGGATAGTGTTGGTACGGTTGCCGAGACCTATCTCCTGAGCTATCTTGGTAGCGTTGATGTAGTATACGTTGATGTCGTTCTCGGCGAAATATCTCTTCACCTTGTTAGGAAGGTTCTTTGCAAGCTCTTCGCCTTCCCAAACGGTGTTCAAGAGGAATGTTCCGCCCTTCTGCAAGCCGCGTGTCACGTCGTACATGCGAAGGTATGCCTGAACGTGGCAAGCCACGAAGTTAGGAGTGTTCACCAAGTATGTGCTGCGGATAGGCTTGTCGCCAAAACGCAAGTGCGAACATGTGAAACCGCCCGACTTCTTAGAGTCGTAAGAGAAGTATGCCTGACAGTATTTCTCGGTGTTCTCGCCGATAATCTTTACAGAGTTCTTGTTCGCGCCTACAGTACCGTCCGCGCCGAGACCGTAGAACTTGGCCTCGAACATGCCGTCTACCACAGCGATCTCCTCCTTCTTGGGGAGTGAGAGGAATGTAACGTCATCGACGATACCGATAGTGAAGTGGTTCTTAGGAGTAGGCAAAGCGAGGTTCTCGTAAACGCCCATTATGATAGCCGGCGTGGTGTCGTTTGACGCAAGAGCGAAACGGCCGCCAACGATAATAGGATTGAGCTCACTCAGTTCAGGCGTGCTTGAGAACGCCTCGACAACGTCAAGATACAAAGGCTCGCCGTTGCTGCCCGGCTCTTTTGTACGGTCGAGAACAGCGATGCGTTTAACGGTCTTAGGCATAACGGCAGCGAGGTACTTCACCGAGAACGGACGGTAGAGGTGAACGCTTACCAAACCAACCTTTTCGCCACGCTCTCTCATGTAGTCGATAGCCTCCTTGATAGCCTCTGTGGCAGAGCCCATGACAACGATTACGCGGTCGGCGTCCTCAGCTCCGTAGTATGTGAAAGGAGCGTAGTGACGGCCTGTGATAGCCGAAATCTCCTTCATGTACTCGGCAACGATATCTGGAACGGCGTTGTAGAACGGGTTCTCGCTCTCCTTGTGCGTGAAGAATGTCTCGGGGTTCTCGGCGGTACCGCGGACAACAGGAGCCGAAGGATTCAACGCTCTGTCACGGAATTCCTGAATATACTTCCAGTCTACGAGCGGAGCGATGTCCTCCTGCTCAAGAAGCTCGATTTTCTGAATCTCGTGCGAAGTGCGGAAACCGTCGAAGAAGTTCAGGAACGGAATACGGCTCTTCAATGTTGAAAGGTGAGCTACTGCGGCAAGGTCCATAACCTCCTGTACAGAGCCTTCGCAGAGCATTGCGAAACCTGTCTGGCGGCAGGCCATAACGTCCATGTGGTCGCCGAAGATACTCAATGAGTTTCCGGCGAGCGAACGTGCCGAAACGTGGAACACTGTAGGCAGCTTCTCGCCTGCGATTTTATACATGTTAGGAATCATGAGCAGCAAGCCCTGTGACGCTGTAAAGGTGTTTGTCAAAGCGCCGGCCTGCAATGAGCCGTGAAGCGCTCCTGCGGCGCCGCCCTCTGACTGCATTTCCTGAACGGCAACAGTTTCGCCGAAAAGATTCTTGCGGCCCTGAGCCGCCCACTCATCAACATATTCTGCCATTGTTGATGACGGTGTGATAGGGTAGATGGCTGCTACCTCGGAAAACATGTAGGCAATGTGAGCTGCCGCCTGGTTTCCGTCACACGTGATGAATTTCTTTGCTTTAGTCATAATGCAATTGAATTTATGTGAATTAATTGTATTTATTCCCGGAGTGAAGTCTTAACGGCTTCTTGCAAGTAAAAGTTCTTTATTGTGCGATGAAGCCATAAAATCATGCAAAAATACAAAATAAAAGATTAAGGTATGATAAGAAAATGTTTAAAATTATTATAAAAAGAGCGAAAAAGATTACTTTTGCATTGATTTGGTATATGAAAAAGAGCGGAACGATATTTTTTATCATATTTTTTTGTCTCTCGTGCTTTTCGCATGCCCGGAATTTCGCAGCGCCGAAGCATGAGTACCGTGCCGTGTGGCTTACGGTAATCGAAAATCTCGACTGGCCGTCGGAACAGTCTGCCGTGCCGTTTTCCGAGGATATGCAGAAGAACGAGCTCCGGAATATACTCGATTCTCTCAAAGCCTTGAACGTGAACTGCGTCATGTTGCAGACACGTGTACGGGGCGACCTTATATACCCGTCACGTCTTGAGCCTTTCTCGCATCTTTTTACAGGCGTTCCGGGCTCCTCTCCGGGCTACGACCCGTTGGCTTTTGCCATTGAAGAGTGTCACAAGCGGGGCATGCAGCTGCACGCATGGGTGGTGACCCTTCCTCTGGGAAAGGACGAACACATTGCCATGCTCGGGGAAAAAGCCTTGCCGCACCGCGACAGAGACTTATGCACGCGCTACGGCGGCGCATGGTACATGGAGCCGGGCAATCCGGCGACATCGGCTTACATTACGGGAATAGTTAAGGAAATAGTCTCGAATTACGATATTGACGGCATACATCTCGACTATGTACGTTACCCCGACAAAACCGACGGCTATCCCGACACGGAACTGTTCCGCAAGTATGGTGGCGGGCTCTCGCTCGCTCAGTGGCGGCGAAGCAACATAACCCGTATCGTAAGGGATGTTTACGCATGCGTGAAGAGCGTTAAGCCGTGGGTGCGTGTGAGCTGCGCTCCGCTCGGCAAATACGATAACCTTACCCGTTACGGCTCAATGGGCTGGGACGCGCTGAATACTTGCTATCAGGAGGCGCAGGAGTGGCTCAGAGAGGGTGTAATGGATATTCTTTTCCCGATGCTCTACTTCAAGGGCAACCACTTCTATCCGTTCGTAAGGGACTGGCAGGAGAACGCTTGCGGGCGTCACGTCGTTCCTGGTATCGGCATCTATCGTCTTCTGCCTGAATACGGCGGTTGGGATAAAAGCGAAATATCACGTCAGCTGTTTACGTCAAGAGCTGCCGGCTGCGCCGGCACGGCAGTGTTCCGTTCGTCGCATCTCACAGGCAACGTTTCGGGCGTGTGCGATGTCTATTTTCTGGCATATCGCTATCCGGCCCTTGTGCCGCCTATGACATGGCATGGCAGTTCCGTCGAGCCGCCTTGCGGCCTTGCCGTCGAGCCTGTCGAGTACGGCTACAGAATACGTTGGAACAAGGTAGAGCCTGCAAGCGGCTTGCCTGCGGTGAGGTATAATGTATATGTATGCTATGGCGATTCTGTCGATACCGACGACCCGAAAAACCTGCTGTCAGTGATGCAGGACAGCGCTGTCTGCGAATGGCGCTGCCGGAAGGCTCCGCAAATTACATTTGCCGTCACGGCTGTCGATGCGTACGGCGTTGAGAGCGAGCCTGTTGAGGCCTGTTGCGTCATTAATGCCCTTCAACGGGAGTCGTTTTTGGGCTCACCCGTGAAGGCTGGGTGGTAGGATGTTATATTCTTGTCGCGGTTTACCCTTAACCTGTTGTTTTTTATTCTTCCTGTTTTCGTTCTGTCATGTCCTTTTGGCGCCCAAAAGGACTAAAAGGCCCGGCACAGGGCGTTCGAGCCGCTTTCTCCTCTTGCTCGTGAATTGCCTTCGGCAATATAACTCATCCGTCGTCAGCTTGCCGTTTCAAGCCTTTCTGCCGTTAGCAGGGCGCTGCGGAACTCGCTTCGTGCGGCTATGCAATGTAAGTTATACCCGCACTGCGCTCATACAGTCCTCGCGCAATGGCCTGCACCCGGTAGGGCTTTGCACTCTCTCACTTACAGTATCGGTATTATTTGAAGTT
>JAZNPP010000009.1:0-3720 GCA_045589695.1 Bacteroidaceae bacterium
CGCACAGCCCTCTAAGGAGGAACTTATGCCTACTGCTCTTGTAAATGTATTTGATGATATATGCTCTTTTGAAACACTTTACCGCGCATACGATAACGCACGGGCAAAGAAAAACTACAGGCTTGAGGTTATGGCTTTTACAGCTAACCTTGAGCCTAATTTATTTGCCATACAACGTGAGCTGCTAAACGGTGAATACCAGATAAGCGGGTACAGAGTATTCTTTATCTATGACCCTAAGCTGAGAATGGTTATGGCGGTTATGTTTCGAGACCGCATTGTGCAATGGAGTGTGTACGACGCTTTGTATGACTTTTATGATAAGACCTTTATTGAGGATAGCTACGCATGCCGACGCAATAAAGGGACTCACCGAGCAGCTGACAGGCTGCAATACTGGCTACGGCAAGTAGACCGCAAACCTGAGCCTTGGTATTACCTCAAGCTTGATATAAGTAAATACTTTTACCGTATCTCGCATGAGATTCTGCGGAGGATTCTGTCTCGGCGCGTTCATGACGAGCGTCTGCTCGATTTGCTTGCAAAGATAATCAGCTCAAACGGTATGCACTTTGGCATTCCGCGAGGGCTTGACCCGGGCATGTGTACGGAGGATATGCGACTTGAGGACACAGGAATCCCTATCGGAAACTTGACCTCACAGCTTTTCGCGAATATCTACCTGAACGAGCTCGACCAGTATTGCAAGCACATTTTACACTGCCACCACTATGTGCGGTATATGGACGACGTTATCATACTGTCAAACGACAAGTCACATTTACATGAGCTTAAAGATAAGATTGAGCGTTTTCTGAATACTGAGCTACAGCTTGACCTCAACAAAAAGACTGCTATCAGGCCTATCTCCTGCGGCGTTGATTTTGTGGGCTATAAAATGTGGCCTACTTACAGAAAGCTCAAAAAGTCGTCAGCACGCAGAATCCTCAGAAAAGTCAAAGCCCTCTGCATTGATTATGCTCTCGGCGAGGCTACTTTTGAGGACGTGCGTAGACGCATGGCTTCCTATAATGGAATCCTGCAAAATGCTAATAGCTATGGCCTACGTCAGAAAATAGACGCCTTGTTTATTGAGTACACTGGAGGTCCAGCGCCATGGCCCAAAAAGAAAAACAAGGAGGAAAAGCGTAGACAATGACCCTAACGACACTCACTGCTTTTATTGCGGAAATGGGCGTGCTTATCGGTGTTATTGTGCCGGTGATTATTTCAATCAGAAAAATCTCAAATGGCACAAAATGTCAGTTGCGCAGTGAAATGTTGCGTATCTACTATCACAACCGAGAGACAGAAAAAATCCGTCAATATGAGTACGAAAATTTTGTGTTTCTTTACGAAGCATATAAGGCGCTCAAGGGCAACTCATTTATAGATAAAATCTATTCTGAGGTTAAGACTTGGGACGTCATTACTTAAAGGAGGAATCTCTATGAATCTCAAAAAGTGTATTTTGACCGCAAATGACTGTTACAAGAAGGGGACCAAGATGACCGGCAGCAAGCCGACGGGAATCGTGGTACATAGCACGGGTGCGAATAATAAAACGCTCAAGCGCTATGTGCAGCCCTTGCCGACTGACCCAAACTACGCCGAGATTATGGCCGACATCGGTACAAACGTCTATGGCAATCACTGGAATCAGTCCGCAGCAAAGCTCGGCCGCTCTGTTTGCGTCCATGCTTTCATCGGCGTAAACGCAGCGGGTAAAGTGGAGACCTATCAGACTTTGCCGTTTGATATTTGCTGCTGGGGTGTAGGCTCCGGAAGCAAAGGCTCTTACAATTATAATCCGCAGGCGCGCGTACAGTTTGAAATCTGCGAGGACGCGCTGACCGACCGTGCCTATTTTGACGCTGCCTTTAAGGAGGCCATTGAGTTTTGCGCTTACCTCTGCAAGCTCTACGGATTCGGCGTTGATAAAATCAGCTCTCACCGCGAGTCTCATCTTGCCGGCTACGGCGGAAATCACGGCGACTGTGACCACTGGCTCAAGAAATTCGGTCTCACTATGGACTGGTTTAGAGCAGAGGTCAAGAAGCTGCTCGACAAGCAGCCGGTTGTTATTGAGCCTACTAAGCCGACAGCAAAGACTTTGTACTATGTGCAGACTGGCGCGTACGCGTCCAAGTCCAACGCTGAAAATCAGCTTAAGAAGGTCAAGGGCGCAGGTTTTGACGCTATCCTCAAAAAGTCCGGCAATCTGTATAAGGTACAGGTCGGCGCTTACAGCGTGAAGGCAAACGCGACCGCTATGGCTTCTAAGCTTCAGGCGGCAGGCTTCAGCACTTACGTCACTACTACGGGCGGCGACGTGGTAAGCACCACGAGCTCCACAGTCGCTCCTGAGGTCATTAAAGTAGGTGACAAGGTAAAATGCAAGGCCGGAGTTAAAACGTTCTCAAACGGAGCAAAAATGGCTTCTTGGGTGCCTTCCTCTGTTCTCTATGTCCGTAAGATTGAATCTAACGGCACGATTTACCTCGTCAGCACTTTGGCGACGGGCAACTCTTACACCGGCCGCGTAAAAGCGTCCGACGTTTATAAAATTTAAGGAGGATTCTATAACATGGAATTTATCAAGATGTTTATTAACGACTACGGGACCGCGATTCTTTACGCGATTCTCACCGCCATTGCCGGCTATCTCGGCATTTGGGTAAAACAGCTCTACACGAAGTATGTCAACGACAAGACCAAAGAGGCAGTCGTTAAGACCTGCGTCAAGGCTGTCGAGCAGTTGTATAAGGACCTTCATGGCGAGGAAAAGTATCAGGAAGTCGTCGAGGCCGCTGCTGCCATGCTTAACGAAAAAGGTATCACAATTACTGACCTTGAGCTGAAAATGTTGATTGAAGCTGCGGTGTGTGAGTTTAACAAGGCCTTTGAGAAAGAAGGCTTGACCCAGCCTATCGACTACGGCGACGAGCCTGAGCAGCTGACTATTGCTGAGGATATGAACTAATATATTAAGAGACCCGAGCTATCAAACGGTAGCTCGGGTCTTTTCTTTTACTTATTACTAAGCGCTACTGCTAAAACCGCACAGAAAACAGCCCGAAAGTCCGAGCGCTTTGTCAGCATACGAAATCAAGCAAATACGCTATAATTATTTATGTCAAGTGGAAACACTTGACAGATAAAAAGAAAGCCCACTGTTCCCGCAGCGGACTTTCAGAAAGGAGGCGCAACCCCCATGCAAGGATATTACACCTCTGCCGGTTATATGGGGCTCGTAAATGGTGAGTATATGTTATTCGCAACCGATACTGACTACTACGAGTATATGACCGACGACTAATGCGTAACCGAGTAGCACGGCGGCCGCAAGGCCGCTGTGTGAAAGGCTACATAAATATTATAGCGCAAGAAAAGCAATTTGTAAACTACTTGGAGGAAAATAAAATGAAAGAATTTTGGTGCGTAAATCAGAAATACTTTGACAGCGGCTATGTGAAAGTCAACGTCTATGCAGTTAAAGCAGAATCTAAGCCTGAAAACGGACAGCACGAAAATATGATGTGCGACGAGTATCACGATTACTTTGATACTTACGAGGAGGCTCAGCGCTTTGCTGCCGAAGCGAAGAACGCCTAAGCAATACCAGTAGAAGCGTACAGCAAAATTGCTAAAAGTCTGGCCGTTTCGTCGGCTCCCGAAACTAAGCAAACACGATAAAATATTAAATGTAAGGTGCCTGAC
>JAZNPP010000010.1:0-18708 GCA_045589695.1 Bacteroidaceae bacterium
CGACTTCCCATTAACTCCCGTTGTACAAAATAAGTGTACAGTGGTCACAATAATAACCACTGTACACTTTACACAAAATTAAGTTAAAGCAGTTAGGACGCTCAAGGCGTAAATATAGCCGCCATCAGAATTAGGATGAATGTAACCGCTCATAAGATTACTGATAACGCCTTCATCATGCGAAGGAATTGGGAAGTTCAAACCACAGATAACACTGCATTTGTTCAAAAGAGCGACATGCTCAATTATGCCACTGATTTTAGGGAGTTTGAAGTAATTGGCATCTGCGTCTGTAGCTCCACGCTTGATAGGAGTGATGAACACAATTGGTACATTAGTGTGAGTTCTGATTGTAGTGATAGCTGATTGCACCTTGCTATAAAGTTCAGTATCAGATGTGTTATAGCCAGCGTCATTAGTTCCACACGCTATAAAAATCAATGTGGCGGCGCTCCATTCCTCAGCAGTAACGCCATTAAGTTGTGTACTGAGCCAATATCCGCTTGTTCTAACTTCTTCACCAAACACAGCACCAGTAACGGCTTTGTTAGTATTTTCACAACCAAGAATATCTGACAACTGTGTAACCCACGATACACCCCAATCGCCACCATGAGTTATGCTATCACCAAAGGCAAGAATCTTCGTATTCTCGTCAAGATTTATTTCGTGCTTATTTACACAAGTAAAAGCGTTATATTTACTCAACTCATTCACAGGCAAATTAATATTTTTTACCATATCATTAATACCCGGGATGAGTCCAATATATCCCCTTGCCACATAGTCAATCGCTGTAAGTTTAGGAGAATAAGGCAGAAGCTCGTCACCATACGTCAACTGAATATCACTACAAGTTACGCTTGCACCGCTTGCCGTTGCACTTGTGGTATAAACCCTTATCGTATCAATATCATTATTATCAAGCACAACTCCAACTCTTTCGCCTTCACTAATGCTATATGTATTGCTGAAAACTAACTGGTTGTTTTTCCTTGTCATAATACCAATAGTTGTTATATTGTTTAGGTTCTTGCATTTAAATGAGAAAGCAAAAGGCGCTGATTCTACCTCTATAGACGCATTATAATAATTATTAGTGCCTCGTACTAATGTAAATTCGTTTACGCCATCCCATACGTTATAGCTATCATTAGAAATTTTATCAATAATATCTCTCGCTACGCTATCTTTAACCTCCAATATTGGAGTATATTCAGTAGCCGAACTACCATATTCAAGCTGAATTTCTTTTGCACTAAATGTGCTTCCATTTTCAGTACCACTTTTAGTATAAATTCCTATTTGGTCAAAGGTGCTGTTAAAAGTTAAAGATGTTCTTGAGTCCTCAGAAACGTCAACACTTACATTCTCAACTGCTGTTCCATTAAGTCTTGTCTGTACGCCAATTTGGGTAATTCCGCTCAAATTAAAGCTAACAAAAGATAAAGTAACAGGAAGTGAAACTGGGATAAAACTAATATAATAGTTATTAGCAGTTCCACGAACAAGGTTAACAATCTGGTCACCCGGCCATTTATTTTTAGTCGGTTCTGTAAGTTCATCAAGTATATTTTCTATATTATTAACTCTTGCAGGTAAATCATTAAGTGCTTCAACATCGACCTCAAGCGCACCAATTTGCTGTGTATGCTGTGCCGTAATTTCATTAAGCGCACTAATATCACCGCTAACAGAAATAGCCTGATTAACCTTACTCCAAAGTTCACTAATACCCTGACTTGCTGTATATTGAAGTTCGACTCTAACGCTAACACTCGGGTCACTGTCAAATATTTTCTTTATCTCGCAATAATATTCACCCGTGTCCACAGGGCTGAAAGTAAATCTCTGCTGATTCTGAGGGTTAACATCAACCGTTTCAGTATATACAACAGTCCCATCTCTTTTAGCAATATTAATCTGGTATCTATTTGAACTTGTAGCAGTAGAATCGGGGGTAACAATGACTAAATAATCTTCACCGCTTATTGCGTTGAAATATTCAAAAAATCTTGTGGGTATGCTTACGCTTTGAGCTGTAACATTAGCTACCAAACTCCATGAATCAGGGCCAGCACCACTTTGTAATGAATCAATTTCACCGTCTATTCTTTCAATTTCACTACTAATATCAGTAACAACGATATTATTACCCGGCACCATATTGCTCCCGGGAAGAATTTTATTTACAACCTTATAAAGAGTCCCGTTAATATACACAAGTTCGCCCGGATTATATTCTCTTGTAGCGACAAAACTTGTTTCATCGTCAGCAATCCCGCCACTTGTATTAAGTTTTTCCTGTACTTCTGCGCTCAAATCGCTCTCAGGTATACCCGTACTCGGCTTACTATATGTACCAAGTCCAAGACTCTCAGCAGTATTATTCCCAGCGTTAAGCGTATGCCCATTAATTTGCGGTTTATTGGACAAATCAGTATAATCCTTCGTTCCGCCTTCGCCGCTATCGCTTTCAATCCTATCTCTAACATCCTGACTCAGTGTATCCCAAGGAATACCGCCACTCGGTACAGTATAAGTGCCAAGTCCCAAATCGCTCGGACTATTATTACTCGGAGAAGCCTTTAGTTTTACATTATTAATAATATACTCAGTAGCACTGCCAGTCTTATTAAGTTTATCCCGTACCCCCTCACTCAAGTCGCTCTCAGGAATCCCCGTAGGCGGTTTCCAGTAAGCAATATCAGCTTTAAGCGCTACCTCATTAATAGCACTAACAAGGTTACTCTTAGTCTGTGTCGACAGATTCGCCAAATCACCAATTTCGCTCTTAATATTCTCAAGCATCTCTGTGAACTGAGCAACATCCTCAATCCCCTCAATCGTCTCAAGAATCTTCTCAATCTGGTCAACATCCCCTGTCAACCCTTCAATATACTTAGTGAGCTTTGCCAGCACTTCATAATAGCTCAAGCTATCATCAAACACCAGTGGCATCACACTTTGCACCCACCATCTGAACGGTCTATCGTACATATTCATTCCTCCATTACCACAGTAACATGAACAAATCTTTTAGTTCATCAATTATCTGCATATCTATGTTCAACAGGTTTTCCCTATATTCCCTAATATCCTTCGCATAGCTTCTGCCCGGGAATTTCCCAAACACATGGTCAATATAATCCTTAGTCGTATTAAAATTCCCTGTCTCGCTATCAGTTCCAACTATGCTACCATTAACAGTATTAAGATTATGTCCATTCTTACTATAACTATTTTCGCCTTCATTTTCCTCGATTGTGGCATTTGTTAAATATTCGTCATTCTCGATACCAATTAACCCGCCTTGTGGGGTATCACTGAACTTATTAACTCTCTTATTCTTACCACTATTTTCTCCACTTTCATCATACGCAGTATTATTTGTACTATTATTCACCGTATTGCTCTGCCCAGCTCTATTATTCTCCCCCACATCAGTACCCTTTGTAGTCTTATAATAGTCTGCATCATACAATGGATTGTACTTAAAAGTCGTGCTTTCATACAATTCATTATAATACGGCATAATCTCATTCAGTTTTGTTTCAAGTTTCAGTTTCCAAAGCCCAACTGTTTCAAGTCCTATTTCTCTTGTATAATAGTGCTTCAAAATCTTAGTACAAAGAACACTCCTATAATCCTCATCCCAAATAGGAAAGTCAAAGTCAAAGATTTTTTGCCAAGAGTTAGCAATATACTGCGATACATTCCCCTCGGTTAAACCGGAGTTAACCTCGCAGATATATCTTACCTCAGTAGTATACTTACTCATACCTTCTTACCTCGTTCTTAAATCCTTTACCATAGGAGTCGGCTTACCGGGATTATCCTCTGTTTCATTTTCAATAATATTTTCATCGTCAGTCTGCCTAAAGTCTTCTCTATAATCAACACCAACCTCAACATTAAATATCTTTTTAATCTTTTCACACGCTTCACGCCTAATCTCAAGTCTTGTGTATCTGCTTGCAATAGTGCCGCCCATATTTCTAATAACTTCATCACTTACAAGTCTTTCTTTCTTCTGATAACTAATATTACTAATACCCAAATATGTCAGCGCTTCATTCCAAATCTGCATTTTAATCTGGTACAACTTATCCGCAACAAAAGGTGCTCCAGTATTAATACTCTTAATATCCTTTACGTTTAATTCCTTCTGTCCAAAGATAAACGGGTAATTCCCATCAAACTGCTCGTACAGATTTTGCATACTAAGTCTTTCATTCTCATTACACAGAATAGCAATAGGCGTCTTTTGTGCTTTGCAGTTGACAGCAATACTTTCTTCCAAATCACTAAGCATACTCGCATAATGGTCAACAGTATAACAGCTCGGAATCCTCAAATAATTATTATAAATAACAACGCTATTAGTTTCATCAAGTTCCTTCTTATAATTAGTATTCTTACTATAAGCCATTCTTCTCTTTGGCATATCGTCAAGGTCATATGGCCCACTCAGCATAACAGGAAGGCAAAGGAACTCATCCAATTCCTCATCTTTAAAGAAAACAGTAGCGCCCTTGTAATACTCATGATATTCAATTTGCCTATCATTTAAGAACGTTCTCTGGTTCTCAGGAATCTTATCAAAATTCCATGCAATCATGCTCATGCCAAGTTCCATAAGCTGATTTCTATATTTTACATAACTATTAATATTCCCGCCAAGGATTCTTTTATCTTTATTACTCCCCCATTTAGTTTTAGTTTTAGCCATTACCTTCACTTCCTTCTATTGGGGTGTTTGGATTCACTTCGGGGTCAAAGTTGCCAAACACGGCATCGGGTTGCCAAAATCGAATACCCTTGTCAAAGATACTTTCAATTGATCTTTTCATATCTCCCGGAATCAATCCGTCCATACTGCATCCAATTGTTTTTACATAGCTATACTTAGGTCTTGCGTTAAGAATAGGTGTACCAACTCTATTAGTCTTATAACCATACATATCAAAAAATTTATCAATAATTTCAGCATACTCCTGCTTAATCTGTTTGTAATACCAACTGAAAGTCAACTGTGCGGCCTGATAAGTCAAGTTGCCATTCATAGCACCGTGGCTCTGCGGCGGTCTTCTGCTATGGTCGTATAGCGTTCCCAGTGCTCCAAGAGTAGCACCAATAAGGCCAGTAAAGTTCTGAGTCCTACCGCTCATATAAGCGTTAAGGTTGGCATTTTCTTTAGGCGTATACATTGCATGTTGACCAATGTAGCCAGCTGGGTTAACGCCTGCTACAGCTGAGCCAGGGTCAGCGGACATAATACCAGCGTTCATTAACCCTTTAGCAGATGTAGCATATGCATTTGCAATAGTTGTAGCCCATCCAGCTATAAGGCTACCAGCTGTAGCACCGATAACACCAGCGTTTTGTGACAACCATGCTCTAAAGCTATCAGTGGTAAAACTACACATGGGAAAACCAGACAGCACTAATTCATCATCGACAGCACCGCTCATATATCCATTTCCATTGTAAAACAGTGGAGCAACATACATACCCGGATTTGTACTCAAGTTTCCCCAAATACTAAACATACAACTTTCTCTATACTGAGGATTAGAAAAATCTTCAAATCTGTACTGGGCTTCATTACCGCTATTATTTGTTACATACAATTCATTATACGGCGAACAGAATAGTTTTTTATTTCTCGGAATATATGCATCATCAAGATTAGGACTACCAATCATTGTAGGAAACGGCACACGCATTGAAAGAGGACTAACACCATCTGTCAACTGTTCTCCTTTTGGGAAGAACTCATAAGGCATCATGAACGCACAAAGAACGCCAGATTCAAGGTTAGATGAAGCAACAGTCTTAAAGAATTTATTTAACTTATTAATTTCTGAAAGACTACCGTCAGTTCCGGGAACAAGCGTTCTAATTGCGCACAGTCCTCTATTGCTATCAGTAGAGAAATAAGGAACGCCAGCGCCATAGTTACCGCTACGCTCAGTGATTAAAACTATTCTTAGGTCACTGTCATCAAGGGTTGCACTATAAACGGCGCTTTCACTATAAATCTTATCGGCTACAGCTCTTGCCATAGAATAATCATCATACGCCTGTGAAGCAGTCAACGTTAATGCTACGTCCCCAATCTCAACATAGTCACCTTCCTCAAAGTGGTCATTGAACAATGCTTCATAAATTCCTTGCTCTGGTTCGCTCTCAATTCTGAACACATTGTATCTTACACCACTATAATATTCACCGCCGCCACCATATCCAGCCGCACCCGGAATAATAACACCGTATGAATATTTAGGTCTTCCAGAAATGACGTCACCACTTGCAGTAAGAATATCATCAATATCAAATGAAGTAGCTACAACAACACATCTCTGGTATTCAAACCTATTGTACATGAAACTCTCACCAGTAGGAGCAAGTGGGTCTTGCAAATACACGCTTGCCGGGATGCTCCTATACGGCCCAGTTTCAAGCCCTTCTGGTAATGTATGTTCACCGTAGTTATCGGTAACAGTATGTTCCCTCTCAATCAAGCACTGATTAAAGCTCCAATCAAACATATAGGTTTGAATCGGGTCAATGTGATAAACAATCGTCACAGTATTATTGTTTAGATACTCAGCACTGTCAATGAAAGCATAGAACCATTTGTTTTCAAAACTTGTATTCTTAAACGCCATATAATTAGCATTATAAACAGCGGCAATAATCTTATCCTTATATACCTCAGATGTAATATCATTTTCAAAGCCAATTTTAATAACCCCTCTTGTCACTCTTGTATAGCTATTCTTAGTCAATGTAATAGGTCTAAATGCTTCAAGATAATTGCACTGCTGTTCAGCGCTCACAAACAGCACCGTATTCTCCATATTCGGGTCAAACGGTACAGGCGCTCCTGTAATATCAGTAGTATAAATTTTAACTATGCTATTAGGCTCAACATAACTCATACGCTCACCCCTTCATTAAAATAGGGGAAGATTTAATTCTTCCCCTATGCTTAACACTATTTCTAACTTAGGTCTTCGTCATCGTGACAGTAGCACCAGCGGCAACCGTTTTGAGGTTAACAGTAGCGGTGTACTCAGCGTCACCAATCTTACCAGTAACAACAGCGGCGGTAGCATCATCAAGCGCAGTAGCCGGGATAAAGATTGCACCGTAAGGCTGAACAGCAATTCCAAGCTCAGTAAGATCCTCAGTCTGGACAAACACCATGTTATGGTCAGCAAGGCTATCAACAGCGGCGGGCTGGAGAGTAACAACCTTTGCATAGGCAGTAACATCTACATCAGCAACGGTGTACGCAACACTCGCAGGAGCAGTAATAGTAGCACTATCATCAACAAACACAATAGCATTTGCAAACGGGCTCACGCTGATAGTCTTCCACACATGGTAAAAATAGTTCCACCGCAAACCGCTGGAAATGAACTTCTCAGCGAACTGATTAAGGTTATCATAAACCTGGAACCAGTTTTCGTCCATAATCAGTGCCTTAACATTCGCCATCAGTGCCAGCTCAGCGGCGGTGATCTCCTCAAGACCGTCACTCTCACTTCTGATAATGTCAAATCTGTCATTATCAAACGTGGTAAAATCATCAATCAGGAACAGGGAACCCATGAAGTCAGCCTTGCTCATGTTGAACGCACTTGCAAGCACATCAACATCGAAGTCAGCATTAAACTGAGCATCCATGAAGATAACCTGTCTGTCCTTCGGAGTGGTGGTCTTAACAGCGGCGGCATTGTAATCGCTGGACATGAACGGGAGAAGATTACTCTTGCCACGGAAAGCCTTAGCATAGTTGTGCATGTCAGAGCCGTCAACACCAATGGGTTTAAGCTGACCCTTGGTAACACCCTTGATGATGAGATACTTGAACAGAAGGAACTCATCATAGTTGGCGGCAGTATAGACAGCGTCAACAATGTAAGAGATGAGATTGGTAACACCCTCAGCGTTAAGAAAAGCCTGTTTAAGCTGTTCCATGCTGACAGAAACAGGATAGATAACCTGCCAGTTCATAGCATGGAAAGCAGACTTCACGTTGGGCTTGTACTGCTTGAACTCGCGGGCTTCAGCCTTTTCCTGAGAGAACGTGAAAGCCTTAGTGATACCAACGAAAATGTCTTCGATAGTCTCACCGTAGTCAATCATACCCTTCTTCAATCTTACATAGGGGTTATTGAAAGTGGCAGACTGAACACGAACAGCGGCGATACGGTTTACCAGAGCATTGATAAACTCATTCGCCATTGCAGGAGTACCGTACAGGACTTCACCCACGCGAGGAATATCAACAGCGGTGGAAACTTCGGGAACCTGATTCTGGTAAGCAAGAGAAGCATTGTCACGAATAACGTTAAGAATATCAATAGTAGACGCATTGAGCGTAGTAGCGGCAATTCTATGTGCCATTATTTAGTCACTCCTTCTTAAATAAATCTTCGTACTTTCTGGGCTTTTTGGGTTCGCCATCATCTTCATCCTCCTGAGGGTCATCCCTTTTACCCATAAAGGCATCACGGTATTTCTTTCTCCATGACTTATCAAGGTCATCTTTTTCTCTCCTGAGTGCGGCAATGGTGTCTGCACCATTTTCTGCAAAGGTGTCCTTCATGTCAGTCATGAAGTTCAGCACATTATCATCCGTGTTTTCCTCACCAATGATAGCACTGAATTGACTCATTAGTTCTTCCTGTGTTCTTACCATTGTTAATAACCTCTTTTCGATTTTGATTTAAGATAAAACATGATATTCATTGTATTGCGCTGGGTGTCAACAGGAGTCGGGCCGGGAGTGGGTGGAGGATTATCAGTAAGATAGTTCCACCAGTAGTAGGCATTTGTGATACGTGAATAGAACCAAGTTCCGTATTCATAACACCAGAAGAACATCTCAGTCATTGTTTCAAGGTCTTCTTCAAGCTGAGTATATTCAGCGAATGTATATGGGTACGGATGATATGGTCTATTGTTATCCCATTGCAAACCGTAATCTGCTTCAAACTGGATTCGTTCAAGTTCATAGTCATAATTGTTTCGCCAATCATAACCATTCTGTTCGCACCAGTTAGCATACTTTTGCCAAGGTGTCCACTGTACAAGACCAAAGCCAGTATCGTTATTCTCCCTCGGGTCTTCTATGATATGTCCAATCTGCCATTGTGCTGGATTGAACAACCCTTCATCTTCCATGTTGCCAAGCATACCACACACGGCTTGAAGCGTCCAACCTTTATCAAGGAAGTACCCAGCGATTATATCAACATTGTGAGCTTTTGTATCCTTGCTCCACATGGGGTTTCTATTTGTCCAATCGTAGTACCAATCAAACATCAGTAACCACCTTTTCACCAGAGACAAAGCTAAGTTTTATCGAGTTGTATTTATTAAGGTCTACTTCTATTTCAAGTGTTTCTGTGCCATGAATTTCAATAGGAACAAGACCATGCTCCATGTCGTATTCTTCGGCACGTTTCAAGATTTCATCAATGGGAAGTTCAGCGGCAATTGCGTTCACAATGGTCATGACTTTATCATAGTCATACCCTGCTTCTTCAAGTCTACGCTTGCGCTCAAGATTCTCTCCCCATTTTCCTTGAAAGATTTCCTTTGCAATTTCCTGATTCGTCTTTAGCATGGTTCATTCCGCCTTTTCATGTTTTCCGGTAGTCTCAGGCTCAACTTTGGGAAGTTTTTCATCAGCAAAAACCTTGCTCAAAGCATCCCGCAAGTTTGGGTTAATTGCGCAGATATTTTCGATTACACTTGCGGTTTCCATGAGTACGATGTATGTCGCAATAGCTCCAGCAAAAGGCACATCAACAGAAACGCCAATCATAGGCAAGCAATACTGACAAACATAGCCAAAGATAATGGCGAGAATCTCGCCAAGTTTGCGCATCAAACCAGTGCGCATAATTGAGCTGTTTGCAGATGCAGTAACAAGCGCCTTTAGCCAACCACTGAGTACATCGAAGGCGATGAAAATGAGAGTCACGATTAAGGGTGTTACATTCAATTTCGTTTCCTCCTTTCCACCGTATTCCCTGCTTAAAAGTATATCATACTTGACAGAAAAAGTCAAGAATGGTATAATAAAGTATAAAATAGTTTTGGAGATGATAATATGCCTAAATACTATGATGGTACTAAACTGCTGTCAATGAAGGACTTAGACGGGAATACGCCTGAGATATTCATGGTAACGTCAAACAGGACAGCGGGAAAGACTACTTATTTTAACAGGCTTGTATTCAACAGGTGGTTAAAGAATAAGTCCAAATTCATGCTTGTAGATAGGTTCAAGGATGAAATGGACGGTATTGCAGAAAGATACTGGAAGGATATTAATGGTTTGTTCTTCCCTGAGTGGGAAGTGTTCAGCAAGAAACAAGCGTCAGGGGCTTATCATGAACTGTTCGCAAGGAAACTCGGTGAGGAAGTGGCAGAGAGTTGTGGTTATGCTGTTGCGCTGAATAGTGCAGATAAGCTCAAAAAGCTGAGTCACTTCTTTAGTGACACAGAATGTATGTTATTTGATGAGTTTCAGAGTGAAACAAACCATTACTGCCCTAATGAGGTAAGCAAGTTCCAGTCGCTTCATAAGACTGTTGCAAGAGGTCAGGGAAAGCAGAGAAGATATGTACCCGTGTATATGTGTGCAAACCCTGTGACGATTCTGAATCCGTATTATGTTAATATGAATATCTCAAGCAGACTGAACAGCAAAGTTCGATTCTTGAGGGGTCACGGTTTTGTGCTTGAACAGGGGTACAATGAGGACGCCGCCAATGCCCAGAAGGAAGGTGGATTTGACGCCGCCTTTAGTGGGAGTAATTATCAATTATATTCAGCGGAAGGAACTTACTTAAATGATTCAACTGCTTTCATCGAAAAGCCTAATGGCAAGGGACGTTATCTTACTACCATTCGATATGATGGATGTGATTATGGCGTTAGGTCTTTTGACCATGACGGTATTGTGTATTGTGATAACCGACCGGATAACAATTTCCCGACCAGAATTGCAGTTACCACTGACGACCATAACATTAATTATGTTATGCTTAGGAACAATGATTTATTTATCTCAAATATGAGATACTTCTTTGAAAGAGGTTGTTTCAGATTTAAGGACATGAAGTGCAAGGAAGCTGTGTTGAAGCTATTGTCCTATTAATGGTATCTGCATCTGTTTTCTATGATTGAGAATACGGGAGGACACAGTTGGAATATACTGCCCGTTCAGTCTTGTCGGTGTTGTCAACCGCTTTCATAGTACAGATGTTACAGATATAAAAAGCCCTACCAGTGATGGTAGGGCTTTCTCGTTTTTATTAACGAAGTGGGGTTATTTCGATTGCTTCAATTCCGGTTTCGTCAATGATAAGACAACCGCCAGTAGTGTGGAAAATGGTAAGGCATTTGGGATGAGTGATACCGAAGTCGAAGGCTATAATGTCACGCTCGAATTTATCGCCGTTCCATATCATGGATAGGTGGTAATTGTTACTTAGCTTCATTGCGTTCTCTCCAATGCTGTTTACGGGCTAAACGTGAGCGAACATCTTGCGGTTTCTTGTGCTTGCCCTTGAACGGTTCAGATACAACTGCGTAGCGGTCAGACATACGGAAGGTGAAAGTTACATCAGATTTACGGTAGGAACCGTTTACTAATTGCTGTGCCATATTATCACTCCTGTACAAAATTATTTAACCAATTGCTCCAGCATTTTTCACAGTTATAGTATTTAGCTGTTACCCATGTGTATGGGCAAGAAACAGGTTCAACGCCATCACAACTTATCTTAACTGGACAACCATCTGCAAGAATTTTTGTTAACAGCTTTTTGCCATCTTGCGTGAGGTATAAATCTATACCCAGCTTTGACAGTTCTTCTGCTCTATTCTTTGACATTAGCACCCCTCTATATAGGTTGCGGCTTCATCTGCTACATGGAGAAGCCAAGCAAGTTTGTTATTGCTGTACACTTCACCGGGGTTGGAGTATTGCGATTTGTCCCATGCACCCATGTGATGAAGAATGGCGGCGTATTCTATTTCGGTAAGTTGCATGAAGCGCATAACACGGAAACAACTGCAAGCACCATGGGATGCGAGTTTGGTAGCGCCTTTTGCTCGGAACTCTTGAACCTGCTCCCAGATACCTGTATCGGGGTTTTTAACGTTACGGATGTAAGGTTCATAGAAGTTAACTTTGCACAGGTCATGGAATAGGCATACTATCGCAGATTCTTCAAGGAGTAGGGAGTCAGAAGCGTCATACCCGAAACGTGGAGCGATGTTCCAGAACTGTTGATAAACGGTGAGAGAGTGTTCAACAAGGTCGCCTTCATGTGAACCATGATAACGACCAGAGCAAGGGGCAGAATAGAAGTCAGTAGTAGTTAGCCATTTGAGTAAGTCTTCAAGGCCGGGACGAGAGATAGCTGTGCGGGCTTCGGTTTCAAAGATGAACTGATTGTTGTTAATCATAGGAAAAAGACACTCCGTTTCATTGTGTAGTAATCTGATTGCAAGATTATACCGCCATCTATGTGATGTGGCATTAACTTACCGGGAACTTTTAGCCCTACTTTGAAGTCTTCTATTGTGCGGGTTTCTGTTAGGAACTGTGCTTCATCTGGGGTTAAGAGTTTGTGGCGTAAAGTAAGTTCAACTCCTTTGCTTAGAAGATGTGATACATAGGGCTTGAAAGAGCGAAGGAATAGTTCCTTGCATGCGTCAGGCATACCAGCGCATTTGACTTCCCAGAAGGGTGTGTCTATTGGTTCAAGGTTTTCATGGGTTACATGCTCTGCGTATGTTTTCTGACGGATAAATACTGCTTCATCCCAGCAAGATTCCAGTTTCCAGCAACAAAAGGCGTTGTTGTCAACTTTTATGCCTTTCAGTTTTTCGGGAGGAAGGTCGCAATGGATAGAATCAGTATCAGCATAAATAAAACCGGGTTTGGTAAGTCCATAATAATTTGCTTGTGCCGCCCTTATTGTGAAATTTCTTGCGTATGAGGTTATTGCTGAACCTACTGGAATGTAGCCGGGTTTCTTCTGGTTCTCTACAACTGTGAAATATCCAAGACTGTTATCGGGTTTGAGAAATGCAACCTTGAAAGAGGAATCTGTTGACGTTGCCATTTTGCCGTAAAGATTGTTTAGAAATAACTTTGCAATCTCCCTTTTCGCGCCTTTGCTGTTTACCTTGATTTCCCGGTATTTGTCGATATATTCGTCAAATATACCGGAATAAGCACGAAAGTAACACCCGTCAAGTATTTCGGCGTTGTAAAGTTCATAGTGGTCAAGTATTAATGCAAAATCTGTTTGTGTTAGGGTTAAAATTACTGACGAATCAGTAATGTCACCCTTTAGCGTTTTTCTTGACTTGTGGTAGCCATCATCAACGAGGGAATGAATGTCCGATGTTCGTAACCACTTATTTGGCTGATAGTATGGACTATTTTTGATTTGGATACAGGGTAAATGTTTCGGCTTAATTTGAAATTCTGTGCGGATGCGGATGAAGTAATAGTGTTCACCATCCTTTGCTTCGTCTGGAATGTAATTGCCAATCCAGAATTGCGGCAAACCACATGGGTATTTGTTGCCTGATTCTGAGTGCATCATTGAGGGGTATAAACTGTTTACATCGGCGGTAGTTCCGTTGTAATGTTTAACTTCTGCCTTTTCTTCTACGCAGTAGCACCAGCCGCCACGGTAGGAGTTACGAATGTAGTCACCAGCGGTAGGAGCGCCGAAGGTTTCCTTGTCGATTTCTATGTTGTAAAGGTTGGGAAAGTGTTCATCAAAATCAGGGAAGGGATTAAATTTGTTCTTGTATTCCTCAAGACAACATGAACCAATTGTAAGACCTCTATGGCCTTGATTGTACATTATTTCTAATGCTTCTTTTACAACAAGAACGTCGTTGGCTATGTAGGTTTTTTCTTCATCAGTTAGTTCCCCACCAGCGGAACGAAAACCTGTGTATTCTATGGAAGATTTACGGTGCTTCGTGCCAAATGATTGACCAATTCGCTTGACTGAAATAGGGAGAAGTTTCAAGGAGTCACGGAGTTCAATGAAATAGCGTCCGTTCTTGATAGTAATACTGTACCACATCCCTTTGGAGGATATGGAGTAACGGAATGTACGGTCTTTCATGAACTTCTTTTCGGTGAAACTGCCAGCGGCCTTTGTTGGGTCTGGTTGTTCAAAGGCTTGCTTGAAGTCTGTAGAGGTTAGAAGGTAGTGAATCCAAAATTCGCCATCAAATTTGATGTTATGAAAGTAGATGATGGTATTGGATTCAATGGAGAGGATGTAGTCGAAAAGGCTGTCGATGGAATTGAAGATTTCTACATCCTCTGTAAACAGTTCAACGATTGCCGCCGCCCACACTTCTGTGCGTTGCTGACCGGGGTAAACAGTTGTTTCAAAGTCTGCACTAAAAATGCGGGGTCTTTGCGTTCTCATTTGTCAATCATTAAAGTCATAGCTTACCCAACCTTCGTCTTGTAAGCGCTCAGATTGTTCTTTCGTTAATGGTCTACCAAGATTGAGAACTGTTGCAAGTTCTGGCATTGCTTCGGGGAAAGAATCGTAAGTCCACCCTTTGTAACCTATGTACGCCATTAGTGCTTTTGTTGCTAAGTCTACAATTACACCAGCTTTTTCCTCAAGATAAGAATAATAGGCATCGTAATCACCGTAAGCGTCAGCGGCTTCAAGGATTAACCGCTCAATGGTGTCACGTACACCGTCTTTTTCTACAAGATTTGTACCGATTAAGTCAAGGTCTATCGGGTCAATGTAGCGAGTAATCCATGCTTCGATTTCGGCTCTACTGTCAACGGGTTCTTTGTATCCGTCATCGTCAGGTTCTTCGTTAACTGGTGGGGCTGTTCTTGGAAGTATGTCTTGGTAAGGAATTTCCATATAGTCACGCTCAGTTGGAGGTTTGTATGGTGGCTTTGGAAAGTAGATTCCTTCTACACCTTCTTCGTACAACCGTTCATATTCTTTACGGGCTTTTTTCTTTGCTCTTTCGCTTATCTTTGGCCATACTGCTTGTTGTAAGCGTTTGATTGATTTTTCGGTGATATTTTTGGCGTATTTTACATGAGGTATTTCTTTTACAACGGCATGGAATTTTTCTACCCAACTCATGCGGCGATTTTGGTAGTTTTCATAGGCTTTTTCATACCGTGAGATTAAATCATCGTTTGCCAAATGTTAACGCCTTCCTTTGCTTTAATATGACAAAATCCCTATCGAAAAGGATAGGGATTTTATCTTTACAAGGTGCTGAGTGACTTAGAGGGCAAGAGCGCAGGTAATGAAGGATTTACCCTTATAGTTCTGAGAGGGCTTTTTGAGGACGTCAATGGAGTATTCCTCATTTGGCGCTTCATCAGCCATGACGTCGAAGATGTCCTTGAAACTGGTGAAGAAAGACTCAGAACCAGTGACGAACTTGTTACCAGCGTTGTCAATGATTACATATTTGACGTAATCTTTGTCCTGCTTAGATTTCTCGTTGTGGACATCGAGAATAACGTAAGCAACGGGGGAGATGGTGAGAATATCAACGTCATCGAGAGCGGTATCAAGGGGCGTTGCGTTGGAGTAATCCTTGAGCGCAATCTTTTCCTTTGCAGTCAACTCACGACTTGCTTCACGAATTTTAACAGAATAACCTTCCATGATTTAGACTCCTTTTTAAGTTAAGATTTGTTTAGATTTCAGCGGTAAGGGGAGAGCGAGTTTTGGGGTCAAGCTCGACAGCGTGGGCCATGAAGTCTTCAAGGGTGATACCGTACACCTTTTCGTCGATGGTGACGTCAACGATTTCGATGAACTTGATGGTGTCGGAATCGACTTTCGCGGCTACAGCCTTTTCGAGCTTTTTAGTATCAGCAATGGGAGGTGCGATGGTGACAGAAGTGTTAAACGGTTCAGCGGTTTCCTTGTTGAAAGCGAGAGCGATAACATTCTGCTTGCTGATACTGCGAGTAAAAGGGAATTTCTTGGGCATGGTTGTACTCCTTTCTTTTAGTAATAGTTTTGTGTGCGTGCAGTGAATAGGATTGCGGCTTAACGGAGTTGCACCGTTGTATGCTGTGAGCCGCATAAGATGAGCGCCAGCTATCGTGCCATAGCTATCGGCGCTCCACGCTAAAACACTCTGGCCGGAGCAAGCGCGGCGGCAAGTTGTGAGACACGCCATGCCGCAGTAATAATATACCATATGTCAAGACAAATTGCAAGAGGTAAATGCAAGATTGTTTGACAAATATTTCACAATGTACTGACATGGGGTAAATGGTGGAGTTGTTAGGACTCCACCATCTGTTCAGATTGCATATCGCAGTATTCAATGGCATTGCATACTGCTCTGCAAACTCTTTTATAGTGACAATCATCACAAAAGCCGTTTTCAATGCAATGGTCATTGGAACAAACAGAAGACAAACCAGTTTCCAATATTTTACCAATAATCTTGTAATCAGATTTAATGAAGTTTGCGGAATATACACGAATCATGAGTACAGTTCCTCCTTATCATCTTCGGATAGTTCAGGCGTGTCGTCTGGTTCTTCAGCACCACACCAATACTCACAGCTACCATAGGATTCAGAATTGTATGGACAAATTCCATCAAAATCGCATGGGGTAATCTTGCGCAATGACATAATTTCACTCCTTTACATTAAATTATGCTTTAACATGTAGTCAGTGTTGCCAACAAATTTGGCATTATCTATTGCCCAATCATTGGTGACTACAAATTTAACGCCTTTAATGATAATTGAAAAGCTACATTCAGATTCACGCTTGAGACGATTTTCTGGTAAAACCTTTTTCAAGGTTTTATACCAAATAATATCATCGCAATACATTGTTCTGTTCAAATCTGGACGATGAACTATTACCATTTTTATCCCTTACTTTATTTTTATTTCACAGTGTTCTCACAAGCACACATTGTGCTTGTGGCCGGGTTTTACTCGACATAATGCTGATGGTCTATCATTTTCTTTCCATACTTGCGAAAATCAGATTCAGACATGGCGTAAAGTGCTTCAATGGGCTTGAGGTTTTCAATAAGAATTGCCTTTTCGTTGTCAAGCTCAATAGACTTTGCGTACTTGTCAAGTTTCTTTACCATATCAGCAGGGACGGAAACTTCACGCTTGCACAGTTCACGAGTGTCGGTGGACATGTAGAGATATTCACCGATAAAGCCCTTGACTGTTTTCGTAATCATGTTTCGCGTTTCCTTGCTACGCTGTTCATAGGGCTTTGCATACTTGAGAAAATCAGATTCGTCCATGCCATACAAGACGGTTTCCTTGTCGATGCTGAGAACGTCCACGAGCTTGCCGGAAATGATAGACGGGTTTTTGCGGATGTACTTTTCCGCCGTGGTGGTGAGGGTGCAGAAGTCTGGAAGGGCGATAATGGCGTCAAGAAGATTGCCATTTTCGTACACCTTGCAAGTGGCAAGGCAAGTAGTGAAAGAACGGGTAATGGTGTTACGCATGATTGTGTTCTCCTTTATAAAATATTTTTATTCAATCACATGTGTGATTGTGAGAACACTGTGATGATTTAGACAGCCCATAATTAAGCCCAAAGTTTGGGCTTAAATGTTGCGATAAGTGTATCTGTCATTATTCCAAGGGTAAGGCGTGTAGTCGTGAATGAATTTTGAAATATGTTGCGCTGAAGTAGCTGTATAGCAATATTCGCCGCGCAATACATCAGCAATTCTTCCGGTACTTTTCTCTATTGCCGCAATAAAAGTTTCATAGCTTTTTAGAAGATAATAGTTATCTGTCGAATAGACAACAGCTTGACAAGTTCTCAAGCGCATTGAGGCATGGTAACTTTCATTGCGAAATTCTTCCTTTGCGCATGTGAAAATCCCATATGCTACAGAATTATCTAAATCTTGAAGATACTGCTTTCTTGTCATATTGTGACGTTCCATAATTATACTCCTATATAAGTTATAGTTTTAACTTTGGGCTTAATTATGGGCTGTCTTTAGCTTGTGCATGAATAGCCGCACAATGGCGGCTTATTTTTACATTGCTTCTTTAACAAATCTTGCTAAGGCTTTTTCTACTGCATCAATACCTTCAAGTAATGCCTTCGATTCTGCTATAACAGATTCAGACCATTCCACGGGGTCAGATTCGTGTGCCTTGATAGTGTCGTATGCGTTTTGCTTTTTCCATTCAAGCTCGCGCATAATTTCCTCTGCGGCAGATACGCGATTTTTAAGAATAGTAAACATTTTTATTTCTCCTTTGTGAATAGTCCGTAATTATACGGCTATTCATGCACAAGCCTTTGTTTCAATGTGTGCAATGTTTCACGTGAAACGTCGTGTTAAACATTTTGGAAACCGTCCAATTTTCAAGGTACATTCAAGAGTAGTACGGTAACCAAAGCTTGCGGCTCAAGCCTTGCCGTCTTCAACGTTCAACTCTTGCGTTTTTTCTTTGTCCTCCTCTCTGTGTCGTAGTCAAGTAACCTTGGCTACGCCAAGATTATACCATTTTTTGTCCTAAAAAGTCAAGCTTTTTTATGAATAAATTGTTAACATTTGCATGTTTTTAGCATGTCATATTGCACAAAATATTGCGTTACTATTTGGGAAGTCGGAGGC
>JAZNPP010000011.1:0-5067 GCA_045589695.1 Bacteroidaceae bacterium
TAGCACGCACTCTCACACAACGAGAGACCAGCGTCTCCGTCTGGTGATTCCGCTTTCAAGAGCTGTTTCGCCTGATGAGTACGCAGCAGTTGCACGCCGCATTGCTGGTGACGTCGGTATTGACATGTGTGACGATACCACTTTTGAGCCTCACAGACTTATGTACTGGCCGAGCGCGTCCTATGACGCTCCGTTTAGATACGAAGTCCTTGACGCGCCTTTCCTTGACGTTGACGAGCAGCTTGCCCGTTATACTGACTGGAGAGACCCGACTGAGTGGCCGGTATCAAGCCGCAAGACAGACTTAATGACCCGCCTCGTAAAGAAGCAAGGCGACCCTTATGAGAAGCCCGGCATTGTTGGTGCCTTCTGCCGCGTCTATCCTATTGAGGAAGCGATTGAGCAGTTTTTACCGGCTACCTATACTAAGTGCGAAAATGGGCGCTACACATACGCAGGAGGCTCTACTTCCGGTGGCTTGGTTATTTACGAGAACGGTAAATTTGCGTATTCACATCATGGCACAGACCCCGTAAGCGGAAAGCTTTGCAACTCATTTGACCTTGTTCGCCTTCACATGTTTGGCGACCGTGACGACGACGTTGCGCCGGGTACACCGGTCAACAGACTGCCGTCGTTTACGGCAATGTCCGAGCTTGCTATTGAGGACAAGTCAGTCGTTGAGGACCTAAACTTACATAAGCTCGCGGATATTGTCAACGCTCTCGACGAGGACGGCGACGTAGATTCTGCGGACTGGGTAAAGACCCTGACTGTATCTCTTAAAGGCGGTATTGAGCCGACTATCGAGAACGCACTTATCATTATGAGGAATGACCCGAATATTAAAGGCCATTACTTCTATGATGCTTTTAGAGAGAGACCTATTGTTTGCGGCAATTTGCCTTGGCAGGATTTTGACAAGAGACAGTCTGACTGCTGGGGCGACGCGGACGACGCAGGTCTGAGACTGCACCTCGAAAAGTTTTATAAAATCGAGAGTGCGGTTAAAATCCGTGACGCCGTTGAGCTTGCTATGCTTGAACACACGAGACACCCGGTCAGAGAATATCTGCAAAGTCTCGAATGGGACGGCGAAAAGCGTGCGGACACTCTCTTTATTGACTACCTCGGCGCTGCTGATACGGTCTATACGAGAGAGGTCACCCGCAAGGCTTTGCTTGGTGCGGTTGCTCGTATTATGGCGCCCGGCTGTAAGCATGACCACGTGCTCGTGCTCGTAGGTCCTCAAGGCTGCCGTAAGTCCACTACTCTCGCTAAACTCGGTAAGAGCTGGTTTTCAGATTCTCTTTATACCATGACCGGTAAAGACGCTTACGAGCAGCTTCAAGGGTATTGGATAATTGAGATGGGTGAAATGGCTGCGACTAAAAAAGCGGACCTCGAACAAATTAAGCAGTTTGTCTCTAAACAGACGGACAGCTACCGTGCGGCGTATGCTCGACGCACTCAGGAGCACCCGAGACAATGCGCCTTTTTCGGTACCACAAATGACGATGAGTTTTTAAGAGACTCTACCGGCGGCCGTCGCTTCTGGCCTGTTACGGTCACGAACGCCGGCAAAGCAAACGGTGACTCACTTACTCCTGAAATTGTGGACCAGATTTGGGCTGAGACAGTGACCCGCTTCTATGCTGGTGAGCAGTGGTACTTGACAGATGAGGTTGAGGCAATGGCTCGCGAAATGCAAGAGAAGCATACCGAGATGAACGGCAAGCAAGGTCTCGTTGAAAACTTTCTTGAGACCCTTCTGCCTGACGACTGGGACGAGCGAGACCTTGAAGGACGCTTGATGTTCTTGAGCGGTGGATTCGGCGAAAAGGGCACGGGTACGGAAAAACGCATGAAGGTTTGCGCTATTGAAATATGGCAAGAGCTCTTTCACGGCGACCCGAAGTCTTTCACGCCGTTACAAGCCCGAGAAATCAATAACATGCTTCGACGGGTACAAGGCTGGGAAGCTTGTAGCTCGGCCCATTGCGGAAAGCTTTACGGCCGTCAGCGTTGTTTCGTAAGACGCGAAGCGTGACAGCGAGAGCAGCAGCGGTTAACAGACTCTGCTGCTGCTCTTAGCATTTTTAATATCAGCAGAATCAGCAGCAATCAGCAGATAGCTGCTGCTCAAAAAATCCTTTGTTTACAAGACTTTGGAGGCTAAATCAGCAGAATCAGCAGTTTTTTCTTATAAAAATAAAAAATGTATGTTTAGAGAAAAAATAAAATAAAAAATTCTCAAAACGCACTTATAAAAATTATATAAGGATTTTCTGCTGTTCTGCTGATACTGCTGATTGGAGGTTTTTATGTTAGAAAGTAACTTAGAGCAATCAGTGAGAAAGTATGTCGCCCGGTGTGGCGGCAAGGCATATAAGTGGGTAAGTCCGGGCAATCCCGGGGTGCCTGACAGAATTTGTCTCTTTCCCGGTGGTCGCGTGGTATTCGTAGAATTGAAAAAGCCGGGCATAAAAGACGGCAGGAGCGAACGGCAGAAAAAGGTCATGGCCTATTTACAGCGGTTGGGCTTTGAGGTCTGGCTGATTAACGATAGGCAGGAATTTATAGAAAGACTAACAGCATTGGGGGTGAAGCCGCTTGAAGTATGAGCCTTTTGACTATCAGCTTTTTACTAAGCAATTTATACTTGATAATCCCGAGGCTGGGGTGTTTCTCGATATGGGTATGGGTAAGACCTCTACTACCTTGACGGCTGTACAAGAACTAATGTACGACTATTTTGACGTAAGCAAGGTACTTGTTATTGCGCCCTTAGAGCCTGCAAAAAATACGTGGCCCGCGGAAATTAAGAAGTGGGACCACCTGCAAGACTTATCTTACAGTATGGTTATCGGCAGTCAGAAAGAGCGACTTGCAGGGCTCGAGCGAGACGCCGATATTTATATCATCAATCGAGAGAATGTCCCATGGCTCGTTGAACTATATAAAAAGAAGTGGCCTTTTGATATGGTTGTCATTGACGAGCTGTCGAGCTTTAAGTCTAATAAGGCGCAGAGATTCCGAGAGCTAAAGAAGGTCAGACCGTATATCAAGCGTATTGTCGGGCTGACGGGTACGCCGTCGCCGAAAGGACTGCTTGACCTTTGGGCTCAGGTGTATTTGCTTGACGGCGGCAAAGCACTCGGCAAGACACTGACGGGCTACCGTGACAGATTCTTTGTCCCGGATAAGCGTAACGCGACTACTATTTTCTCGTGGAAATTGAAGGAAGGCGCGAAGGAGGAAATCTTTGACAGATTAAAGGGCTTATGTATTAGCCTTGATGCTACCGAGCATTTAGACTTACCTGAGCGCAGATATATCAGGCATAATTTTGATTTGTCTCCTGAAGCTAAAAAGATTTATGATACACTCGAACGCGATACCCTTTTACCTTTTGCAGACGGTGACGTGGACGGAGCTACGGCTGCGGTCCTCAGGTCTAAGCTCTTGCAGGTAGCAGGCGGCGCGGCGTATGACGACTTAGGTCATGTCAAAGTCTTTCATGAGGACAAGTTTAGAATCTTTGACAATCTTATTGAGGAAGCAAACGGTCAACCGGTTTTGGTGTTTTACAGTTATAAGCATGAGAGGGATAGAATTTTAGAGAGATACCCTGAGGCTGTTTCCGTAAAAGCGGGGAACGCGGTCGAGCGTTGGAATAACGGAGAGATACCGATTCTCTTAGCCCACCCCGCGAGTGCTGGTCATGGCCTTAACCTACAGCACGGAGGGCATATCATTATTTGGTTTGGACCTACGGATAATCTGGAATATTACTTGCAGGCAAATAAGCGGCTGCACCGTCCCGGACAAAAGCATACCGTCTTGATTCATCATATCTTGGCAAATGATACGTGGGACCCGCTTGTTATGGACTGTAATTTGCTGCCGAAGGAGGAGCAGCAGAACGCTTTACTTGAAGCGGTAAAAGCAAGAATCAAGGAGGTAGCGAGATGTTAACTACAGAACAGTTGCAGCAGATAGCTGACGACCCGAAAGAATATCTAAGCCGTAACTATCGTATTGAAATGCGAATAAAGGCAAAGAGAGACAGAATTGAGCATTTACATAATATCTGTAACTCAACTACTCAGGAGATTAAGCCGGTAGTTGTTTATACCGGCCCTTCTAAAAAGCTTGAGAATTGTATTTGTGAGGCGATTGACCTTGAGACTGAAATCAGGCAAGAGATAGTAGTGCTGGAACAGATACAGCGTGAGACTGCCGAAGCTATTAGACTTCTGATGACAAATGAAAATCACAAAGTTTTGTTAGAACTTCGGTATTTGACCGGTAAGCGCTGGGAGGAAATTGCGGTTGATATGGACTTTACATATCGCTGGACAATGACCTTACATCAGCAGGCTTTAGCCGAAATGAGAAAAAACGCAAAAAACTTTCAGTAAAAGCGCTCTTATTCACATATAAAGTATGATAAAATATAAAATGGAGTTTTTGAGATGAGGCATGGAGGAGCCTTAGCGAACTCCATTTTATAATTTTGTAGAAAAGCAGCTAATCTCCGGCTGTTTTTCGGCGGCGTCCGTGTCACCTCCAGCACGGGCGTCGCTTTTAATTTATTTTGTCAAAGAGAGGTGGTGAATTTGGCTAAGTTAAGCGACAAGCAGAGAAAGAAAATAATCGCAGAGTATGTCGAGGGCTCAACTACAAGAGCCTTGGCTGCAAAATATGACGTCTCGCAAACGACTATACGGAGAGTCTTACAGAGCGATAAAGAGCTGGCTCAAAAGGTCTCGATAAAAAAGGAAGAGAATACGAAAAGTGTTCTCGCATATATGGACGGAAAGAAAAACGACGTCTGTGACCTGATAGACCGTTTCCTCGCTGCTATGAATGACCCCGCAAAGATTGCAGCAACTCCCTTGAGTCAGATTGCGACCAGTATGGGTATTGTGATTGACAAGTTTACTGCTAATGAGCTTAATAAACCGGATTCAACCGCTCCTAACAACCTTTTTGACGCAATCAACGGCTGCGTAAAGGAGGATGAGTTTGATGATTTACCAGAACTTCAGCCAGAGACAAAAG
>JAZNPP010000012.1:0-3131 GCA_045589695.1 Bacteroidaceae bacterium
CATGGCTACGATCCGACTTGATAGCCCACACGGACATACCGAGGTTAGCAAACCAGAGACCGATATTTTTGATAACAGCCCAAATGCTAAGGCCAAGGTTAGCAAACCAGAGGCCAATGTTTTTAATGCTGTTCCAAATAGCAATAGCGACATTTGCAATCCAGAGACCGACATTCTTAAATAGAGCACCGAGCCACCAGATTGCGCCCACAACTTGCTCAAAGAAAACAGCAATAAGCACAATAAGCACGATAACAAGAGCGATTATCCACGTAATCGGGCAAGCCCAAATTGCTGTATTAAGTCCGGTCTGTGCAACTGTTGCACCAGCAGCAGCAACTTGCTGAGCAGTAAGTCCTGCAGCAGCAAGACCTGCCGCACTTGCTTGTGCTGTTGCTGCGGCGGCGTCAACGCCTCGTGAGGCAGCCATATCAATAATTGACTTGGTATTTACACCATGCGCAGCCGCTTGTGCAAGGGTTGCCTTAGCTTGCTTATACGACTGAATCTGCTCGAGCTTTTTCAAAGCGATGTTGACTAACTGGATGCCCTTATGGACAGCAAGCACGGAGTTATACAAGATAAACGCTGCGGCAATACCCATAATAATCGGAGCTATACGCCCCCAGTTATTAGCCACAAAAGTATAGATTTTACTCAGTACATTAAAAGTAGTCAGCGCAACTACGCCGAGAATAGCTATAGCATTGATTATGCCGTCAATAGCAGCTTGCACGTCAGAGTCATTTGCGAGCTCGTTTATTTTAGCGAGCACGGGGTCAAGGGCAGAGATTGCACGGTTTTGTATGTTTGTCCAGACCTGAGACCAAGTCATAGGCATTTCATTAAAACGATTTTCGACCTCTTCGGCTGACCTGAAAACAGCGGCCTTGATAACGCCGGCGGTAAGCTTACCTTCTGCGGCCCATTCTTTCATCGTACCTTGTACGCCTTGGACGTTCCGCATATAGTCCTCAATACTTTTAGCAAGTAGAGGCGCGTTCTCAATAATTGAGCGGTATTCATCACCCTGTAAACGCCCAGAGCCGAGCGCCTGTGTTAGCTGATACATTGCGGCAGACTGCTCTTGCGAGGAGGCGCCACCGACGACAAAGTTTTTATTCACAAGTTCAGTGAATTTTACAAGCTCGTCAGTATTCAGCTTTCCACTTGCGTCTGTGAAGGCTTTACCGGCTACGAGACCCAGTTTTGCAACCGTTCCCATAGTATCGGTATAAAGGGCGCGCGCATTTTGAGCGGACGCGTAAATCTTTTTCTCAAGCTCCGCTACGCTACCCTCGTCATCGACAAGAAGCGATAGGCGCGCTCGGCTACTTGTTAAAGTATCAGATGTCGACACTAATGCGCCGAGGGTTTTTATACCTACGTACGTTTTTGCAAGGGTTTTAAGCTTGCTAAGTAGACCGTCGGCGTGGCTTTTACCCTTAGAGATATTGTTGTTGAAAGTGTTTTGCGCATTACTGCAATCCTGCAAATTGCGCTCCATTTCCTCAATCTGCGCCGAAGCTTTTCCAAGCTCCGCACGGGCTGAGGTTATGCTGGCGGTGTTAATGGCTTTACCGGAGGCTCGCTGAGTAGCTTCGAAGCTGCTAAGTACCAAGTTAAGTGCTTTATTGATACTTTTAAGCGGCCCGGTCATGCCATCGGTAAGCACTAACTGTGATTTAATCGAAGCCATAAACACCTTCCTTTCACGAGAAAAGCAAACAGACGAGAGGGACCTCGCCTGCTGCTATCTCTTTCTGGCTTTGCTTTTCGCTTTCTGCGCCTCCTTCTTATCGTTCTCGACCTTAATGTCAATAGCCGCAATGATGAAGGCCTGCTCATAAGGGTCGAGCTCAAAAAATTCATGCGGTTTCCAGCGAAATTTGTGGAGGCAATAGTAAGCATAATTTGCTTCCGGGTCGCCTCCGGTGATTAGTTTTTTGCTTCGTCAATCAGCTCATCAGAGGCAGAAAAGCCGTTGAGCTCCAGAATCTTTGCGGAATAGTCCTCAAATTCTCCGGCAGTCAACATAGTAGTGATAAGCTTTTCCGCGCCCATAACGCCGTAGCTTGCCTGAAGCTCCGCGTCATTCAGATTCGGGAATACGGTGCAGCGAGCGGCGATTTTAGCCTGATAGGCCATAGCGTCAAACTCCTGTGTATACTGTCCGCGTCTGCCGGGCACGGGGACGCTGCGCATGCAGCCTTTGCGGATAGCCGCGTTCTCGTCTGCCGTGATACAGCAGATTTCCCACGGGATAGCCTTGCCGTCCTCACCTACGAAGCGAGGAGACGCAGCGATAAACTGATTGTCAACTTTCTTTGCATTCTGCGCAAGAAATGCGCTGAGAGATTTAGCCATAAAACTTTTCCTCCTAAATAGTTTTTATTACTGCATGCCGTTGAGCATAGTAAACTGCTCAGGCATTTCCCAATCGTCGAAAGTACCCTCAAGGTCCTCGTCGAGCGTATCGGAATCCGCGTCAAACTTAGCCAAGATACCACCCTTAGAGAGACAGTTCTTGAGAATGATAGTCTGACGACCCACAGACGCGGTGGGGTCTTCATTAGTGACCTGAATATCAAAGAGCGGCATAATGCCAGTCTTTTTGTACTCGAGCCACATTGCTCTCATAATAGACTGATTGTAGTGAGCGGTGCCACTCCAAGAGCCAGTCCAGCCAGCAGGCTTATTGCCCTTGCCGGTCTTGCCGAGAATAGGTACCTCTACGACATTGACTTCAATGCTGGACTCAAACGAGTAGAGCTGCATAAAGCAATATCTGTTACCGTCAGCCATAGTTACGTACGCAGAAGCCTGAGAGCCGGCGATTGCGTCCATAGCGTTCATAATAGCCTGATTCATAGATTCTTACCTCCTTACGCCACGACAACACTCATGTAGAGCTGACTCATGGCGTTAATAACATTCAAGCCGGAGATATTGCATACAACGGCCTTTTTGCTGTCACCCTGTTCAACCGCAACAGTGCTGGTGTCAAAGTTCTCGATAGCGCGGATAGTTTCGAGGTCCTGATGAAGCTTGCAAATGTCATTCCACAAGCTCACACGGCCGCTCGCGTCATTCGGTACAACGCCAAGATAGCAAGTAGCGAACATAACCGC
>JAZNPP010000013.1:0-4475 GCA_045589695.1 Bacteroidaceae bacterium
AATCTCGCAACCTACGGCGCCGTAAAGGTCCGCGCGGTTGAAGGAGTGCAAGGCGGCGTTGATAAGCTTGAGATTGAGGTCAACTCTGAGAATTATAAAGTTGTTCTCGAAATGCTGAAAAGTGCTCTCATTGAAAATATGAGAAGCTTTGACGGCAAGGACGAGCGCCTTAAAGGTACTCCGAATCAGATGAACATTCAAAGTCTTTATATGGATATTGACCTTGACGCAAACGACACAGAAAGCGAGCTGCATGCAGCCTTTGAGGAAATCTTTTGGTTTGTGAATCAGCACCTTGCAAATACCGGTGCCGGTGACTTTGAAGGCGTTGACATTAAGGTTATCTTTAACCGCGATACGCTGGTTAACGAGTCTGAGGTCATTGAGAACTGCGGCAAGTCCGCAGGCGTTATTTCTGACGAGACAATCATCGCCCAGCATCCTTGGGTAGACGACCCGCAGAAAGAGCTTGAAAAGATGAAAGCCCAGAAAGAGAAAGAAGCAGCCGAGGCGGCAGCGACCGACCCTTATAAGACAGCTTTTGTCGCAGGCAAGCAGACTGGAGGTCCTGAGGATGTTGAGGAATGAGGATAAATGCGTCTGCCGCGGCGCGTATGTACCGGAAGGCCGCCATGTGTGTGCCTCCTGCGAGTACAAAGAAAAACAGCGGCTCGGGTATAAGCCCATAAGCTGCTGGCAGCAAATCTGGCTCATTATTAAGAGTAAGCTTTTCGGAGGTGTGTAGAGATGAAAAACAGTACGTACTGGTCTAATCGTATGCGAATCCTCCGGGAGTCCCTTCTCGATACCGGCTATGAGTACGTACAAAATCTCGAGGCACAATACGAAATGGCCATTGCGGAGATTGACAAGAAAATCGCCGCATGGTATCAGCGTTTCGCGAAAAACAATGAAATCTCTCTTGCTGAAGCTAAGAGACTTCTCAACTCAGACGAGCTTGAGGAGTTTAAGTGGACTGTGAGGAGCTATATAGAGCATGGCGAGGCAAGCGCTTTGTCAGACGAATGGCTTAAACAGCTTGAAAACGCGTCCTCACGAGTCCATATTTCACGTCTGGACAGCTTAAAGCTCCAGCTAAGGCAAGAAGCTGAGGCTTTACACGGAAGTCAATTAAGAACGACAGAGAGCCTTCTGGGAGATATTTACCGAGAGGGCTACTTCCATACCGCTTTTGAACTTCAAAAGGGCTTAGGCTTTGGCTGGTCGCTGCACGGTATGTCAGCAAGTACGATTGAGAAGGTTTTAGCGAGACCGTGGACGACTGACGGCCAGACCTTCCGTGACAGAGTGTGGACTAATAAGGCCGCGCTCGTAAATAGCGTAAATACGAATCTGACCCAGATGATTATGCGGGGCGAAGCTCCTGACCGAGCTATTAAGGCAATAGCTAAGCAGTTTGGCGTTTCTAAGGGAAAAGCCGGTCGCTTAGTTATGACTGAGAGTGCTGCATTCGCTTCTGCTGCTCAAAAGGACTGCTTTACCGAGCTTGACGTTGAGGAGTATAAAATCATTGAGACCTTAGACCAGTATACCTGCGATACCTGCGGGGCACTCGACGGCAAGGTCTATAAAATGAGTGATTTTCAGGTCGGCGTCACCGCACCGCCTTTTCATCCTTGGTGTAGAGGTTGTACGGCTCCTTATTTTGCCGATATGGACGACTGGGGCGCTGAAAGAGCAGCAAAAGACGCAGACGGTAAGACTTATGACGTCCCCGCCAATATGAAATATAGCGAATGGGCTAAGAAAACTATCAAAAATCCGGGCATTTCTAACGAAAATGCTAAAACCCCGTTTACGAACGGAGAAAATCGTGGTATAATAGATAATAGAAAAATGGCAATGGGCTTACGGCAGCCTGCCTCTCATATTTTGACTGATGATGAAATTGAGAGTATTAAGGCAGATGCAAAGGCCCTTGACATTGACGAGTCGATTTTACGATTTAACTCTGGCAGCGCAACGGGATTTTCGGACACTCGTGGTGTTATTAACATTCGCGGTGATATTTTGCCTGATACTTCCTCTAAGATAGCTCGTGACTGTATGTCGCAACGAGCAGTCTTAGCTCATGAATATTATGGGCATTATCTACATCACCCATCAGAATTCCCTATAGGCGACTGGCAAGATGAATTTAGAGCAAGCTATGACGCGGCAGTAAAAGCGCCAAATCTTACCGACGAGGACCGCGCCTACTTAATGATTGACGCGTATGACCGTGCCCATGAAGCGGGCCAGATTCTTAATTATGATGAAACAGCAAGGAGGATAATTTATGGCTTCTAACTATAATGAAAAAGAGCTCGCTGCTCTTGATGAAAAAGCAGCAAAGCCCGAAAGTGTTGTTATATGTCCCCGTTGTGGGAAAGAGCTTACTTATAAAGCAGTAGGCAATTCTTATGAAGTCAAATGCCCTACCGAGAACTGTCTAAAGGAAACGGTCCGCGGTTTATAAGCTCCATATATTATAACATAAGGCAAGAGCACTTTACGTGGCTACTTTGCAGAAAGCTCCAGAAAGCTCCATATTTGAGCTTTAATTCAAAGGCTATAACTTATAAGCCTGAGACCTTAAAAGCTCGATACGAGACAATCTGGAAGCCCACAATTAAATAAATGATTGAAGCACTACTCTCCCGCAAGGGTGAGCGGTGCTTTTTTCATATAAAAATACCGCTTGCTCAGCGGATAACAAATAGAGCGCTGCCAAAACTGGGACTTGCCAGAATAAAAGGACAGGCAGACGAAAGGAGACCCGTATGTTAGACTGGCTCAAAGCGATTTTAGGAGACGCCTATTCCGAGGATATTGACGCGAAAGTATCTGCGGAAATCGGCAAGAGTTTTGTGGCGAGAGCAGATTTTAACGCTACGAACGAAGCAAAGAAGCAGGCTGAGGCTACTATCAAGGAGCGCGACAAGCAGCTCGAAACCTTGCAGGCTTCCACCGGCGACGTTGCAGCATTAAAAGAGCAAATCACCACTTTGCAGACTCAGAATGCCGAACAGGCAAAGCAACATGCCGAAGCAATCAAACAGCTTAAGCTCGACAACGCAATCGAGGCCGCACTGGTTGGCGCTAAGGCGAAAAATGTTAAGGCTGTAAAGGCTCTCTTGGAACTCGACAAGGCTGAGTTAGCTGAGGACGGAACAGTAAAGGGATTGGCTGAGCAGCTTAAGACGCTCGCTGAGAGTCCTGATACCGGCTTCTTGTTTGACACTGACTCAAAGAAACCCGGCTCTTTCAAGGGCCTTAAACCCGGCGAGAAAAGCGACAAAACTCCTTCCGGTGAAAAGACGCCGGAAAATATGTCTTACGACGAGCTTTGCGCGTATCTTGCAGAAAATCCCGACGCTCAGTTGTAAAGGAGGTAAATCACAATGAAAGTAGTGGGAACTAAGGAAAAGGGCTATAAGGTGATTAGCTCATTTGAGAAACCTAAGACCGAAAAGCCCAAAGACAAAAAGCCTGAGGACAAAAAGCCCGAAGGTACCGCCGACACCGGCGACAACAAATAACTTTTGAAAGGAAAGAATGAACTATGGCAAAGTTTGACTCTAAGAGCTTCAATGCTGAAGCTTTTAAGTACATGGTCGGCCGTGTGCCTGACCTTCGCAAGAATGAGCTGCGCAAGTCCCGTGCGATTGCCAGCGACGCAGATATTAAGTCTGTCTTTTCCTCTCAGAACGGCACCGCTTATGCGCGAATCGCAATGAGAGGCTTGATTGACGGCGAGGCTGTTAACTATGACGGCCAGACCGACATCACCGCAACTTCCACCAAGACCTTTGAGAGAGGCGTTGTTGTTATCGGTCGTGCTAAGGCATGGACTGAGAAGGACTTCTCTTATGATATTACTGACGGTGTGGACTTCATGGAAAACATCGCTCAGCAGGTCGGTGAATACTGGACCGAGTTGGACCAGAACACTATTCTCGCTATTCTCGAGGGCGTTTTCGCAATGACTACTGCTACCAGCGGCGCAAAGTCTCAGGAGTTTGTTGACAAGCATACCTACGACGTAACCGGCGCAGATGAAGGCAATGTCACTGCTACTACTCTCAACAGCGCAATGCAGCAGGCTTGCGGCGCTAACAAGAAGGCATTCAGCATGGCATTTATGCACTCTGCTGTTGCTACCAACCTTGAGAACTTGAATCTCATTAAGCACCTCACCTACACTGATAAGGAAGGTATGACTCGTGACCTCGACCTCTACACATGGAATGGCCGTCTCGTTGTTGTTGACGACGCACTTCCTGCTGTTGACGGTGACGGCGGCACTACTTATACTACCTACGTACTCGGCGCAGGCGCTATCTCCTTCGAGGATATTGGCGCTAAGGTGCCTTATGAAATGAGCAGAGACCCCAAGACCAACGGCGGCGAGGACACTCTCTACTCTCGTCAGCGTAAGGTATTTGCTCCTAAGGGCATTTCCTACGAAAAGA
>JAZNPP010000014.1:0-32360 GCA_045589695.1 Bacteroidaceae bacterium
TTGCGCCGCCAAGCGAGTTCCGGACACCCCAAAAATGTCAACTATGTTTTGCGTTAAGAAAACGACCATGTGCAGAGGTCTTTGGTACTTTCTGTCGGCACAGAAAGTACAAGAAAACAACGACTACAAGAAGAATAAAAACAACAGGCTAAGGATAAATCGCAACAAGAATATAACATTCCGTCCCCCGCCAAGAAAGGTTTGCCGGTCTGCGATATAATGCATTAACCGTTTATTACCGAAACGTTGCTGTAAGTCTTTTATTTTCGACAAACGACAGGACGACCTTCTTTGGGGTCGTCCTGTCGTTATTGCCGCATAGCGGTCTTTTATGCAATTGCCGGTCGCCGTAAAGGCTATAGCTGATGTCCGGCTCAGTCGATATTGGCTCCTGAACGTTTTACCTCTTTGATTATTTTCATAAGGTACTGTCCGTACTGGTTCTTTATCATCGGGCCGGCAATCTCGGCCAGCTTTTCCTCGTCTATCCAGCCCTTGCGGTAAGCGATGCCTTCGAGACACGCTATCTTGAGCCCTTGACGCTTTTCTATAACCTCTACGAATATCGACGCCTCGGCAAGGGAGTCGTGCGTGCCGGTGTCGAGCCATGCGAAGCCTCGTTCGAGAGTCTGCACCTTGAGTTCTCCGTCGGCTAAGAAATGCTGGTTCACGGTGGTTATTTCAAGCTCGCCTCGTGCCGACGGCTTGATGTTCTTTGCGACATCAACGACTTTGTTGGGGTAGAAGTATAACCCTACGACCGCATAGTTCGACTTGGGGTTCTGCGGCTTCTCTTCAATAGACAGGCAGTTGCCTTCTTTGTCGAACTCGGCGACGCCGTAGCGTTCGGGATCGTCCACCCAGTAACCGAAAACCGTCGCCTTCCGCTCTTCTTCCGCTGCACGTACAGCCTCGTGGAGCATTGCCGGAAATCCGTTGCCGTGGAAGATGTTGTCGCCCAGAATAAGGCATACCGAATCGTTGCCGATGAACTCTTCGCCAATGATGAATGCCTGCGCAAGGCCGTCGGGAGAGGGCTGTTCGGCATACTCGAACTTGACGCCATAGTCGCTACCATCGCCAAGCAACCGCTTGAAGCCGGGGAGGTCGTGCGGGGTCGATATGATAAGAATGTCCCTTATTCCGGCAAGCATCAGAACCGAAATAGGGTAGTATATCATGGGCTTGTCATATATGGGCAACATCTGCTTGCTTACCCCTTTCGTGATAGGGTAAAGGCGTGTGCCCGAGCCTCCGGCTAATACTATTCCTTTCATGGTGCGTTATTTACGTCTGATTCTAATCTGGATGGCTTTGTCAATAGGTTTGTCGTTTACAATGACAAGGTAGCCGCCGCCGCCTGCGCCGGTTATCTTGTAGCCTTTGACGGAATCCTTATATTCGTTGATTGCCTTCTGAACGTGGTCCGATATCATATTGGGGAACATTGCCGTCTGTGCCATGAACGACTCCGTTGTGGCTTTGCCCCAAGCGTCAATGTCTTTGGCCTTAAGGGCATTCCAGCAATCTTCGGCGGCTACGGAAAGACGTTTAGCTCCCTCTTCGTCGATATGAGTGTCTGCCAGCACGTCGTACTGGCTGTCGCGCGGAGCCAATGGTATGAGCCATAGGTTCTTTTCAATGAAATCGAGAACGTCGGCGTCCTTTATGCTCTCTATGTTGTCGGGCCAATAGTTGTTGTTGTAGTTGAGCTTGTTCAAGCATGGCATTACAATGCCTATGGCGTCCTGTGAGCCGCTGATGTAGGGGCTGCCGGGAGGATTCTCGTAGCGGAACACCATCTTTGCGAGTGTCTCGGGGTCTCCCTCGGGAATGTCGATGCGCCACATCTCGATAGCGGCTTTGCGTGACGATGTGCTCATGCCGCCGCGGTTGTTGAAGTCGTAGTCCGGCTCAATGCTTATGGTAAGGACAGGGCCGGGGAAGTACTTGCTGACATAGGGCTGGTCTAACCAACCGCCCGCAAGGTCTATGCGGTATGGTATCTTGCACTCCTGGCGCAAGGCCGTGGTTGAACGTGCCGGAAGTCCCTCTTCGGGAATACGTTTGCTTACAACAAGTTCGATGCCGTTCTCTTCGCAGAAACGTTTCTTGCCAGGGGTGTATCCGTCGCTGTTTACGAAGAATATGTCCGGTTTCAACGCTTTCACGTCCTCGGCAAAGTCGAGAATGCCGCTTCCGCTGTTTATGAATGCGTCTTTCACATACCTGATAGCCTTGACCATGTATAGACGCTCCTGCTCTGTGTTGATTGTCTTGCGGTCCTTGAGGTCACGGATTGTAGCGTCTGAACCGATGCCTACATAAAGGTCGCCGTGCGTCGCCGCCTCCTTGAAGAATGCCACATGTCCGGAATGGAGCATGTCGTAGCAGCCCGAAACAAATACTTTCTTACTCATTGTTTTTGTTTTAATGCACTCTCATTGCACTTGCGGCAGGACTGCCGGTCTTGTGTCTTGAGCATGCAAAGTGTTCAATATTGCAAAGATATAATTTAAATTGATAAAATCTTATTTTTATAAATATGTTTTTGCCGTACATGTTTTGTCATTGTTAGCTGCTTGTTGCCTAATGTGATATCCGTGTAAAAAAAGATTACCGTGATTTGCCTTTTTGTCACCTCTTTATTGCAAAGGCGGACGCTCGTATCGTTTCTGTTATACCTTATTAATTTAAATTATTGATGCGTTTTTGTGAAAACTCCCGGTTTTCGGGTCTTTTTTGTGGCTGAATATGTTGTTTCGCAAGGTTTTGAGGAGTTTTATGCTGCTATTTTTTGCCCTTTTTGTGAAAAAAACACTTTTTTTTCGCTTTTGATGAAAAAAAAGCCTATTTATGTGTTGTTAATTGCGAATTTTGTTATCTTTGTGCATCATTAACCTTAATAACGAAAATATTATGAAAGAACTTGTTGAGAAAATTCAGGAGACTTACGCTGCTTTCGCAGCTGACGCTAACGCTCAGGTAGAGAAGGGTAACAAGGCTGCAGGTACACGCGCTCGTAAGGCTTCTTTGGAACTTGAGAAGGCTATGAAGGCTTTCCGTAAGGCTTCTATCGAGGCTGCAAAGAACTAATAAGCTCTTTAGTATTTGCAAGTAATAAAAGTCACATGCGTGGCTTTTATTTTTTTATACATACATTCCGTCAGGGCTTGCATTCTGCCGCAAGTAATCAAACTCTAAGGGATTAGAGTTGTTTATTCCAATCGCGACCTGCCATTAATCCGTAGTCTTTTATTCTTCCTGTTGCCGTTCTATCGTCTGTTTTTTGTCGCCCGAAAGTTTCTAAACGCCCGGCTCAGGGAGTTTAATCGTTTATATGCAAGTTTGGACTTACTTGTTTTTGTTTGTAAATAATTTTCGTAAGACGAATTCTTTTCTTTGATAATCGGCTTCTTTTTTATTTCGTTATGAGCTAATTTTATATTAACTTTACAAAAGTTTGCGCATGCGTGCGTGCATGCATGCGTGTGTGTTGGGAAATTCATTATTAATATTATAACTGACTATCTATGAAAAAAAGATTTGTTTTAGCGGCTATGGCGGTGTTCGCGCTGTCATCGGTATGCTTCGGGCAGAATCTCGCCGGCTTTGCCTATGGCGAAGCTGAGGCTCCGCGAGGCTACGGTTACGTCAAAGGAATGGAAGCCGGCTTGGTTGAATGGGAATCTCCCGAGGAACTTTCATTGAACAAAGAACAGCCTAAGGCTTGGTTTTTCCATTTCAAGAACGAGGACAACGCGCGCAAGGTGCTGCCCGAAAATAGTGAGTATTACATGTCGCTTGACGGCACATGGAGCTTCAATTGGGCCGCTAACCCCTGGGAGCGTCCTGCAGACTTCTTCAAAACTGATTATGATGTCTCATCATGGGATAGAGTGCAGGTGCCTATGAACTGGAACGTGTACGGCTTGCAGCCCGACGGCTCTCAGAAGTACGGTACTCCGATCTATGTGAACCAGCCTGTGATATTCCGTCATCAGGTAATGGTGGGCGACTGGAAAGGCGGCGTTATGCGTGAGCCGGCTCCGCATCACACTACCTACAAGTTCCGTAATGAGGTCGGCTCGTACCGCCGTTCGTTCGTCGTTCCCGAGGACTGGAACGGCCGTGAGGTCTATTTGAACTTTGACGGCGTCGATTCTTTCTTCTATCTTTGGGTGAACGGCAAGTATGTAGGTTTCTCAAAAAACTCACGCAACCTTGCGTCGTTCAATATTACAAAGTATCTTGTCAAGGGCGAGAATGTGGTAGCCGTTGAGGTTTATCGTAACAGCGACGCCTCATTCCTTGAATCGCAGGACATGTTCCGTCTGCCGGGTATCTTCCGCACCGTTTCATTGACTTCGAGAAACACTTTGGAGATTCGTGACTTGCGTGTGCGCACTGAACTTGACGACAATTATATAGATGCTGTCGCCAATATCGAAGTGGACTTGCGAAACATGACTAAGAAGGCTGCCAAGAACTACAAGGTCAAGGCACAGCTTTACAAGAACGAACTTTACAGCGACGACAATGAGATTGTAGAGGGCGCCGCGGCTGTCGAGGCCGTCACGCTTGTCGGCAAGGGAGAGACCCTTACCGTGAAAATGCCTCTTGCTGTGGCTGACCCCGCTAAGTGGAGCGCCGAAGAGCCTAACCGTTATACTCTTGTTGTCAGCCTGCTCGACAAAAAAGGCAATGTCGTGGAAATGGCTTCGACATACATGGGCTTCCGCGAGGTTGAGATACGTGACACTAAGGCCGAGGACGACGAGTTCGGCTTGGCAGGGCGTTACTACTATCTTAACGGCAAACCAATCAAGATGAAGGGCGTGAACCGCCACGAAAACAATCTTGAAAGAGGACATGCGATTACACGCGAGCAGATGGAAAAAGAGGTCATGCTCATGCTGCAAGGAAACATCAACCACGTGCGTAACGCTCACTATCCCGACGCTCCTTATTGGTACTACCTGTGCGATAAGTACGGTATATATCTCGAAGACGAAGCTAACATAGAGAGCCACCAGTATTATTACGGAAAAGAGTCTCTGTCTCACGTTCCCGAGTTCCGTAACGCGCACGTCGCGCGTGTAATGGAGATGGCGCACGCTACGATAAATTCTCCGTCTGTTTGTATATGGTCGCTCGGTAACGAGGCCGGCCCCGGCATCAACTTCGTAAAAGCTTACGAGGCATTGAAGGCTTTTGACGTTTCACGTCCTGTGCAGTATGAACGTAACAACGATATCGTGGATATGGGTTCTAACCAGTATCCTTCTATCGGTTGGACCCGTGAGGCCGTAAAGGGCAAGATGGGCATAAAGTATCCTTTCCACATCTCGGAGTACGCTCACTCAATGGGTAATGCGGCAGGTAATCTCATCGATTATTGGGAGGCTATCGAAAGCACGAACTTCTTTGTCGGCGCTGCGATATGGGACTGGACGGACCAGGCTTTCTGGAATGTGGACCCGAAGACCGGCGACAGATACATGGGTTACGGCGGAGACTTTGGCGACCGTCCTAATGACCACACATTCTGCATGAACGGTATAATGTTCCCCGACCATAGTCCGAAACCTCAGTATTTCGAGGTAAAGAAGGTTTACCAGAACGTCGGCATCAAATTGCTCGGAAACGGTGAGGTCGAGATATTCAACAAACGCTATTTCAACTCTCTTTGCGACCTTGACGTGAAGGTGTCGCTCTGGGAGGACGGAAAACGGATTGACTCATATTATATGCCGGACATGAGCATCGCGCCGCGTACAGCGAAGAGCTTCAAACTCAAGTTCGCTCCCTCTAATTTCAAGGCTGGCAAGGAGTACTTTGTAAAGGTGCAACTGTTGCTCAAGAAGGATATGCCCTGGGCTAAGAAAGGCTATGTGCAGATGGAAGAGCAGCTGTTGCTGCAAGAGGCCGTAAAGAGCCTTCTGCTTGCCGACGACGCAAAGAACGGCGGAAAGGTAACGGTGAAGGAGAACAAGGCCGACGCTACAACAGAAATTACCGGCGAGGGCTTTGCGGTATCATTCAATAACAATACCGGTCTTTTAGACAATGCCGTTTACGGCAATACTACAGTGTTCGAGAAGGGCAGCTCCATGACTTTGAGCGCTTATCGTGCCCCGGTAGACAATGACATCTGGGCATGGAACCGTTGGTATTCTTTGGGCCTCTATGACCTTAAGGACGAGGTTCTCTCTTTCGTGTCAAAGAAGAACAATGACGGCACTGTCGTGCTGCAGTATATCGTACGCACTCAGGCTAAGCATCCGGGCCGTCGTATCAAGAACGACGACAACAGTTTTACCGTGAAAGACGACGAACGTGAACTCGGCGAAAATGAATTCCATTTCGTCTCTAACAGAATATGGACAATATACCCCGACGGCTCTGTCGAACTGAACAGTTCTGTTACCGGCAGCGATGCCAACGCTATGCTGGCGCGTATCGGCTACATGCTGCAGCTGCCTGCGGAACTCAAGAACTATACCTATTACGGCCGTGGTCCGTGGAACAATTACAACGACCGCCGTACAGGCGCTTTCATTCAGCAGTACAGCAGTACGGTTGCCGACCAGTTCGTTCATTTCCCCAAACCGCAGGACATGGCTAACCGTGAGGAGGTACGTTGGGCCGCTCTTACGGACGACAACGGCAATGGTGTTATATTCGTGAGAACAGGCTCTCTCTCAACATCGGTTTTGCCCTGGAACGACATTGAGCTTACTGAAGCCGCTCACCCGTATCAATTGCCGGCTTCGTCGGGTACATGGCTGCACCTCGACAGCAAGGTGAACGGTCTCGGCGGCAACAGCTGCGGTCAGGGCGGTCCGTTGGAAAATGACCTTGTAAAGGCTGGCAACAACAATGTCGGCTTCATAATGCGTCCTGTAAAGGCCGGAGACAACTATACGGCTTTGGCCGATGTGGCTCCTTCGGGCGTTCTGCCTGTTGTCATCAAACGTGACGTTCTCGGTACAGTGACAATGAGCTGCGAGAAAGAGAATGCCGAGATATACTACAGAATAGGCAAGAACGGCAAGAAGACGCTTTATACAGAGCCCGTAAACATGAGCAAGGGCGGTGAGATTACTGTATGGGAAAAGGCTACACCTGCTTTGGCGGCCACATATTCTTACGACGAGATAACATCAATTCCTATTACGGTAGCTTTCTGCTCAAGCCGTGAGCCGGGCGAGGGCGCCGAAAGAATGCTCGACGGCGACCCCACGACAATATGGCATACGATGTATTCGGTGACTGTAGCCAGCTATCCTCACTGGATTGATTTCGACGCCAACGAAGAGGTGATGATAAAGGGCTTCAAGTATATGCCTCGTCAGAATGGCGACAACGGTAATATCAAGGATTACCAACTGCAGGTAAGCCGTGACGGCAAGACTTGGAGCGAGCCTGTAGCGAAAGGCAAGTTCCCCTACAGCTCAGACAAGCAGACCGTACTGTTCGAAAAACCTGTGAAAGCGCGCTTCGTACGCTTTACGGCGCTTAGCTCACAGAACGGACAGGACTTCGCTTCGGGCGCAGAATTTGAACTTATTAAGGAGTAAGCAGCTTAAAGCCATAAGGGGGCTCACCCCTTATGGCTTGTTTTGCTTTTAAAGGTTTCTTATGGAGGTAATCAAAACAGACATAGAAGGTGTTGTAATAATAGAACCGCGTATATTCAGCGACGAGAGAGGCTATTTCTATGAGTCGTTCTCGCAGCGTGAGTTCGAGGAGAAGGTATGTAAGACGACATTTGTGCAGGATAACCAGTCAAAGTCTTCGTACGGCGTTGTGCGAGGTCTTCATTTTCAGAAGCCGCCATACTGCCAGAGCAAACTGGTGCAGTGCATAAAGGGCGCTGTGCTTGACGTGGCGGTAGATTTACGCAAGGGCTCTCCCACGTTCGGCAAGCATGTAGCTGTCGAACTGACAGAGGAGAATCATAGGCAGTTCTTCGTGCCCCGAGGCTTCGCGCACGGCTTTGCCGTGCTGAGCGAAGAGGCAGTCTTCCAGTACAAGTGCGATAACTTCTACTGCAGGGAGAGCGAGGGCTCTGTCGCATGGGACGACCCGCAGCTTGCGATTGACTGGAGAATTCCGGCCGAAAAGGTGATACTTTCCGAAAAGGACAAGCTCGGCAAGAACATTGCCTGTGCGGAGTTCCTGTTCGACTATAACGAAAACCTGTATTGATTATGAATATTCTTGTAACCGGAGCCAACGGGCAGTTGGGAAATGAGATGCGCCGCTTGGGGGCGGTCTCTCCCAACAATTACATCTTCACCGATGTGGCGGAGCTTGACATAACCGACGCTTCCGCCGTGATGAACGCCGTAAAGGCCGCGTCAATCGACATCATCGTCAATTGTGCCGCATATACCAATGTGGATAAGGCCGAGAGCGACGAGGCGGCAGCGGAGCTTATAAACGCAACGGCGGTACGCAATCTTGCGGTAGCCATGAAAGAGGCCGGAGGAACATTGTTCCATGTCTCTACCGACTATGTGTTCGGCCTTGACGGGAACACCCCCCGTACCGAGGATATGCCGGTGAACCCGCTCGGCGTGTACGGCCGTACAAAGCTCAACGGGGAGCTTGCGATAAAGGAGAGCGGCTGCAAGGCTCTCGTCTTCCGTACGGCATGGCTCTACAGCGAGTTCGGCAATAACTTCCTTAAGACAATGCTTCGTTTGACAGCGGAACGTGAACAGCTCAATGTCGTCTTTGACCAGGTAGGCACTCCTACATACGCGGGCGATCTTGCCCTTGCAATCTTCTCAATAATAGAAGCCGGAGTGTATGAAGGCAATGAAGGCGTTTATCATTTTTCAAACGAGGGCGTCTGCTCATGGTACGATTTTGCCGTGGAGATTGCTGATGCGGCCGGAAATACCGGTTGCAGAATCAATCCTTGCCACAGCAACGAGTTTCCCTCACCGGTTACACGTCCGCCGTATTCGGTGCTTGACAAGACGAAAATCAAGAATACATTCGATATAGACATTCCGCACTGGAGGGAGTCGATGGAGTATTGCATTAAAAGAATCAAAGCGAACAAATAATATATAAGGTATGAAACGCAGTATAATAGTCACCGGCGGCGCCGGGTTCATCGGCAGCCATGTAGTAAGGCTCTTCGTGAACAAATATCCCGAATACCGCATAATAAATGTGGACAAGCTCACGTACGCAGGCAACCTCGCCAACCTTAAGGATATCGAGGGTAAGCCGAACTACACTTTTGTCAAGGCCGATATTTGCGACTTTGACGCAATGTGTAAGCTGATGACTGAAAACAATGTGGACGGTATCATTCACCTTGCAGCCGAGAGTCATGTGGACCGCTCGATCAAGGACCCGTTCACCTTTGCGCGCACGAATGTGATGGGCACTCTGTCGCTTCTTCAGGCGGCGAAACTCTATTGGGAGTCATTGCCCGAAAAGTACGAAGGAAAGCGTTTCTACCATATTTCTACCGACGAGGTATACGGCGCTCTTGAACTGAGCCACCCCGAAGGCATTGAGCCTCCGTTTACGACGACAGCTTCGTCGGGAGAGCATCACTTGGCGTACGGTAAGGATTTCTTCTACGAGACAACGAAGTATAATCCTCACAGCCCATATTCGGCATCAAAGGCGAGCAGCGACCACTTCGTGCGTGCTTTCCATGACACTTACGGCATGCCGACAATAGTGACCAACTGCTCGAACAACTACGGTCCGTACCAATTCCCCGAAAAACTCATTCCGCTGTTCATAAACAATATACGCCATCGCAAACCGTTGCCCGTATACGGCAAAGGCGAGAACGTCCGTGACTGGCTGTACGTGGTAGACCATGCGCGTGCCATTGACGTGATTTTCCACAACGGCAAGGTTGCCGACACGTACAATATCGGCGGTTTCAACGAGTGGAAGAACATTGACATAATAAAGGTGATCATAAAGACCGTAGACCGCCTGCTGGGCAACCCCGAGGGTGCTTCGCTCGACCTTATAACTTACGTTACCGACCGTGCCGGACATGACCTCCGTTATGCGATAGACTCAACTAAACTGCAGAAAGAACTTGGCTGGGAGCCGAGCCTGCAGTTCGAAGAGGGTATAGAAAAAACAGTGCGTTGGTATCTCGACAACCAAGAGTGGATGGACAATATCACGAGCGGGGAATACGAGAAGTATTATGACGAAATGTATAAGAACAGGTAATTGCCTGTTCTTATACGTTTTATTGTAGCGTCACTTGTTGAAAATTGTAACCGAATAGCCTAAACGGGCGTATATGGTCAGGTTGGCCGAACGGCCGAAATCCTCGGTCTTGGAATTCTTGAATATGTCGGAAAGACCGTAGTAGTAGCGTCCTTCAATAAAAAAGTTTCCGGCTCTTGTCTTCCATTCAACGCCGGCTCCGCCTGCGATTCCGTAATCAAACTTGTTCTGTAGTTTTTTTCCGTAGACGGGGTATATCGACGACGGTCTGTTCTCTATTTTCCAATCGCCTTCGTAATGCTCTTTCTCATTAAGGAAAAAACCGAACTGCGGTCCCACATTCAGGAAGAACTGAAAGCCTCTTTCCTCTCTTCCCCATGATACATGAGCGAACAATGGCACTTCAATGTAATTTATGACCCTGCTGTAGTAGTTTTTAGTGCCGTCGTCAAAGTCCTCTTGCCATCCTCTTTGCGAGAAATTCACCTCTAATTGCGTAGCGCATATCATGCTGAAGTATTTTTCGCTGGTATAGCGTATGTTGAGTCCTCCGTTCCAACCGCAAAGAAAGTCTTGTCTTATTCTCGGCTGAAATTCCATGCTGTTGATGTTCGTGCCGCCGGCTATGCCTATTTCAAGCCTCTTTCGGGGCTTTTCAACCTGTGCATAGGCTCCTGCAGCAAGCAGCGATATGCAAAAAATCAGAGCGGCTCTTCTCATTCTTTTAATTCAATCTTTTCTATCCTGTAATCGGGAGTATAGTGGATGAAATTGACGCTTTTGTTTATGAAAGCTCCGTTCTTGAGCCTCTCGAACTTGAAGCCTGTCTGTATCGGGGTATAACCTGCCTCGTTTATTTTATCCGCAAGCTCTTCTCCGTATATGCTTGCGGCAAGCAGGAAGTAGTAACCTGTATCATATCCCAACATTCCGTAGCGGGGGTATATGTTCTGTATGCCGCAGCCGTATCGGCGGATATACTCGTCCTGGAAACGTGATACCTCCGGAATAGAGTAGTGACTGTAGAATGTCGCATAGAAGTATGTCTCTACTTCGTACATCTGCTCACGAGTGTCTTTTGCGTATATCTGCCATTCGGGGTAGCCGAACAGCTTGTATTCGGGAATGTCAAGCGAGTCGATAATCTCGGCCTGTTGCAGAGTCGGCAATATTGCGTTGAGCGTGTTTGCTGTGGATGATGTCGGTATTATTATGTTCTCCTTGTCTTCACGCAGAAACTCTTTCAAGGTTATCAATGTGGTCTCTTCGGTAGTGAGGTTCGACAATGGTATCGTAAGGTTGGGAATGGAGTTTATGTCAAGCTCCTCGGTCAATGCCGAAATGAACTCTTTTTTGTTGCTCTTCTCCTCTTCGTTGTCTACGAATACCACATTGGCGTTAGGGAATGTCTTTACAAAATATTCCGCAACGTCAGGTACAAGGTAAGACTGCTGTACGTTTACGCAATATACCATCGGGTTGTTGTATATCTCTTTGTCTTTGTTCGTGAAAGGAACTACAATCGGAATGTTTTTCTCTTTGGCGAATCTGGCGAGTTCCTTGTTGTGAGTCGGATACATGGCGCCTATGATAAGTTCCATTTCGTCAAGCTTGCCGCTTGAAAGAAGCTCGTTGAGGCTCTTGTCCTGCGGGCCTGAATCGAATGTGTTTATCTCGAAAGAATAACCGGCATTCTTGAGCTTCTCTACAGCTATAAGAAAACCCTGATAATACTCTATCATACGGCCTTGCTCGCTTGGGGCATAGCTGTCGAGAAGGAACGGCAGGACTATCGCTACTTTCAGAACTCCGTCGTTGTAGTTCTTCTTTACTGCAATGTCGCTTTTTTCTGTCTGGCTGTTATCGGACGCCGTCTCATCTGTCTTCGCTATTTGGGTGTTCTCTTTCTTTTCGGCTGCGGGTATGAGCAGGGTCATCTTTCTTTTAAGCGCTTTGCCCTTAATGTCGGGGTTGCATGCGAGTATGTCCTCTATGCTGACACCGTATCTTCTCGATATGCTGTATAGGGTGTCATTTTTCTTTACCTTATGCCTGATGTATCTGTCTTGCTTGTTTTCTTTTGGCATTTTCTCTTCCTTGACATCGGCCGGCGCTGCTTTTACCTCTTGGGCCGCTTGGGGAATGAGTATAGTCTCTCCCACTCGGAAGTTGGCTGTAGAAAGGCCCGGGTTTGCATCGCATATCTCCTGCGGGTCAATGCCGTAAATCTTGCCGAGCCTGTATAGCGTCTCGCCACTTTGTATCGTATGGGTTTTTGTGCCGTACAAATCCTTGCTTAAGATACCCCTGACGCTCTCATTCTTGACACCTTTCCTGATTTTCAGTTCCTGGCCTACGGAGAGCCTTGCCTCACAGCCGGGGTTGAGATTTACGATGTTCTCGACCGTTGTATCGTACAATTTTGAAATTGAGTAGAGGGTCTGCCCCTTGTTTACGGTATGTATAATGATATTGCTCTCCTGAGCGTTCATGCTTAAAGAGAAGAGTAAAGTAATCGCAACTGATAGTGCCTGTTTTAGTCTTGTCATCTTGAACGGGATATATTTCCTTGCGAAGATACAATAATTATACTTAATTATAAAAAAGCTTTGGCTAAAAGTTGTTATATAATTGTTATGAATATAATTCTTCTTAAAATATGCTTTTATGTTATTCACTGCAAGGAATTTTCGCTTCTATTTACTAAATTTGCAATAGAATGGCGGAAAGAGTGCCGCTTGTTCTTGGTTGTGTGCGGCTAAGGCGGTCTTGTTCCCGTTCTTCTTGTCGGAAACAGTACGCGACGTGTACTATTTGTGCTGTTTTTGCGTTTTGAATATAAAATTCAATTATCATGAAAAGATTTTTTCTGTCAATACTCTCTTTCTCTTTTGTTCTTGGCGTTTATTCGCAGATTGTAGAGCCGCAGCAGCCTGCTCCGGCAGCGTATGTGATCAATGCCAAAGGCGAGGAGAACGAGCTTGCTGCCGGAGAGAACTTCTCGGGCGAGGCTCCCGTTTCCGTAAATCTTTATGCCAACGCCGAAGAGGTAGAGGGCTTTTCTCTTGTATGCCAATGGGAATTCAAACGGGAAGGCGAGGCAGAACCTTATCTTGTACGTTATGATGCCGATGCTACGGTAGACTTAAAAGAGAGCGGAACGACGATAATCCAGCCTGTAATAACATATACGAGTACAAGCGACAGCGAGATATATTACAGGTATGACGATGCGGAACTCGCGTTCCGTGTGACACTTTCGGAATCGTCGCTCGAGGTGCCCAATGCGTTTTCTCCCAATGGTGACGGCATTAATGACTACTTTAATGTCTACAATGCGAAGTCGCTTATAAAGTTCAGCGCCGCTATATTCAACCGCTGGGGGCAGAAACTCTATTCATGGGGGCTTGACGAGGTCGGCTGCGAAGGGTGCGGATGGGACGGCACGTACAATGGACACCCTGTAAAGGCTGGCGTCTATTATGTTGTGGTAAAGGCGAAAGGAGCCGACGGCATCGAGTATGACTTCCGTCGTGATGTTAATCTGCTGCGAGGATATAACGAAAGCGGTGAATAATCTGTAGAAAAGTGAAAGAAGAAACTGGAAAAATAGAGGTCTTTGGCGCAAGGGTACATAACCTCAAAAATATTGACGTGGAGATTCCGCACGACTCTTTGACCGTGATAACAGGTCTTAGCGGCAGCGGAAAGTCATCCTTGGCCTTCGATACAATCTTTGCCGAGGGGCAGCGACGCTATCTTGAGACATTCTCTACCTATGCCCGGAATTTTCTCGGCGGCATGGAACGTCCCGACGTGGACAAGATAACAGGCCTGAGCCCCGTGATATCAATTGAACAGAAGACAACAAACAAGAACCCCCGTTCTACTGTAGGCACGACTACCGAGATATATGACTACCTTCGTCTGCTGTACTCGCGTGCCGCCGACGCGTATTCTTATCTTTCGGGCGAGAAGATGGTGAAATATACCGAAGAGAAGATTCTCGACCTCTTGCTGAGCGAGTATGACGGCAAACGCATATATATGCTCGCCCCTCTTGTAAAGGGGCGTAAGGGACATTACAAGGAGCTGTTCGAGCAGTTGATGCGAAAGGGGTATCTTAACGTACGTATCGACGGAGAACTTTGCGAGATGTCAAGAGGTATGATGCTTGAAAGATACAAGAATCATGATATCGAGGTCGTTGTAGATAAGCTTGCCGTAAACGCAAAGGATACGCAGCGGCTCAAGCAGAGCCTTTCCACGACTCTTGCCCAGGGCGACGGTCTTGTCATGATAATGGAGTTGCCGTCGGGCAACGTGCGTCATTACAGCAAGCATCTTATGTGTCCTGTCACAGGTTTGTCGTACAAAGAGCCCGACCCTCATAACTTTTCATTCAACTCACCGCAAGGTTTCTGCCCTAAATGCAAAGGCTTGGGGCTGGTGAGTCTTGTCGATGTGGACAAGGTGGTGCCAGACCGTACATTGTCGGTGTATGACGGTGCCCTGGCTCCGCTCGGAAAGTATCGCCGTTCGTCGATATTCCAGCAGATTGAGGCTGTTCTTGCCAGATACGGCGCCGCTCTTGACACGCCTGTCGAGGAACTTCCTGACGAGGCTATTGACGAGATTCTTTACGGCTCTCCCGTTCCGCTAAAGCTGAACAGCGCTTCGGAGATGTTCTACGACAGCATATCGACATACGACGGCCTTGTGAAGTATATTCAGATGCAGAAGGATACCAGCGTGTCGGCGAAGGAATTGCGTTGGGCCGAACAGTTCTCGGGCATGCAGACATGTCCCGAATGCGGCGGTGCGCGCCTTAATAAGGAGGCTCTGCATTACCGCTTGAACGGCAAGAATATTTATGAACTTGCGTCATTGGACCTCTCTCAGCTGCAGGAATGGCTGAGCGACCTCGATAATCATCTCTCCGAGAAACAGCGTTCGATAGCCGGGGAAATTGTAAAGGAGATACAGTCACGCATAGGTTTCTTGCTTGATGTAGGTCTCGGATATCTGTCGCTTAACCGTGCTTCGGCCTCGTTGTCGGGCGGCGAAGGGCAGCGTATACGTCTCGCTACGCAGGTAGGCTCTCAGCTTGTCAATGTCTTTTATATTCTTGACGAACCGAGCATAGGTCTTCATCCGCGTGACAATGACAGGCTCATTGGCTCGCTGAAATCGTTGCGTGATTTGGGAAATACCGTAATTGTAGTAGAACATGACAGGGATATAATGCTTGCCGCCGACTATGTGATTGACCTCGGTCCTAAGGCAGGCCGCAAGGGCGGCGAGGTGGTCTTCTCCGGAACTCCGGAGGAGATGCTCAAGGGCAAGACAATGACGGCACGTTTCCTGAACGGTGAAGAGAAAATAGAGATACCAGCGGAACGTCGCAAGGGCAACGGGACATCGATTAAGCTGTTCGGCGCAAGAGGCAATAATCTGAAGTCGGTCGATGTGGAATTTCCTTTAGGCAAGCTTATTTGCGTTACAGGCGTGTCGGGCGGAGGAAAGTCCACTCTTATTAACGATACTCTGCAGCCGATACTTGCAAAGCATTTCTATCGTGCCTTGCGTGAGCCTCTGCCTTATGACAGGATAGAGGGCATTGAATTTATCGATAAGATAGTTGATGTGGACCAGTCGCCGCTCGGGCGTACCCCTCGTTCAAACCCCGCTACATATACAGGCGTCTTCTCCGATATCCGTAACCTCTTCGTTGATTTGCCCGAAGCCAAGATACGAGGCTACAAGCCGGGCCGTTTTTCGTTCAACGTTAAGGGCGGCAGGTGCGAGGCATGCGGCGGCAACGGCTATAAGACGTTGGAGATGAATTTCCTGCCGGACGTAATGGTGCCTTGTGAGGTCTGTCATGGCAAACGTTACAACCGCGAGACGCTGGAAGTGCGTTATAAAGGAAAGTCTATTGCCGACGTTCTTGACATGACAATAAATATGGCTGTAGAGTTCTTCGAGAATGTGCCTGTAATATTGAATAAGATAAAAGTGCTGCAGGAGGTGGGCCTGGGTTATATAAAGCTCGGTCAGCCCTCTACGACTCTTTCGGGCGGCGAGAGCCAGAGAGTGAAGCTTGCGACAGAACTCTCAAAACGTGATACAGGCAAAACGCTTTATCTGCTCGACGAGCCTACAACGGGCCTTCATTTCGAGGATATCCGTGTTCTGATGAATGTTATTAACCGTCTTGTGGACAAAGGCAATACGGTCATTATAATAGAGCATAATATGGATGTCATAAAGATGGCCGACCACATCATTGACATGGGGCCCGAAGGGGGACGTGACGGAGGTACCGTTATGGCTTTCGGAACGCCGGAAGAGGTCGCGGCAAAGGGAGTAGGGCATACAGCCCCTTATCTGGCGAAGGAACTGGGCAGATAAGGGTGATTTCTCCCGTGTGAGCGAACATAATAGTGCCCTGAACGTTATAATAGTTTGGTGAATAATAATATGAATATGCGTAAGAATTTTGGAAAAAAGAGCTGGCTCTATCCTATGCCGGTGCTTATAGTGGCCGCTTATGACGAGGCCGGAGTGCCTAATGTGATGAATGCGGCGTGGGGCGGAATATATACTGACGACATGATTGGAATATGTCTTTCCGAAGGACACAAGACAACAAAGAATATTCTTGCGTCAAAGGCCTTTACGGTAAGTGTGGCAACGGCGGAAAAGGTTATCGCATGCGATTATGTCGGAATCGTGTCTGGCAACAAAGAACCCGACAAGTTCGCTAAGGCTGGCTTCCATGCGGAGCGTTCCGGTTTTGTTAATGCGCCGCTTATTAATGAGTTGCCGATGACTCTTGAGTGTGAATTCGTCTCTTATGACAGCGAAAGCAATCATCTTGTCGGTCGCATAGTGAATGTCAGTGCCGACGAATCAATCCTTACCGACGGGAAAATTGATGTGAGCAAGCTGCGTCCGGTCAGTTACGACCCGGTCAATAATCTCTATTACGAGCTTGGAACTGTGGCAGGCAAGGCTTTCAATGACGGCAAGGCGTTGAAATGATTTAGTATATACAAAAACGGGACGGAATGTCACATTCCGTCCCGTTTTTGTGTTTGTCTTTATCAGCGTGAGCCGTAAGGTACGACTCTCAACCATACTTCGCTTATCCAACTGCTTTCGTCAGTTCCGTTAAGGTTGTATTCAATGTGGAGCATGTTCGGGTTCGCTTCATCGAACCGGTAACGCAGGTATGATATCGTGTTGTTCAGGTTCTTGTCAAGGTAGTGGTTGTTTATGTACTCAAGGTAAGTGTTGTCCGCCTTCATCTCTATTTCGCCCTGCTGGGTAATGAATGTCAGGGTACTCATTTCTGTTTTTTCACTGTCGGCCTCTTTAAGAGGTATGTTTACTCCTAACATTACATGGTATTTGTTGTCCGCTGTGATTGTCTTGTAAATCTGCTTGCCGATATATGCTTTCTGACCATCGGGCTTGGCTACCTCCTCGACATATTGCCACATGCCTTCCAATGGATTGGATTTCTGTGCATTCGCCGCTCCGCAAAGAATAAGTACGGCTGCTGACAGAATGGCTCTTCTTAATGTTTGCATAATGCTTTTCATAATGGTATGTTTTAAGGTTTGGAATAAACTTTTTCTTTACGCATCCGCAATGTACGAATATTTTTATAAAAAACCTTTTTTTTGTCAAAAAAAATAATTTATAACAATCCCATTCCCTAATGAAGTGGTAATTTGTTGTAAATTCGCATTATGAAAATTGTCTTGGTTATTTTCGGAACTCTCTCCCTAATTCTGGGAGTTATCGGCATCTTTTTGCCGGTGCTGCCTACTACCCCTTTTTTGCTCTTGGCGGCAACTCTTTACCTTCATAGCTCTAAGAGGCTTTACGATTGGCTTCTCGCGCACCCTTATCTCGGCGAGTATATAAGGAACTTCAAGGAGTACAAGGCTATTCCTTTAAGGGTGAAGGTCATTTCTGTTAGCCTTGTATGGGCGACTCTCCTTTATTGCGCCATAGGCGTTGCCAAGACATGGTGGATGAGCCTGCTGTTCATCGCTGTTGCCGCAGGCGTGTCTCTCCACATCCTTAGCTACAAGACTCTTAAGAGGTGATTTATTCAAAGTCTGACATGTCTACTAACTTGTTCATTATGGCGTAGACTGTAAGGCCCGGAATACTGTTTATGCCGAGCTTCTGCGATATGTTGCGGCGGTGCGAAATGACTGTATATACTGAAATGTTGAACTCGTCGGCAATCTCTTTGTTCGTCTTTCCTTTGGCAACAGCTGTCAGGATGTCACGCTCGCGTGTCGATAACTCGTTTATATCGTTCTTCGGTGTCTGCATGTTTTCTTCCAATGCGTTCTTGAGTTTCTGTATTATGCGTGCCGCATTGTCGTATATGCCTATGCAATCGTCGTACTGGCGTATTACGTTCTCTTCATAAATGCCGTGCGTGAGGGCCACAATTGCCTTGTTCCCGAAATATGAACGTATATCCAATCTCTCGTTGTAGTCGATGACAGCCGGGTTTATGATTATTATGTCAATGTCATTGTTGTTGGCATTGTAGTATGTAGGGTTGCTCAGGGTCTGCACGACCTTGAATTCCGGATTGCGGTTTATAAGTTCCGCAATTCCCGTCGCGACAATCTCCGACGGCTCTAACAGAACTATCTTGTATTTGACATTTTTATTCATGGCCCTTTTCCAATTTTTCTACAAGAGGAATAAGCAGTTTGTTTTCTATCAGCGAGTGCTTCTTCAGGTCACTCTCGACGTTGTAAATATTATGAAGCAGCTCGAAACGGAGCGGTGACGAGTAGCTTTCGTCAAGGTATTTTGTGATAATGTTCTTCAGGTCGTTGAGCTTTTCGTTGATGTTGCTGTGGTTCTCTTCGAACTGCCTTATGCTGTACTCTCTTTCGGTGGGGTCGGAAGCTTCAAGCAGTTTCTCGATATATGGGAACACAACCTCTTCTTCGTATCTGAAATGCTTTATAATTTCGCTGTCATAGTCATCGTAGAACTTGTCGATGAGCTTGCGGCTCACTTCGTCAAGCCCTTTCACGAGCCTGTGTATCGCCTCGTGTATCGTGGGAAAACATACTTCTGTGTAAAAGCGGTGCGACGCTCTCAGGTATGTTGTAATGTTTTTTATATCGTTGCTGCTCAGAGCGTTTATGTGCGGCATGTAGTCGCTGAACGAGTATATGTTGCATATCATGAGAAAAAGCTCGTCCGAAATTCCGTATCTGCTGCACAGCTCGCTTACAGTGGCTTCTCCGAAGCCCAGTCTTATGTCAAGGCGTTGCAGAATGGAAAGCAGGCTAATGTCGCTCGACAGAAGTTCTGCCACTTTCATTCTCTTGGTGTATAACAGCTCGTTATTGTTCATTTTCCGTAATGTTTTTCCTATTGTTTATAATATGCCTCCGATAATATATACTATGAAACCTGCGGCCCAAGCGACTGCCGTGTTGTATACTATTGAGAAGAGCGCCCAACCTTTGCTTTTTGTCTCATCGGCAATGCTTGCGATGGTCGCAATGCATGGGAAGAAGAGCAGAATGAATACCATGAATGCCATAGCTGAACGTGGCGTAAAGTCGCCCGAACTCTTTATGTCATCCTTTATGCCTTCGTTGGAGTCACTGCTGTAAAGCACTCCTAATGTACTTACTACAAGTTCTTTTGCGGGAATGCTTGTGATAATGGCGATGCTTGAACGCCAATTGAGTCCCAACGGCTCCATTGCCGGCTCAATGAATTTTCCGATCATGCCAATGAAAGAGTCTTCGTAGATGCCTGCATTACTCTTGTTCATTACGGTTTCCGTTCCGTCAATCTTCTGCTGAGGCTCCTCTTTAGGACGGGGATAGTAGCTCAGGAACCATATTACAATAGTGGAAAGCAGAATAACCGTTCCGATCTTTTTGAGGTACATGGCGCATTTGTCCCACATGTGACGCAGTGTAGCTTTCAGCGTGGGCCAGCGGTAGGGCGGAAGCTCCATGACAAAAGGCGTTTCATCTTTCTTGAATTTTGTCAGACGCAATAGTCTTGCTGTCATTATGGCTGCCAGAATGCCGAGCAGGTACAGGCCTATGAGCACGAGCGCCGCATGGTCCGGGAAAAAAGCGCCGGCGAAAAGCACCAGCACCGGAAGGCGTGCGCTGCATGACATGAACGGCGTGACAAGTATCGTGATGAGCCTGCTGCTGTGGCTCTCAATAGTGCGTGTAGCCATTATGGCAGGTACATTGCAGCCGAATCCCATGAGCATGGGAATGAACGATTTTCCATGCAGGCCCATCTTGTGCATAAGTCTGTCCATGATGAACGCCGCACGTGCCATGTAACCCGAATCCTCCATAAAGGAAATGAATAGGTACAGGATAAGTATCTGCGGTATGAACGCTGCGACGCTCCCGACGCCTCCTATTATGCCATTGACGGCAAGGTCCTGAATGGCTCCTTCGGGCAGCAGCCTTGACGCTGTTTCGCCCAGCCAACCGAAAAGGTTCTCAATCCACTCCTGCGGGTATGCTCCAAGCACGAACACAGTGCTGAACATTATCCACATTATAATAATGAATATCGGGAAGCCGAGCCAACGGTTCGCTACAAGGCGGTCAATGCGGCGGGTCTGCCTTTGCGTGTCTTTGTTGCCGTGCTTGAATGTCTCTTGCAGGGCTCCGTTTATAAAGCCGTACTTCGCTCCGCTAATTGCGGTCTCGACATCAACGCCCGATTCCGACTCTATTCTGCCTGCAGCTGTAGCTGCCATATTTTCCCATCTTGGCAGTTCAAAGCAATCTTCGAGCAACTTGGCTGCCTCTTTGTCCTGTTCAAGCAGCTTAAGTGACCAATAGCGTACCGGGAACTGCTGCGGCAGGTCATTGGCCTTATGAAGCTCGACCGACAGGGGGATAATCTTCTCCTCAATGATGTTGCCGTAGTTTATGTGTATATGTCTGATTGTTTTGTTCTTTCCCTCGAAGAGTTCAATGACGGTGTCGAGCAACTTGTCGAGTCCCTTGCGGTTCTTCGCTATCGTTGGTATCATTGGAATGCCCATCATGGCGCCTAAGTTCTCGTAGTCAAGCTCAGCGCCGCTGGCAAGCAGTTCGTCGTACATGTTCAGAGCGACCACTGTACGCTGGTTCATATCTATGAGTTCCGTCGTAAGGTAAAGGTTACGCTCAAGGTTCGACGCTACAACCGAGTTTATGATAACGTCGGGAGTCTGCTCAAAAAGATGCCGTCTTACATATATCTCTTCGGGCGAGTATGCCGAAATGGAGTACGTTCCCGGCAGGTCAGTGATGTTTATTCTGTATCCCTTGTAGTTGAAACTGCCGGTCTTTGAGTCTACTGTAACGCCGCTGTAATTGCCCACATGTTCGTTCTGGTTCGACAGGGCATTGAATATTGATGTCTTTCCGCTGTTGGGATTCCCTACAAGAGCGACGTTGATAACATTCTTTCTCTTGGTCGGTATTCTGCGTATGGTGCAGTTCGTGCAGCTCTGTCCGTCGCAGCTGTCGCACAAAGTAGTGCAGCTGAATGTCGGCGCGGGAGTCATTTCTTTCTTCGCCTCCTCCTCGGGCAGCACTTCAATCATTGCCGCCTCGTTACGGCGCAGAAGCACGTCATAGCCCATGACATGGTACTTGACAGGGTCATGCATGGGTGAGTCGAGTACCGACTTTACCTTCTCGCCCCTTATGAAGCCCATTTCCATGATACGCTTGCGAAAACCTCCGTGTCCCGAAAGACGTACAATGACGGCTGTTTCTCCGTTTTTCAGTTCCGACAGTTTCATTATTCTTTTGGCTGTTTCTCTTCGGCAACGATGCTCCGTCGCTTATTTTTGCATTATAATGCAAAAATAGTTCTCTTTTCACATCAAAACAATAACTAAATTCCTTAAAATTGCCTTTATTTTGGTTATTTGTGACTATAAAACTCCTGTTTAACCACATCTTGCTATAAAAAGATGACAAATTCATTATATTTTATGATTGCGGGCGCCGTAGTCCGGAACTAAATTTGCAATGTGAATTTCGCTTCACGATTGAATAAACTGAATGAATTGTATTATCCTGTTTTCAGGCATGCCTGAAAGCGAATTAAAGAGGAGAACGTTTTAAGCCGGCGTTCTCCTCTTCCTTTTAGTTTAATGGTTTAAGTTTTCAAGCAGTCTTTCTTTTTGTGAAAATGTTATAGCCTGCTTTTTCATTAGTCTGCAATTACTGCTATGAGTGCCGCCAGGCCTACCAGTGATGCGGCGGCGCTTACCGGGTTGCTCTTGTAAACTACCTTTACCGGTGGAGGGGGAGGTACGGGAGCCGGCTTGTTCACTACAATAACATTAGGTTTGTTTGGCTTATAGGGCTTGTATGGCTTTTTCTTTGCGTAATAGTTGTTGCCCTTTTTGTTGCCTTTATTTTTGCCGTACTTGTAGTCACCATTGTAGCCTTTCTTATTGTTCTTGCCCTTGTCAAAATCTTTGTAGTTCATCTGAGGCTTCTTGTTGCCCTTGTTGTTCTTTTCGAATTTGTTGTACTCAGCCTTCGGCTTCTTGTCACCCCTGTTTTCCTTTGCGAAAATCTGTGCAGGCATAAGCATTCCGCTTATCAACGCTGCGATAATCATCATCTTTTTCATAATCGTAAATTTTAAAAGGTTAAACTTGGTTTTATCTCTTTTGTCTGTCACAAAGGTAGGAGCATAAAAATCCCCCTGCAACGTTAATTCCCTAATCGTTGCAGGGGGTATTCCTAAATGTGGTAGGAGTTTCCCCGGTCACTCCTTAAGAACTCTTGTGAAGTTTTTTGTCATTTGGCGCTTTTGAAGTATGAGCCAATCGATAGCAGCCATGCCACGGCAATGCTCATCACCATGCCTGTGGCTCCGAATAGCAGGAAGTTGGCGTCGGTGTATTCGCTCATCCAGAACACGACAGCCTCGCCGGCTACAAAGCCTGCAAGAGCAGCATAGCCTTTGACACGCTTCATGAATACGGCAATGAAGAAGAGTCCGCCAAGTCCGCTGGTAAGCAATCCCAATATCTCGTTGAAGAAGTCGAGGAACGACTGTATGTTCCATGTGGCCATGAACAGGGCGAGCAATAGGCCTGCCATACCGCTCACCACCGATGCCCAGCGGGCTACGGCTAAAAGTTGCGAGTCGGTGGTGGAAGTGCGGAACCGCTTCCAAAAGTCGATTGAGAATGCTGTAGCCACGCTGTTGATGTTGCTCGAAATGGTACTCATGGTGGCTGCGAATATTGCTGCAATCAGAGCGCCTGCAATTCCTGCAGGCATCTGGCTCATCATAAAGAATGGGAAGATGGCGTCGCTCTGTCCCATTGTGACGTCAAGTTCTGTAGGGTGTGTCTTGTAGAATGTGTACAGCCCTGTGCCAATCATGTAGAAGGCGACTGAGACAAATACGCTCATAACGCCGTTTACCAGAATGCCTCGGCCGGCTGACTTCTCGTCGGGAGTGGTGAGGTAGCGCTGTATGACGGTCTGGTCCGACGTGTAGGATATAAGGTTATTGGCAAGCCCTCCGAGAATTATTACCCACCATGTCGCCTGTGACCATGAGCTGCTGAAATCGAACAGCCGCAGTTTGTCGTTCTCCAATGCGATGTTGATGCAGCCGCTTATTCCACCCTCTGTGCCTACTGCCAGGTATATCACTGAAAAAAGGGCACCGAAAACAAGTATCAGTCCTTGCACTACATCGCCCCAGATAACAGCTTCGACACCGCCCATTGTGCAGTAAATAATGGTAATCAATCCCATAAGCACAATGCATAGGTATATGTCGATGCCTGTCACCGCTGTCAGAGCGAGCGAAGGAAGGTAAAGCACGATAGCCATACGCACAATCATGAAAATGCAGAAGAGCGTAGAGGCGAGCATGCGTGTGAAGAGGTTGAAACGTACTTCGAGTATCTCGTATGCGCTTGAGACGTTGAGCTTGCGGAAGTAGGGAAGGTAGTACTTGATTACGGGGTAGCTGACGAGCAGTATCATCCACAGCATCGGGTAGTAGGTCCAGTCGGTAGTGTATGCCTTAGCCGGAATTGTCATGTATGTAATGGCCGACAGCATAGTGGCGTATATGCTTATTCCCGCAGCCCACCAGGGTATGCGGCCACCGCCTTTGAAAAAGTCGTCGGCTCCCTTCTCCTTACGCATGAAATATACTCCCATTCCAAGCATGGCCGCAAGGTAGAATATAAGGATTGTCCAATTGAGCCAGCCGAAGTTCTTCTCGTATTTCACCTCGACATGCGACACATCGGCGCTGCGTACGCCAGGCATCAGTTCGCCGCCGCTGTAGCTCCAGCCTTTGCCGCCGGCGACCGGAGTGAGGCAGGCGCCTGCACGGGCAAGCAGGTCATTGCCAGACAGTACTCCCCATGAATCGGTTATCGTGTGGTATATAAGCACATCCTTGCGGAATCGGTACCACTCTGGCGAGTGACGCAGGTACATGCTGTCCTGCTCTCCTGCAATGGCGCTGAGGAATATCTCGTAATCGACACCTCCGAAGAACAGCACGTGGCTGTAGCCTGCAGGGCTGCAAGCGCTGCCGACTATGGCTTGCGGTTTCTTATGCTCGCGGCCGGAATTATTGTCGGTCCGCGCGAATGCCGGTGAGGTGCGTCTCCATCGCGATGGTGCCGCATTGCCTTTTTTCAGTTCGGCTATGGATATATATATACCGTCGTTATGTACTACGGCATCCTCGCCGTCGGTCTTTGGCCGGTATCCGCCGAAGATAAAGAGAGCATATCCCGTGGCAGTGTTCTGTACGGCAACGCAAGGCTGCAGACGGCATTCATCGGGCAGTGTGGCGGCTATGGTCCACACTTCGTTTTTACAAGGAAAGGGCAAGGCGTAAACCTCTTTGTTCGGAATTCCGTTTGTCTGTCCTCCGGCAACCCAAATCATGCCGTTATGGTAAGCGGCAGCGAAATTGTCCAGAGCTTTGGGCAAAGAGGGTATAGGAACGGATGCGCCGTCTGCGGCATTTATGAACATGCACTCGCTGAGCGAGCCGTTCTCATTCGCCCCGCCTAAATAGACCGCTCCGCCCGGCAGTTGCACGCTGGCTCCATAGGCTTTGGGATAGTATACTTTCTGACCCCCGTCAGCACAGGGGACATCGGGGAAATTGCATCCTCCGTAAGTCATGAGCCCACCGTTTATCCAGCCGGCATAATGGCCCGAAACGGCATTTCCCATTGGCGTTTCAGGTGACACGGTGACACTGTTCTGCGCTACGCACAGCACGGAACATATAACGAACGGCAGAAATAGAATTCTTTTCATAAACTATCCTTGCTTGGACTGTTTTGTCAAAATGTTACATAACTCGTATGACTTTATCATCATTCTCGGAATGTGGAAAGGCCCTTTGAATATATTTCCTTTTGCGGGCTGCGCCACTGTGCCGTCACGGTGCAGGTATCCGTACCATTCGCCGTGTTCGTTGTCGGGGAAGTGGGCGTACGTCCAGTCGCTTATCAGCTTGTGCCAAATGAGGTATTTGTCATCTCCTGTAGCCTCGTAGGCATAAAGCGTGGCGATGATGGCTTCGGTCTGCGGCCACCAGAACTTCATGTCCTGCGAGTAGTCCTGCGGCGGCAGGTTACGGCAATCCTTGAAGTTGATAATGCCGCCGTATTGCTTGTCCCAGCCCCATTCCCAAGACCAGTCGAGTATCTGCAGTGCCTGGGCTGTCAGTTCTTTCTCCCAGCCTCGGTGTTTCGCCTCTTCGAGCAGGAACCATGCTGTCTCAATGCAATGTCCGGGGTTTATTACACGCCCGTTAAGCGTGTCTATGAATTCTCCGTTAGGTCCTACGGTCTCAAGCAGTGCCTTGAACTCGGGTTTCATGAAGTCTTTCAGCGACTCAATCGACTCGTTTATCTGTTGGTCAAGCACGGGATCGCTTATCACATTGCGTATGCGTGAAGCGGTGTTTATAAGAATCATCACGAGAGAGTGCCCTTTTGCCTGCATGGCTTCAAGGTACTTGGGTTCCATATATCCTGGAGTGGCAACGAATTTGCGTATGTCCTTGAATAGCTTCAGCGCTTTTTCGGCGTAACTAATGTCGCCCGAAGCTTTGGCATACTCGGCCATAGCTATTGACGCAAAGCTCTCCGAGAAGACATAGCGGCGTTTGCGCAGAGGGGTGCCGTCTGCCATAACCTCGAAGTACATTCTTCCGTCACTGTCAAAGCAATGAGCCTCTATGAAGTCTATCGTGCTTTTTGCGGCGGCAAGCCACTCCGGGTTTTTCTCAATGGTGTTGTATGCGAAACTGCACACAAAGGCGAAACGGCCCTGAAACCATACCGACTTTGTGCTGTCAATCAATGAGCCGTCACGGTCAAGGCATGTATATACGCCTCCGTTTACTCTGTCAAGGCCGTTCTTCAGCCAAAAGGGCATTATGTCATTCACAAGGTCCGAGCGGTATCTCTCGCTCCACTCCTTAAGATATTCTTTCCAGTTCATCTCTATCGCTGTTAAAGTTTATTGCAACGCTCAAAGAAATTTATAGCTTCCAGCTCTTTACGCATAGCCGCCTCCTCTTCGTCTGTCATGTTCTGGAACGGAGTGCGGTTCTTGCCGAGGTCAAGGCCGATGAGCTTCATGATTCTCTTGCCACCTACTATGTTGCCCCGGTAGCGGCAAATGACGTTTATCACCTCCTGTGAGAAGTTCTGAAGTTCACGCGCTTTCTCCAACTCACCGGCATTCCATGCCTCGATGATGCCGGCGAGGTTGCAGCCGTTGTAGTTGGTGGTTCCTCCGATGCCTCCCTGAGCGCCGCCCATTGCAAGGCACGGGAGAATGGTCTCGTCCTGTCCGTGCAGCATGTCGAACTTGCCGTTCTTGTAGAGGCGGCACTGGTTGTACTCGTACAGGCTCTCGAACGTATATTTAATGCCGGCGAAGTTCGGTATTCTGCCGTCTACAGCCTCAAGGAACTTTACCATAGGAAGGTACGCTCCGTTGAATGCCGGAATGTGGTAGAAGTAGAAAGGAAGCTCAGGAGCCGCTGAGGCTATCTCCTCGCAGTATTTCACAAGTTCTTCTATGCGTCCTATCTTCGGGAACGGAGGCGCCATAGCTCCAATGCCGAACACGCCCAGTTTCTGCGCATGCTCTGCCATGCGGCGGCTCGACTTGACGCATGTGCTGCCCACGTGGACAATGATTTTGAAATCTTCGGGAGCCGCGGCTGCCCAAGTTTCGGCAAGCTTCATGCGCTCCTCTTCTGTAAGCATGTAGCCCTCGCCCGATGAGCCGTTGATGAATACTCCCTTCATGCCGTTTTTTGCAAGCATCCGGGCATACGCAGGTATCGGTTCGTAGTTTACCTCGCCGTTCTCATAGAATGGAGTGAACGGAGCGTCTATCAAACCTATAATCTTTTCCATAATACTTGAAGTTATGAGTTTATGTTTTTGTGTGTACAAAAAAAAGAAAAATCATCTGAAAAGGCAAATATAATGACAAGCGAGCGCAGGAAATATTCGAGCTTTGCTCAAATATAAGAAACGGTATCTGCTATACTTTAAGGAAGAACTTGTTCTTGTACATAACCTTCAGTATAAAAAATACTATTATGCTGTTGCATGCTGTCAGCAATACAGGGTACCATCCGTCAAGGTACTGCTGCGTGCCATGAAGCAGCGACGATGCTATGCTGCGGAAGTTTATGATTTCTCCAATGATATAGGCTGTAATGGCGTTGCATCCGTAGTAAAGCGGCCACTCCCATCTTTTGCAGTGTCCTTTCACGTCTATCCACCAGTAAAAAAACGACAGCAACAGGTAACACCAGCCGGCGCTGTAGAGCGTCATGCTCGCTGTCCATATACGTTTGATTATAGGTTGCCGGATGCCTGCGATCAGCCCTGCGGCAAGCAGTACAGCGCCTATGACGAACAGCCTCTTTGCTGTCGCCGGGCGGTTGCCGTCGCCGTTTTTTGTGATGTATCCGGCAAAGCTCCCTAAAGCGACCGTACAGCAGAATGTGAGGCTGCTCCATATCCATGTGTAATCGTACCATGCCGCGAACTCTACGTCCCCTGCAGCATTGATGACGCTTCCGTCACGATAACGTCCGAGAACGGCTTTGTCAATCATGCATGCGAAGTTGCCTTGAGGACTCCAGTCGCCGTAAATGTGCATAGGTATGGAGTATATGATCAACAGCGATGCGATGGCAGCGAGCATCTGTTTGGGTTTAAGGTACAGCACCATTGGCACTGTAAGCAGGTAGCCTACAGCTATAGCCTGCAAGGTGTTGCTGTAGAGGTATATCCTGTCGGGGTCAAGCGAAAGTATATTTCCTTGTACCGCAATGCCTAACGCAAAAAGCAGCATGAAGCGTTTGATGACACGCCGCCATACTCTTATGTTGCCGTTCTGTGTCTTGTACTTTGGGAGCGAATAGGGCATTGTCACGCCCGACATGAACAGGAAGAGCGGCATTACCAGGTCCCATGCTCTAAAACCCTCCCACTGGGCATGGTCGAGCTGGTATAGTATCGTGCTGTTAAGGAACTCGCAGTCGAGTTCTATAAGAAATGCCCGCAACACAGGCTGCAGGGCAACGAGCATGAATAGGTCAAGCCCACGCAGTACGTCAAGGGATAGCAGTCGTCCGTTGTTTTTCATTTTACCTTTCAGCTTATGTTCAAAGGTAAGAAAAAAGGTTATAAAATAGCTCTTCAACGGCTGTTTTTTTCTATCTTAGCGAAAAGATAATAAATTATGGAAATAAAGCCGATTGCGTATTATTATACTAAACTGCGCTCGAAATTCGGAGTTCCCAGGCAGAGCGGGCTTGTGCCGGAACTGCAAGGTAAGGTAGTGCTTGAGCCTGAATACAGCGACCCTGATGCTGTGCGGGGGCTCGGCGGCTTCGATTATATCTGGCTTGTCTGGGGCTTTTCTCAGGTAGGCGTGGAGGGATGGAACGCTTTGGTTCGTCCTCCGTTGCTTGGCGGAAACCGTCATGTAGGCGTATTCGCGACACGTTCTCCTTTCCGCCCCAACAGGCTCGGGCTGTCGTCTGTGCGTTTGCTGAATGTGGATACCGGCGGCAATGTGGTGTTGCATGTTTCCGGTGCCGACCTTGCTGACGGGACGCCGATATATGATATAAAACCGTATATTGAGTACAGCGATGCCCATGCGGGAGTCCGATGCGGTTTTGTGGACAATAAAGAGTGGCGGAAACTAAGTGTCACCTTTCCGGAACATTTGCGTGCATTGTTCGGCATAGACGATATCGAGGCTCTGTATAAAATTCTTGAGCTTGACCCTCGCCCTCAGTATCACGACGACCCGGAACGTGTTTACGGCATGCCGTTCGGCGGGTACGATGTCCGCTTCAAGGTTTCAAACGACGGAGTGCTTGAAGTTGTTGAGTGTTTAACGATTAATGATTAGCGATTAGCGATTGACGACACGGCCTGACCCAAGGCGCCGCACGACTTCATCTGTGTTACGTGCGATTAACTGCCGGCCGTATCGTCGAAACTGCTTTCGCTCGCTGTAAAAAATAAAGCAAGCTTTGTCGTACTCGCTGTTTTCGTTATATTTCACTTCGTTCAAGCATGACATTACTGCGGACTTTATTGTTCCGAACGTTGTGAATGAACTTCGTCAATCGTAAAACCCTCATTTATACACAAATCTCTTTATGCTTCCTTTGGGTCTCTTCGCAAAAGCCTCGCTGCGGAGTTTGTAATCATAAAGCTGTGAATAGCTCCATGTATCGTTTTTTGTCAGTGAAAGCGTTTTTGTCCCAACAACGCTTTTTGCGTCCTCGAAATTTTCAATAATGTTTTTTCAGCCGCGCTGTTTTGTCAAGTTACGTGCGTACATTATTATATATATCAAGCGGGCGGCCCACGAAAGGCCGCCCGCTCTATTTAGAGTATTGAGCTTTTCTCAATTACATCTCCTCAACTGCAGCCTGAGCAGCAGCCAAACGTGCGATAGGCACACGGAAAGGAGAACATGATACGTAGTTCAAACCTACTCTGTGGCAGAACTTAACAGACTCAGGCTCACCGCCGTGCTCACCGCAGATACCGCACTTGAGGTCGGGGTTTACGCCACGGCCCTTAGCTGTAGCCATCTCAACGAGCTGGCCTACACCTGTCTGGTCGAGTACCTGGAATGGGTCGTTCTTCAAGATCTTCTTGGGGAGGTAGATAGGCAAGAATGAGTTCACGTCGTCACGAGAGTAACCGAATGTCATCTGTGTCAAGTCGTTAGTACCGAATGAGAAGAACTGTGCCTGCTGAGCTATCTGGTCAGCTGTCAATGCTGCGCGTGGAATCTCAATCATTGTACCGATTGTGTATTCGACACGGTCGCCCTCGGCTGCGAAGAGAGCCTCTGCTGCCTCAACGATAGCGTTCTTCTGCTCCTCGAACTCATTGATGATACCTACGAGCGGTACCATGATTTCAGGGTAGATAACCTTGCCTTCCTTCTTCAGCTCAAGAGCTGCTCCGAGAATAGCTGTTGTCTGCATTCTTGTGATTTCCGGATATGTGTTACCCAGACGGCAACCGCGGTGACCGAGCATCGGGTTGAACTCCTCAAGAGACTTGACACGGCGCTGGACAGCCTCTACTGTCTTGCCCATAGCCTCGGCGAGCATTTGCTGGCCCTTAGCATCGTGCGGTACGAACTCGTGGAGTGGCGGGTCAAGCAAACGAACAGTCACATGCAAGCCTTCCATTGCCTTGAAGATGCCGACGAAGTCAGCCTTCTGGTATGGCAGCAGCTTAGCGAGAGCAACCTCACGCTCCTTTGTTGTCTCGGCAAGAATCATCTCGCGCATTGCTTTGATCTTCTCGCCCTCGAAGAACATGTGTTCTGTACGGCAGAGACCGATACCGATAGCGCCGAAGTCGCGCGCAACCTGTGCGTCGTGCGGAGTATCAGCGTTTGTGCGTACGCCCAAGCGCGCGTACTTGTCACAAATAGTCATAAGTTCTGCGAAGTCACCGCTGAGCTCGGGAGCCTTAGTCTCAACCTTGCCCTCGATAACCTGGCCTGTAGAACCGTTCAAAGAGATATAGTCACCCTCGCTGAATGTGATGCCGTCAACGGTAAGAGTGCGCTTCTTGTAGTCGATAACCAATGTACCGGCACCTGATACACAGCATTTGCCCATACCGCGTGCAACAACGGCAGCGTGAGATGTCATACCGCCGCGAGCTGTAAGGATACCCTGAGCGGCAGCCATGCCTGCGAGGTCCTCGGGAGAGGTCTCGATACGTACGAGTACAACCTTCTCGCCGTCCTCGTTCCATTTCTCTGCGTCGTCAGCGAAGAATACGATGCGGCCTGTAGCTGCGCCCGGAGATGCGGGAAGACCGTTAGCGATAACCTTAGCCTTTGCGAGAGCCGCAGTGTCGAATACGGGGTGGAGCAGCTCGTTGAGCTTCTCGGGCTCCATACGCTTCAGAACGGTCTTGTCGTCGATAACGCCGTCACGGTAGAAGTCCATTGCGATCTTAACCATAGCCGCGCCGGTACGCTTGCCGTTACGTGTCTGCAAGAACCACAGTTTGCCCTCCTGAACAGTGAACTCCATGTCCTGCATGTCTTTGTAGTGGTTCTCAAGGCGTGTCTGGATAGCGTCGAGTTCCTTGTAGATTTCCGGCATTGCCTCTTCCATTGAAGGATACTTAGAAGCACGCTCCTCCTCGCTGATGTTCTGCAATGCAGCCCAACGCTGAGAACCGATCTTTGTAATCTGCTGAGGTGTACGGATACCTGCAACAACGTCCTCGCCCTGTGCGTTGATAAGGTACTCGCCGTTGAAGAGGTTCTCGCCTGTAGCGGCGTCACGAGAGAAGCATACGCCGGTAGCGGATGTGTCGCCCATGTTACCGAATACCATCGCCTGAACAGAAACTGCTGTACCCCACTCATCAGGAATTTTCTCCATACGACGGTAGAGGATAGCGCGCTCGTTGTTCCAAGACTCGAACACAGCGCAAACAGCGCCCCACAACTGCTCGTAAGCGTCTGTCGGGAAAT
>JAZNPP010000015.1:0-34030 GCA_045589695.1 Bacteroidaceae bacterium
AGGCGCCGACCTAAGAGACGCCAACCTAAGAGACGCCGACCTAAGCGACGCCGACCTAAGAGACGCCAACCTAATAGGCGCCGACCTAAGAGACGCCGACCTAATAGGCGCCGACCTAAGAGACGCCGACCTAAGAGACACCAACCTAAGAGGCGCCGACCTAAGCGACGCCGACCTAAGAGACGCCAACCTATACGACTGGGGCAAACTAAAAGATGTTCGCGATATAATGATTGTTGGCCCTATAGGATCTCGACGAGGGTATACAACATTCTACCACTCCGACAAAGGGATATTCGTTAAGTGTGGTTGCTTCCGAGGAGATATAGCGCAATTCACGAGCGCCGTCGAAGAAACACACGTAGATGGCCAACACGCAGAGGATTACAAGAATTTGATTGATTTCGTAAAAAAATACTATACCGAAAAATCCGAGTAATGCGACACGAAGAAGACAATCTGCAAATGGCCTGTGTTCGGTGGTTCGGCTTGCAGTTCCCAGGCGTAGCAAAACTGCTGCACCACTCGCCTAACGGAGGGAGACGCAACGCCCGAGAGGCTGCGCGATTCAAAGCCATGGGAACGCGGGCAGGGTTTCCGGATCTAATTCTATTGCTCCCGAGCGCCGACGGTCTATTTCGCTTCCTTGCCATCGAGCTTAAGACGAAAGCCGGCCGACAGAGCGAACACCAAAAGGACTACGAAAGATTGATTACCGAGCACGGCGGCAAGTATGTAGTTGTCCGCAGCGTTGAGGAGTTTATCGAAGTAATTAATGAGTATCTTAACCCGAGAAAACTATTTAATTAACACAAAAAATAACACGATGAAAAAAGAAAGAGAAGTTCAAACCCGACACAACGAACTGAAATTCAGAACCGCCGACAAGGCGCAGATGTTAAATCGATACCTTGCGGAGAATGTAATTGCCGAGTACCCCGAGAAGATGGTTGACGATAATGGCGAAGTTGCAGAGATTAAGCGCACACAGAAGTTGTTTGACCTCGGTACATACATTGACCAAGAAATAGCGGCGAAGCTTATGTTTTACATCCAGTCGGGCGATATCGCCAATGTTGTTGTAAGCAATCAGAAACGCCTCGGCGTTGAGTATGCAACAGGTCGCGAACTATGGATCGTGCAGATTCGGACTATTAAGACCGATACAAAGTATAAGTTAATAGCCTACGCTAACGGTATAACGCAATTACTCGACGTTATCCGCGACTATTCGGAGCAGAAGTTTGACGGAGGCTTCGAGATCATGAACGCCAAGAAGCTGAATTTTCACCGCATTATCATCGACGAACTCAAGAAAAAAGACACCTCCGCCGAGGACTATCTGACAAACAAAATCACGGGCGAGGAGTACGCATGGAGTCAATACAAGGGAGCCAAGGACGAGAGCGATATCAGCCTGGCCGACTTCAAATGGTATCAAATCGTGGCAAAATTCGATTACGTGGACCACCCGGGGGTGGCCGTAGAGCAGAATTATTTGGTTTACACTTACGACGCAGCCAAGGCGGAGCACTGCATCATAACGAAGCAAGCCGCTCAGGATGCGGTCGACGCCAGGCGTGGCGAGACAGTGCAACGCAAATCTATCAGCCTGGAGAAAGTTTCACAGCTTGCTGTTAATTTTTATATCCCAATGGAGTTTACCGACGCTTACGTTAAAGCCGATAGAGAGCGATGACACCGCGTGAATTTTTCGACCTTGTTTCCAAGATGCGAGGAGCGCAAAGGGAGTACTTCAAAACCCGCAGCGCTTCCGCACTTGGAAAATCGCGAAGCCTCGAGGAGGCGGTCGATAGGGAAATTAGCCGAGTGCTCAAGATTATGATTGAGCGCCAAAAAGAACAACCAACACAACAAAAATTATTCTGAGAAAATGGAGATTACAGGTAAGGTTTATTGCTTTTTTGAGCAATCAGGAACATTCAAAAACGAGTTTATAAAACTCGGAATCCCGGCAGAGGATTATGACATTCAAAACAATTTCGGACAAACGGATCATGTGATTGACCTCTTTGCCGAGATTGAAAAAGCCTATGAGAATCAGCCAAGTGTTTTTGATTCAATAGGTAAGGATGATTTGATTTTTGCATTTTTCCCGTGTATTTACTTCGAATCGCTGCAGATGCCATATTAATAGTAATTAAAAACAGATATTATGGAAAAGAAAATTAACGTAGCAGAACTCCTCAAGGGTTGCCCTAAAGATATGGAGTTGGATTGTACAATGTTTGAAAACGTTACCTTTGTTGGGGTTGATATGAGTAGAAAACAGTTTCCGCTTGAGATTGCCGTAGGTGGTACTCGTACTAAATATCTAACTAAAGAAGGATGTTTTCACGATACCATTCTTTTACCAGAAGCGAAATGTGTAATCTTCCCAAAAGGTAGAACTACTTGGCAGGGGTTTCAAAGCCCTTTCAAGGACGGAGATGTGATTTCAGATGGAGCATTTATTGCGATTTTTCACAAACTCGACAATGGCCATATGTATTATCGTTGTTGGTATAATTCCGAACTCAATGAATTTGAAGCTAAGATAGATTTTGGTATCGGATATATCGAAGATTACAAGTATGCGGACAAGGAGGAAAAACAGAAACTCTTCGATGCTATTAAAGAACGTGGTTATCGTTGGATTGCCGAAACAAAGACTTTGGAGAAGTTGCCGAAATTTAAGGTGGGGGATAGAGTAAAACATACATCGGCTTATGTATCAGGAATAGTTGTAAAAGTAAGTGATAAGGGGTATCATATCGATTATCCTAAAGGCGAAGGTATTTGTTATATTAGTTTTGCACTTGAAAAAGATTACGAATTAGCCCCCAACAAGTTCGACATTACTACTTTGAGAGGGTTTGAGAGTAGAGTGTTAGTTCGTGATTACGATAATCGAATGTGGACACCTACATTTTGGGGTAAATATCTCGAAGATGATTCTAACTGTCGTTATTTGACAACTAATGGTTGTTACAAATATTGCATCCCTTATGAAGGTAACGAACACTTATCAGGCACAACTAATGATTGCGATGAATTTTTTAAGACATGGAAAAATTAACACAAATCATGACACAAAAATTAAACACCGAGGCCGACAAGATTACGGCGGCCATGATGCGGAAGTTGGTGGGGCACATGCGTCGCCCTGGCGAGTCTGCCGACAAAGTATGTAAGGCGTGCAAGAAAACGAAACCAATAGAGGAATTTTACTTGCTCCGTCGCCCCAACCTCGTAAGGGGTGGATATTACGAGACCCGTGCGAGTCGTTGTCGTGAATGCGAAAAAAAACGAATGCGTGCGTATTACAAGGCCGTGAACACACAGCCCGAGAACCACCGAGAGGAGAAGAAAAAAATAGTGCCTACGTGTCGCGAGAATTGCGAGTTTTACCCATGCTTCCGCGGTATAGACACGATAAAGTCAAACCTTGCGCTTACGTGCGTGAATTTTAAAGAGAAATGATATCGGCGATAAGCCAAAAATAGAAGAGATATGAGAAAGTTTACCGGAGAACTTCACTTGCCGTTGTTGGCTAAGTGGTACGAAATGATTGAACGCGGAGAAAAAAAGGAGGAGTACAGAGAGATAACGCCATATTGGATAAGTAGGTTATTTTGGAACACAACGCGCGGAGCGATACCGAAACAATATAGGGAGATTGTTTTCCGATATGGGTACACTAAACGGAGCATGAAATTAGAATATAAGGATATTAGATGCGGATATGGCCGTCCAGAATGGGGAGCGCCAACAGATAGGAAAGTATTTATTATTGAGATAGGAGATAAAATAGAAGAACAATGAGCATTAAAGAATCATTCGAGGAGGCTGCTGCAATGGTAAGGTTGTTCGGGGCCGCCCTTAATTCAAAATTCAAAGGAAAAGAGTTAAATAAAATCGGCAGCAACCCAAAAGCCGTAAAAAAGAGAAGAAAAAGGAATAAGAACAAAAAAAACGCATAGAAAAATGAGAATCTACATTGCAGGAAAGATAACCGGACTTGACTATTTGCAAGTGCGCAGCACGTTTAAAGTCGCAGAGGCGAGCATTAAGGCCCGAGGCTATAAAGTAACAAACCCTATTAATTTTTGCGGCGAGAGGTGGCCGTGGTGGCTCTGTATGGTCGTTTGCCTTTCGGCGCTCCTCGGCTGTGGAGCTGTGGCCATGCTTCCCGGTTGGGAAAGCTCACGTGGTGCAAACATTGAACGCCGCGTCGCCCTGGCACTCGGGAAGAGGGTATTTGATTATCGGAAGTAATTACGTAACTTTGTAACAATTAATTAAAACTTAAAAGACATGGAGAAAGTAATCATTATTACAGGATTAGTCGTAATTCTTACGATTTACATTATGCTCAGGATCATAGTAAGTTATTTAAAGTTAATCATGCGTAAGTTGGATAGAGTGAGGGATTGCACGCCAAAGTCAGCAATCATTTCACAGGTATACATTGACGACCTCAAAGCAGAAAACGGCAGATTACTCGGAACAATTTGGCGCTTGAAACAAAATATCGCAGGAATAGAAATTGACAATAAGATGAAGGCAGATAGAATCAGAGAGCTTGAGGATAAACTTGAAAAGCTGCATAAAAAAGGAAGCGGGGAGTAATTTCCCCGCTTCTGCGTTATTTCTTTTTCTTTGATTTCGGTTCAGGAGCGACGCCAAGCAACTCAAGTGCTTTTGTTAGCATTGTTTTCTTGATGTAGGGGTAATCGTCGGCTACGAATGTTTTACCGACGTAGTAACTGAGCACCTTATAACTCAAAAAATTTTTATTGTAAACAGTAAATTGAAATTTATTTCCGTTTAAATCGGTAAATTCTGTACTTGTCTTTGGCTCGTTCGTCGCAAGGAAGTTCAATATAACATTAACACTTTCGGCAGCTTCCGCCTCAGTATGCCCTAATGCAATCTCTACATCATCATCGAATCGGTTAGTGCTTTGAATAAGAATGCCTAAGGTAACATCGTCCTTAAATGTTCGCTTATACAGGTGGTAACTTGAATTCTCTGGGCCATTATAAGAAGTTTCGCCGAGATTCGCTCCGAAGTGCAAAGGGCCAATAATTTCAATTTCGTTTGAGTAAGTCTCGCCCATTTGGATCTGCGCCTGTGCTCCAAGACCGAAGCACGCCATTAGCGCCATAAGAATTAGTTTTTTCATGATGTTTAATTTTTGATTAGACTTCCGCAAAAGTAGAAATATTTTTAAAAGGTTGCAAATTTTGTAACCTTTTGCCGAATTTTTACGTGATGAAACAAGAGTGGGAAACCACGAATTTAAATTAAATTTGTTTTGCCCGAGAAGCGCAACCTTTGAAATCTCGATTGCGTAAGAATTAACAAAAGAAAATAATCTAAATCGAAACATGAAACGACCCCAAATGAGTGAGGCCGAGTATAGAGCCACACAGAGCGACACAAGAGCGTTGAGCGATATCACAGATAAGCAAGTAGAGAGCTTCGCCAATCTCCTACGAGACTACGACGAGCAGCAAATCAAATACATGATATTCGCAGCGCAAACGTGCATAGCGCTTGCCGTTACTCCTGAGAGCATGGAGCCGTTGAAACAAACGGCAATCGAGTTCGTCGCAGACCTATACAAGGCTATTGACGGCTCATATAATTGATACCAATTTTACCCACACACTGAATATTTCCTTTCTTTTCGAGCGAGGGCCGCAGAGATTGCTCCCCTCGCTTTCTTTTTTTGCCGTTGTAATAATCTTTGTAATAAACTTTGTAATAACATTAAAAAATAATCGCTGTAACTTTATGATTTACAATAAATTTAGTACCTTTGTAAAGATTATAGCCGATGCGCCGCAACCAAGAGGCGGCGAAAATCGTTTAAAACATTAAAACACAAAAAGATGAAACCGAACGACGACATTCTTAATTTTGATTTCGGAGGGATTGACACCGGCGCCACCGACGGCATAGATCTGAATCTATTTGACGTTACCGGAGGCGATGACGGAGTGAACCCTGCCGACCTCGAAAGTCGTTACATAAAACCAAAGCTCCCTACATTTCCGCGTGAGTTCGTTAAGTACGAATACGCTGAGGACCTGGCCAAAGCCGTTGACCTTGTTGCGCACCCTCGTTACGATGTGTTGTGCGCAGGATCTTTCGTATTCGGCGACTTTATCGAAGCCTTTGTTACGCACAACAACGCCCTAATCGAGGAAATGACAATAACGACGCTATCGCTTAACCAGAATAACGTTGACAGCCTCCGCAACCTAATCGAGTGGGGGTACCTCAAGAAGTTAACGTTAATTGTTTCCGCGTATTTTTATGCGAACGAGCACCGCCAATTGATTCCGTACATATATCGAGAGTTGGACGTTGAGGCTTGCGACTTTCAATTGGCAGCTGCAGGCGTTCACACGAAGACTGTAACGATGTTAACGGGTGGAGGTAAGAAAATTGTTATGACAGGTTCGGCCAACCTCAGAAGTTCGGCCAACGTTGAGCAATTCTCGATAGAGCTGAACGCTGACGCTTACGACTTTTACCACGACTTCGCCGCGAAGATTGCAGACAAGTACAAGACCATCAACAAGGCTATCCGCGTCAAACCGCTTTGGGATGAATTGACAAAAAAGAGATTCAATGACTAACTACCAATAAAACCGAAAAACATGGCCAAACAAGTATCAACCGGAAGCTCGGAAGAGAAGTACGAGCGATTGCAGGAATGGGAAAGCCGCACCGGGCAAAGCGCTGCGCGCTCACGCCGTTCGGGCGGAAAACGCCAAAGCGGCGGAAATTTCTAACATCCTAAACCCGCTGCCGAGCGTAGCGGGTTACACACTTAACTACATTAACTAACTACAATATACCAACCATGACAACCAAAACACCTGAATTAGTGCAGAGCGTCCGCCTGCCGCTATCGAAAATCGAGGTCAACAAGGGCCAGATTGACGGCCTGCCGAAAAACCCCCGATTTATCCGCGATGATAAGTTCAAGAAGCTCATTAAGTCAATCGAAGATAATCCAGAAATGACAGCCTTGCGAGAGGTGCTCGTTTATCCGCACGGCGATAAATACGTTATCATCGGCGGTAATATGCGATATCACGCCCTCAAGGAATTAGGATATAAGGAGGCGATTTGCAAGGTGCTACCCGAGAGCACCACGCCCGAGCAGCTCCAGGCGTACACAATCAAAGATAACGCCAGCTTCGGAGAGTGGGATTTTGACCTACTCGGAAACGAATGGGATGCGGGGTTGCTGTGCGATTGGGGTGTGGATGTGCCTAATGTGGAGATAGAGGAGAGTGGCGAGGGAAGTGGGAGTAAGGGCGAGAATTATAGCCGTAAAATAGAAATACCGATTTACACTCCGAGCGAAAAGCCTGCAACATTCGGAGAAATGTACGACACTTCTGTTTACGAGAAATTGATTAATGACATTGAAGCCGCAGATTTGCCGAAAAAGGTTGCTGAATTTTTGCGATTTGGGGCAATGCGTCACGTGAAATTTAATTACGAAAAGATTGCAGATTTCTACGCCAGAGCTGATAAGACGACACAGTTGTTAATGGAGGATTCTGCGTTAGTGATTATCGATTTCGACAAAGCCATTGAGAGGGGGTTTGTTGAAGTTACCGAACGTTTAAGAGCTCAATATTATGACGACTACAAAGATAAATAGAACGCCCGACAACTTCGTTGCGTTAGTTCTAACACACGGACGGCCCGACAATGTAAAGACAATTAAAACCCTACGAAAGCACGGTTATACAGGGCGCATTGTGCTTGTTGTTGATAACGAAGACAAGACCGTTAACCGATATAAAGAGTTATACGGTGACGACGTGGCCGTTTTCAATAAGCTTGCAATCTCTAAGACTTTCGACCAGATTATCCCCGGAGACCGTCGAACAGTTGTCTATGCTCGCAATGCGGCGTTCGACATCGCTAAGCGGTTGGGATATCGCTATTTTATTGAGCTCGACGATGATTATAAACAGTTCAGTTATCGTTTTGACGACAAGCTAATGGCATTAACACACAGTTATATCTACAATCTTGACGCTGTTTTTTGTGCGATGTTAGATTTCTTGAAACGGACACCGATACATTCAATAGCGATGATGCAGGGTGGAGATTACATTGGTGGCGTTGATGCGAGTTTGTCGGCCAAAGTATGGATGAAGCGTAAAGCAATGAACTCGTTTATTTGCGACGTTGAGCGCCCATTTAAATTTATCGGCAGAATAAATGAAGATGTGAACACTTACACAGCTGGAGCGATTACGGGAAAAATATTTGGTTCGTTAAATCAAGTGTGGTTGAATCAAACGCAAACACAGGCTAACGAGGGAGGTATGTCCGATGTTTATTTGGAGAGCGGAACGTATTTAAAAAGTTTCTTTACGATTATATGCTGTCCGTCGGCCGTCAAAATATATCTGATGGCCGGTTCGGGTAAGAATTATAGATTGCACCACAAAGTCAATTACGATAGGTGCGCACCGAAGATTATAGCCGAGAGCAACCGAAAAAAGTAACGATATTAACCTATGATTGTCGAGCGAGGCAAATTAGATATTCCAGATCCGTTGGAGGAGGAGAGTGAGGAGCAGCCGAAGCGAGGCCGCACCGCTGGCCTCCTCCCGCCCTTTGGCACCGGTCGTCGAGTATCTGTTGCCCCGAGCTTGCGAAAACCGAAGAACCCGCCCGCACCGAAGCCGAAGCCCGAGGAATCGAGCAAGGTAATGAAAGAATTGAAAAAGGTTCTCGGCTACACTAAAAAAAAGACGCTCGCAAGCCTCATGCTGACGCAGGCGGATATCGATGCAGCCGAACGCCTATTGCTTGCCTTAAATACCGAGCAGCTAAAGAAGCTCGTTCAAACGCAACAATCATTCTACACGCCCATTGGGATATATCTTGCCACATATGCCAAGAAGTTGTTAGTTGACTTGAAAGAGGGCAAGACGGATGGAGTTGACCGCCTCCGCAATCGTCAATATAAGAACGCTGTTCCCTCAATTGAACACAACCATATCGGAGGACCAGGCACAACGAACGGCGACGGCCACGGCTTACGTATCGAGATTGTAGGCGCTGACGGCGTCGCTCAAGAGCTTGCAAAGCTGATTCAGGGCGGGAACACACATGAGGATAATGAAGTTATAGACACCGAAGCAACCGAGATAGAGCAATGAAAGTTTCGAACGTATTTGCACGCAACATTACCGGCTACAACGACGGAGCGCGTTGGCTTGTTAACCAAGGCTCGACGCGTAGCGGTAAGACGTGGTCGCTGCTGCAGTTGCTTTACTTGATTGCATCGACGGCGAAAACGCCCCTATTGATTTCCATTGTGTCGGAGACATTGCCTCACCTCCGACGCGGAGCGATTCGCGACTTCAAACAGATGTTACAGGATGAGGGGCTATATAACCCGAAATTGTGGCGAGAGAGCGAAAAGATATACACCACACCGAACGGCTCGCACATCGAGTTCTTTAGCGCCGACAGCCCCGCAAAGGTGCTCGGCCCTGCACGTGATATTCTATTTGTCAACGAGTGTAATAATATCGGCTATGAGACCGTGCGACAATTGGCCGTACGTACGCGAAAAACGATTTTTCTTGACTTCAACCCGAGGGAGGAGTTCTGGGCGCACACTGAGATTCTTACCCGCGACGAGGGAGTTGTATTCATTAAGTCCACTTATCTCGATAACCCATTCTTGACTCCTGAGCAAGTGCGAGAGATTGAAGCAAATCGCCATAACAAAGAATGGTGGCAAGTGTACGGACTCGGAGAGGTTGGAAGCCGCGAGGGCTTATGCTTGCAGAATTGGGACCTCGTGGACGAACTGCCGCGCGATTATAAGCGTCGTTTTTTTGGCCTTGATTTCGGGTTTACGAACGACCCGACAACCTTAATCGAGGTGCGTGTAAGTGGTGGCGAATTGTGGGTGAAAGAACACCTATACGCGCAAGGGCTAACTAACCCCGAAATCGCCAAGCAAATCCGACTTCTCGACGTGCCCGATTCTCCAATTGTCTGCGATGCTGCCGAGCCTAAGAGCATTGAGGAGTTGCGACGCTTCGGAGTGAAACGTGCCGAATCCGCACACAAAGGAGCGGATAGCATACGCATCGGACTTGAGATTATTAACCGCTATCGTATGCACATAACCAAGAGCTCACTGAATCTGATTAAGGAGGCAAGAAACTACAAGTATAAGAGAGATATTGACGGCAACCCGCTCAATGAGCCGATAGACTACTTTAACCACGCTATCGACGCCCTCCGCTACGCTTGTCTTAACTATCTGAATGCGGGCGAAGCGCAACGAGAACCACGCGGAACACGCGCGACATTCCGCAGGGCGTGGACACCATAACACCGACTAACAACTAACCAACTTATAAACGATGAAACGATTATTTACAAGTCTATTTGCAAGTCGCAAGCGCAAGCGCTACACGCCGCCCAAGGAAGTGGCGGCAAAGTTTCGCGACGTGTTTGCTGTCGAAGCGTTTCTCATGCCGGAGGCTATCGAGGATATTAAGCGCTGTATCGTTCACCCGGACGATGAGGTGCTCCCCGGTGTGAAGTGCCCCGAGAATCTGAACGCCCTTTCCATTGGCGACGTTATGGACCTATCGCAACTCCGTTGCGACACCTTGACGCTATTCCGTGAGTGCGCGCACAAGGTGTTACGTGTTAACGAGATTCACGACGCCGATGTTATGGAGTTACCCGCGTGGCGTGTGTATGGATTCATCAACTTTACCGTTACAGAGCTTCGGAAGATTGGCGACCTGTTCAACTCCTTAAAAACAAAACCGACGCCAGAGCAGGAGGAGGCGGGAATCAACGAACTTAACTTCGGAGCATTCGGCATGATTGATTGCTACGCCCTCCGCATGGGAATTACCAACCACGAGGAAGCAGCGCAAACACCCTGGCTGAATGTATTCGCAGCCTTTCGCATCGACGCCAAGACACGCGAATATAAGCGCCGATTAGAGCAGATTATGAACGTTAAGACAGCTACACGATGACAACGCAAGCACCAACCATTAGAACCAAATTGCAAGCCTTGTGCGAGTGCCACGGCTTCGCATTCTTCTTCGATACATGGAATCGCGCTAACCGCAAGCTCGAGACCGAGTTGCGAGAGCGTGCAGTATATCCTGCTGCGCTGATGATATCGACAAGCTCCGGAGCATTCCAATCACTACCGAGCGGAACACATCGACAGGAAGATATTGTGTTGGCCCTATTCGAGCCTACTGAGCGCGACAATACCGAAGTTGACACAAGTATTCAGGAACGAATGATTGACCGCGCAAGCGGCCTTATTACGGCCATTAGCGGTGTAGGGTTGGAGGTAGTCGGCGACGCTGTCCGATACTCCCCATTCACTGACCGCCTCGATGAGAACGTTGCGGGCATTGCCCTCACGATGACCGTACGCGACTTAACCCCAGAGGAGTGTAAGCCATGAACATTCAGACAATCAATGCCGACACGCACGCCGTACTCGAGGTGGCGTTTGAGAATCTCCGCAACCGCATTGCAGCCAACATCGAGAGTACCGGGCGCAACGCCAGCGGGCAAACAATTGAGAGCCTTGAGGCGGTTGTTATCTCCGATGCGGAGGGAATCACGGCCACACTTTACGGTCGCCCATTCTTCGGGGCGCTTGAAACGGGTACGCGGCCATGGCGGACGCAGTACCGGCACCCGCCGAAGTTCTTCCGCGACATCATTGCTGCATGGATTGAGGATAAAGGCTTAGATCTGTCGCCATACCTCGTTGCCCGTAAGATCATGCGCGAGGGTTCGGCCATATATCGCGCAGGAGGCAAACCCGACGTATATAGCGAGGAAATCCCTACAACAATAGAGGAGATACGCAAGGCCATTGTAACGGCTTTCGTCACTCCGATATCGACCACCCACATTAAACTCAACAAAGAAACCGAAACCGTACAACTATGAGAACCATTACCCACACACTCGGCACGGTGGAATACCCCGATGCATTCGTATATGCGTTCAATCCGCTGCCGATACTCGTTACCCTTGCCGATGGAAGCGAAGACACCGAAGTAACCGTAACTATCGGCTCACGCTCGAACTATTATGAAACCCGCAGAACCTACAACCGTCGCGCCACATTTGACGCTGGCGAGCTCCTCCGCATCGCCTTTGCCGAAGTATTGGAGAATGACGATGCAATGCCGTCATTTCCTCACGTGCTCGCCAACACTGTAGAGCTAAATGTTCGCAAATACGGAGCAACGCAGGGCGGAGGATATACAACCGCGACAGAGTACTTCTATCAATATCGCTATCTGCGCACGTTTACTATCGTCGTAAATATCGGCAACACTCAGGTGCTGCACACCCAGGTTTCCGCCCTTTGGGGAAGCGCAGGCGAGCGCCCACGCGTCGGCATAGACGTCGATAAGGTGTGGTGCGGCGGCAGTGAGGCAGTATTGTTTGTTATGAACACTGATTCCGTTGCTACTATCCCAGGTCGTAGTAGGGACGTTAAACACGAGATTCTCGGCCCTGCGGGCGTTAATCATTATATCGGCATAGTTTTATTGGGTAACGTTATGGGGTTAGGTACTACCACTATGCCGACAAAAGAGATTACAATCAGCAACACGCCTTACTTCTCTTATATTACCGGAGCATTCACACCACGCACGCAGAAGTTAACATATCACTCGCAACAACAGAGCGATGCGCGCAATCAAACTGCGCACTTCCTCCGCTTCCTCACCCCAGAGGGGTTGTTATGGACCACTCTGTTAAAGCCTATCAGCACATCGCTGATATCGGCCGAGGAATCGAAAGCATATAGCGCCATCCCTGCGGCCACTCCATCCCTCGGCGCGCAAGATAAAGCATTAACCGAGCGTAAGAGCGTCAATTACGGCCTTACACGGCGTTACAAGTATTCATCGGGTAATTTACCCAACGCAGAAGTTCGACGCATCAGAGAGGCGATTGCAAGTCCCTACGCGCAATTACTCGACACCTCGGTAGTCGGTACATGGGTGCGCGCCTACCCCGTGCCGGCAACGATAGAAGTTGCAACGGGCAAAGAGTTGACGGGCGTAACAATGGAGTTTGAACTACCGGAGCTTAATTCACAGAGCCTATGAACGCAAGAGATATATTAGTGATTGCGGGCGAGTATATGGATATGGCCGAGGATACTCGCGTAACGCTTACATTCGTGTCGCCGATACTTACCGATATCAGCAAGCAGGCGGCGAGCTACAGCCAAACAATCAACCTCCCGCGAACGGCGAGGAATGAGCGCTTATTAGGATTGCCGCTGAGCCTTACGGCCACGACATCGGCGGGAGCTTTCCGATATACAAAGAAATCGGCACGCCTCGAGCGTAACGGCCTAACGATTGCCGAGGGTGATGTTTATCTTCTTGATTCAACCGCCGAAAGTGTTTCGGTAGCATTCATCTTCGGCCGTGTGCCTGGTCTCGAACGACTGAAAGCGTTAGAGATAAACATTAACAACCTATCCGTCATTGTGCAAATGGAGCCGCGCGCGTGGAAATCAACCGCCGACACTTCGATTAATTACACGAAGTTTATATTTCCAAAGTATAACACCGGCGCAACTCCTACCGAAATGGAGGCAACAAAGGTCGGATATTACGGCGCAGTGTCCGTCAATGCAAGCATTCTAACAGGTATTGCGTATCTCTGCAGAGGTATTACCAAGACGACCGCCGCAACAAACGTGTTGCGTAACTTGTGGCTTATGGCCCGCACGGCTAACGATAGCGACTACACCGCAAGCCTCACCCCGACGCAATTCACGCCGACGGGCGGGCAGCTCGTAGCACAGACGGGCGGGGGCGGCACCGTAGGTCCGAGCATTCCCCGCATAACTCGTTACGACTATTACCCGACATTCTCGGCCACAACCGTAGCAAATGGGAAGTATGGCGAAGTCGTCGAGGCGACGATTAACGACATTGCGGGTAAGGTGTACCAGGCAAGCGCCGACCAATCCGCAACCGTAGGAGCGAACAACGTTGTACTGACATTCACAACCGAGCGAGGAGAATATAATGACGTCCGTGCCGGGAGTTGTTGCTTAGTGTTCCGGATCAAGTCGGAGGATGGCGAGAGAGAGCGCCGAATCGAGGGGCCAAAGGTTACGGCATATTCCGTGGCCGATGGTCTGCACACAATGAATTTCGGTTCAGTATCACAAGCCGTAGATCTTGAAGAGGGCGAACGATTGCAAATCAGTATCTATATCCCGACGCCGAGCAACGGAATACAAGACGTTGCGGACGTCGAGATATCGGGTAGTTTCTACGTCGAATCTTCAAGCCTCAAAGAGCCTATCCAAGTGGGTGAATTGTACCACCCTGCGGGCAATTTGCCCGACTTGAAACCTATTGACTTCCTCCGCAACATCTCTATGATGTTAGGTTTATACATCACCCCCGACGCCGATACAGGAGGCTTGAAGATTGCCACCCTCAACGAGGTGCTCGAGAATCTCGGAGCGGCCGAAGATTGGACCGCAAAAGTCGTGGCAAACGAACGCGGCGATATCGCTTTAAATCATTACTTCTCCGTTGCCGACTGTAAGGCTCAGCGTAATATTATCGCCTATAAGGAGGATAATAACGACATCGACCGCGAGAAGTTGAGTGAGGGCGACCGAAACATTGTAATCACGTGCGATAACGAGGGATTGGAAGAGGAGAAAGTTTTGGCGACATTGCCGTTTGCGCTCACATATCGCGACAATATGCGCCACTACGAGTACAAAGAACCAAAGGACGAGGAGAGCGAGGCGGAGATCAACCGCAAGGAGCTCGCCCCACGCATCGTAAGGCTATCCGTTATCGATGGTGTAGTGGTTGCCTCTGCTTCCGGGTTGAGCGGACAGGAGCTCGCGGGCGTGAATCTCCGGAGCTTGCAGAGCATTGTCAAGCAACCGCACCGAATCAAACTGCAAATGAGGCTAACGACGTGGGACATCAAGAACCTCAATCTCGAAACCCCCGTATATCTATCGCAATTCGGTTGTTACTTCCTCGTCGCCCAAGTGCAGACGACCGCAACCGATATCGCAGAAGTTGAATTGGTAAAGATTAACTAACATGGCAGCAAGTCAAGAAACTCAAGAGATACTTTTAAATGTCCGTGTAAACAATTCGGACGCAATTAACAACATTGTCGCCTATACGAACGAAGTCGAGAAGCTTCGTGCGGCCAACAAGGCGCTCGCTAAGGATTCAAAAGAGAATACCGAGAATGCCGAGAAAAACGCCAAGCAGATGCAGGCGAACAATGAAGTGATTAAGAAGTATAGCAACGTCGTTCGTCAGCTATCGAAAGAGATCCAAAATAACATCAATCAGGAGAAATTCAAGGAGGGTTCGTTAAAGGGTCTCCGCGCCGAGCTGTCGAACCTTACGAGCGCTTACGATGAGTTGAGCGAGGCAGAACGCAATGCGGCCGAGGGCGTGGAACTCCGCGATAAGATTAACCGCGTAACGAACCAGCTCAAGGCGGCCGAAGAGGCTACACAGCGCTATTACCGCAACGTTGGAAACTACGAGAATGCCCTGAGTAACGTATTCGGCGGAGAGCTTGCAGGGCGTATTAATCAAGTAAAGGCGGGCATTATGGGCGTTCGCGGAGCGTCGGACCTGTTAAGTAAAACACCCGTAATCACGATTCTCTACGCCTTAATCTCTGTATTCATGGCGTTAAAGAATGCCATGAGGAACAACGAAGAGCAGATGAATCGCCTAACGCAGATCATGCAGCCGTTCCAGGCTATCCTCGACGGCTTGACACGCGTTGTCGAGGTGCTTGTTGATGCGTTGGCCACAGGTCTTGAATATCTCGTTAAGTGGGGTTCGGCACTTGCCGACTGGATTACCGGCACAGATAAGGCGAGTACCGCCGTTGAACGTTACATAGCCCTTGAGCGTGAGCGCCAACAACTCGTTATCGATAACCGCAACTTAATGGTCGAGCAGGCACAGATTGAGCAGGACGTCGCTAAGCTACGCGCTAAGGCACAAGACAAAGAGACATACAGCGCCAAGGAGCGATTAAAGTACTTGAATGAGGCTATCGAGCGACAGGGCGAATTGGCCCGCAAGCAACAAGAAATCGCCGCACGAGAGCTGGCCGTATTGGAGGAGGAGGGCGAACGCACGAAGAATAATGCAGAGTTCGAAGATAAGTTGGCGCAGGCGCGTGTTAAGGTCATGCAGGCGGAAACCAATTATCAGAACTTCCTCCGTGAGGCGGTGGCGCAGCGTGCGGAGTTCAACAATCAGATCCGTGAGAGTGAAAGGAAATTAACCGAGGAGCGGGAGAAGTTGCGTGAGCGTGAGATTAAGACGCTCGACGAAGCCGAAGAGGCGCTAATTAACCTCATTACAGACGCTCAAACCAAAGAATCGGAGTTACTTAAGCACCAGACCGAGAAAGCTGTTGAGGAGCTACGGAAACGCCTTGAAACAGAAAAGAATTTGACCGCGCAAGAGCGTGAGGCGATTAATACGATTATATGGGCCAAAGAGGAGGAGTTACAAACTAAGCTCGATGAGATTAATTCGAAGTACGCCACCCAGAGAGCCGACCAACGTGCAAAGGAGATTGAGGATGCGAAAAAAGCCGAAGCCGATAAACTCGCCTTTCAGCTTCAGTTTCTCGAGGAGGGTGAGACGAATTGGAAGGCAATACGCTTGCAGCAACTCGACGCGGAATATCAGACGGCAATCGAGGAGGCGCACAAGAAAGGCCTTGATACAACGGCCATAGAAGCGTACTACGCTGAGGAAGCAAAAAAGGTAAGCGAAACCCGCACGAAAGAGGATATCGAGAATGAGAAAGCAATCGTCGCAGCACGTCAGCAGGCGACAGCCGCCTCGATATCGTTGCTTGAGACATTCGGCGAGAACAACAAAAAATTCGCTCAAGCGGCTAAAATGGTAGCATTGGCCGAAATGTTAGTGAATCAAGGTCAAGCCATAGCGGGAGGAGTTAAGCAAGCAATGAGCGTGCCATTTCCTGGCAACATTGCAGCTATCGCAACCACAACGGCCACAATTTTAGCCACCATTGCAAGCGCAACAAAAACCGTTAAGTCGGCCAAATTCGCCGAGGGTGGATTGGTTACGGGCGAGGGCACAGGAACGAGCGACAGCATACCCGCGATGTTGTCTAACGGCGAGAGTGTGATTAATGCACGTGCAACGGCGTTATACTCGCCACTCCTTAGCGCAATCAACGAGAGTACCGGAGGCGCTCAAATCGGACCACGCGGAGGCGGAGAGTTGATAAATTACAACTATCTCATTAACGGAATCGCAAGAGCTGTGGCGGGTATTCACCCCGTCGTATCGGTTCAGGAGATTAACGAGGTGAGCGACCGTAGCGACCTCATTCGAATTCTTGCACAGAATTAACTAACATAACGCACATTTACAGCCATGAACACAAACGAAAACAAACAAGCGCAACCCATGACGATTCTTGACTACATGGAGGAGCACTACGACGAGTTAATAATCCTATTACGCAGTGGCGCGAGCCTCGAAGATCTGCAATACCTCGCACCTTTGCGCGATATTCAGGAGCTGCGCAACGCTCCTGAATTCCTGAACGAATCAGGCGCTACAGATTGGACGAAACTAAATGCCTACGTCTGTCGTAAGTATTACATGAGTGAGGTTTCGATTTGGCGAGCAAAAAAGCGTCTCGACCGTGAAATTCAGCTTGATAAGTAAATTTTTTTCATTTGTAATTATATTACAAAATAAATTGGTTATTTTGCAGAGTATTAACGAGAAAACCCCCAATATATGTATGAGATAAGAATATGCAGTGATATAGTATCGGACGAGGAGCAGAGCGACCGCATTTTTTTCGGTTGCCCTGCAGGCGTGACCTTTTCGAATATATCGGAGACCTTGGCGGCTATGCCCGCCGAGGAAACCGACATCCATCTCCGCATCTTCTCACGAGGTGGGAGCGTGCGCGAGGGTTGGGCGATTGTTGACGCTCTACGCGCAACGGGCAAAAAGATAATAGCAACCATTGAGGGCGACATCGCAAGCATGGCGAGCGTCGTACTATTGGCCGCAAGTGAGCGCCGAGCACTTCCACATGCCCGCATACTCATTCATCGCCCTTACATCGGCTATTTCCCCGGAGCGCTTAACGATAAGACCGCCGAGGAGCTGCGCAAGACACTTGCCGATGAAACTACCCGAATGCTTGACTTCTACGTCGAGCGCACCGGCGCAAGCCGTGAGGCGCTTGAAACCTTAATTGACGAGGAACGTTACATAAGTGCAGAGGAGGCAAAAGAACTCGGCTTTATCTCTGAGATTGTCGCCCCGCTATCGGCGAACCACAGAAACAAGATTACTAACCACAAACCAATAGACGCAAAAATGAAAGAAGACGCAAAAACGAAAGACAAAAATTTGCTCGAGCGCCTCATCGGCGCATTGAAGTCGGTGTTTGAGGTCGTAGGCTACGACATCACAACCGCAACCGGCGACACCCTTACAATCGAGACTGAGGAGGGCAAAGAGCTTGCAGTGGGTGATCCTGCTTCTCCCGACGGTGAACACGTATTGCCCGACGGCCGTACAGTCGTAGTCGCTGACGGAGCTATTACCGAGATTCGCGAGGCAGCTGAGGAGCCGACCAATGAACCCGACGACGAGGTTGCAAAACTACAAGAGCGTATTTCTGCACTCGAGGAGGAGAATGAGGAACTTAAGAAGCAAGTGAAATCGGAGGCGGACAATCGTATTCTTGCAGCCGTAGCGCTTGCCGGAGGTGAGGAGTGGTTGAAGAAAGCAACCAAAAGCCCTACACCGAAGATTGTGAAGAAAGCGAAAGCCACAACAAAGGCTATCGAGAAAGAGGAGCGTGAGACATGGGCCACTCGTCGCCGTGCGCAACTCAAGAAGAACGACGAGTAACAACATTTACAAACTACTAACCTAAACCGATTGACATTATGCCATCAACAGGAATTGACTTCACCAACCTAACCCCCGACAATGGGGCAATTCGCGAAATTAGCGAGCTTATTTTAGCGTCGGTGTTTGCACCTGACGCATTAGGCGCATTCATCAACTTCTTCCCTAACGTTCACACAGGCGATAAAATCGGCGTCGTGGGCGAGTTTGGCCTACTTGGAGAGGCTTACGCAGGCTGTGGCGGCGAGTACGGCAACAACATGATTCCCGCAACAGAGAAAGCGTGGGACATTAACCGCTGGCAAATCAAAGATAAAATCTGTTTCACCGACCTCGAGAATACCCTTGTGAAATATATGTTCAAGAACGGCATTGAGGCGCCCGACTTGACCGGAACTCAGTACTTGCAGGATATAATCGCTCCTCGTCTTGAGCTTGCTATCCGTAAGCTTATCTGGCGTTTGGCGTGGTTCGGAGACAAGTCCGCAGCCGTAACCGGTAGCGGAGGTGTTATCAAGAACGCCAGCGATGTTAAGTACTTCAGTGTTACTGACGGATTGTTCAAACGTGCTTTCGAGGCTGTGGCCGAGGGAACAATGAAGCGTGTAAGCATTGCCGCTAACGAGGAGGCAACAAAAACCGCTCAGCGCACCGCAATGCGCCAGGCTGGCGCCGCAACTTCATTGCTTGACGAGATCATTGAGGCTGCTTCGCCTGTACTTCGTGCCCAGGCAGAGGGAACAATCTACATTACCGTTTCGCTCATGGATGCGTTGAACGCAGACATTAAGGCTAACAACAAGGGTAGTGAGCTTCAGTGGAAAGCATTGTTCGACGGTATTCAAGAGACCAACTACAACGGCGTGCGCTTGTTGGCGATGCCGATGTGGGACGAGATCATTAAGGGTTTTGAGGGCACAGAGGCGGCTGACAATAAGCCGTATCGCGCTATCTACACCATTAAGGACAACTTGGGCGTAGGCTCTAACTCGTCAGATATCTTGGAGCAGTTCGACATCTGGTTCGATAAGAAAGACGATTACAACTACATCAAGGCGCTTGACACCTTGGGAACTCACTTCCTTCAAGACGACTTGGCCGTAATCGCCTACTAATTCGGCTCATTGTTTCTGTTATATTTATTGTTTGATTTTTACTCAGCCGGGGCGGGTGGCCTTAAAACCGCCCCAACCGGCTAAAATTTTACCAAAATGGCAACAAACTACTGCGAAAAGTATATTACATCGGACATCGTGCCCGATTGCGCTAATCCCCTTGTTAAGGGCGTACAGCGTGAGGCGGTTATCATCAACCGCGCAGACATCGAGAAGATAACCCGCGACGATTCAAATTCGGCCATTATTACCGCGTTACAGCTTAAGAGCGGTAAAAAGGGTTACAAGGTCATTCAACTCGGCAAAAAGCCGTTTAACGGCACTACAACCGCCTTGCAGGCTTCCGACAACGGAAACACCGTTAACAAGGTTGTAACTATTCGTATTGTCGATGCAGGACCGGAGATTTCGCAAAACATCCTGTCGCCGTTGCTTAACAGCGACTTCGTCGTTGTCTTGCGTAACAACTTCGTCGGAGCTGACGGAAAGGCGAAGTACGAAGTATTAGGCGCTGAGCAAGGATTGAGCGTAACCGCGTTTGATAATGACAAGTACGGCGAAGATCCTGGCTACATCATTGCGCTAACCGAGGAGGCAGCGCCAACACCCGCCATTTACCTTTGGAGCGAGAGCGAGCAGGCAACCGACTCACTCGTTGCAAGCTTGACCGACGCGGCAGCAGCGGCAGCCTCTATTGACGAGGGCGGCGACGGAGATGGAGAAGTAACCGAATCTTAATCGCTATGGCAGGCCCGGCAACACCGAAACACAAGATAAAGGAGCACCCGGCACTCGTTAAGGCTCGCGCGCTATACGCCCGAGCCGAAGCGGAGGGCTCGAAGTCCGTTGAAGCGGAGGCGGAAGCCCTGTATTACCGCGTGTTCGGCGAAGCGCTTAAGCCTTGCAACTGCAAGGATAGAATCGGCGACGCATTGATAGTAATTATAACTCACTTAAAAAAAACAAACAAGACCATGGACGAGAAGAAATATATCCTTAAGCGTGGCGTTGTCATCCACTGGAAAGGTGACACCTACACCCGCATGAACATAACCGACAAGGTGGCTAAGGAGTGGGCGAAGCAGTTCCCCGACGCTAACGTCTGGGAGAAGCAGCCGCAGCCGGCAGCGCCACAGACATCGGAGGAGATTGTTAACGACGCTCCAGCTCCTGAGAGCACCGAGGCACCCGCAGAGGAGGAGAGCGGCAAAGTCGTTGAGCTATGAACGTCCGCGAGCTAAAAAAACCGCAAAAACGAATTAAGCCGAGCTACATATCTCGGCTTAATTTGCAATCTTACGACACTTCGAACCTCTATCCTCAGTATATCGCCAACTTCCTCGCAGCGTCGCCGACGGCGGGAAGCTGTACCGACAGACTTGCAACCTACATCGAGGGGCGAGGAGTGGCGGACACCGTGCTCGCCGACACGATTGTTAATCGTCAGCGAGAAACACTCGCCGACATCGTACACCTATGCGCAGAGGACTTCGCAAAGTTCAATGGCTTCGCCCTCCACGTAACTTATAACGCTTTTTGCGAGATATCGGGCATTCGTGTCGTGCCTTTCGAAGACTTGCGACTATTCGAGAGCGACGTTAACGGCTACGTATCTGAGGTGGCCTATTTTCCCGATTGGAGCGAGGAGGAGACACGCGGCGGAAAGCGCTTGCGCGTTAGTGAGGAGACGTTGGAGCGTTTCGACGTTTTCAACCCTGAGCGCGATATCGTGGCCGCACAGATAACAGCCGCAGGCGGCATTGAGTTCTACAAGGGGCAAATTCTCTACGTTACCAACCATGGCCGAAACATCTACCCGACAGCGCCCATTGACCGCATACTTAACGAAACAAGCACCGACGAGGGGATATCGAATGTTAAGAATCGCAACGTTCGTAACAACTTCTTGCCGGCAGGCATGATTGTGCACAAGGGTGGAGTTTCCGACGTTGATAACCTTTCGTCCGAGGAGCGTTGGCAAGTGAAGAAATCGGCTGACGGCTTTAGCAATGCAATAGAGGCGTTACAGGGCGATACGAACGCGTGTAACTTACTCGAGGTTACTATCGATTACGAGGACGAGAAACCCGAATTTGTGCCGATTACGACCAATAATTACGATAAAGTTTTTGAGGCCACTGAGGCAAGCACCATTGAGCGCATTTACTCGGCTTTCGGGCAGGAGGCGTTCTATTGCCTCCGTATCGGTAAAATAGGCTTCTCAGGCTCTGTTATGGCGGACGCGAAGAAAGAATACGCCGAGCAGCAGTTGAAGCGTCAGAAGCTCATTGCACGCACTTTGAACGATATATTTCGATTCACTTCTCCCGAGCTTGTTGCTCCGGGAACAAAAATCGAGATTCTCCCGTATGTTGACTTAACGAAAGCAGCGACAGAACTATGACGACAGATCAAACCAAAGAATTACGAGCAACCCCGTTACAGAGTGACGGGTTGCTCATATCTCGCCGAGATATTGACACCCTCGCCCGCCCTTGCCTGGCGGATGATCGCGAGGCGGAGCGCTTCATCGCCGAAGCTGAGCAAATCGACATCGCCCCGCAGATCGGCACTGATGTTTATTTGCGAATCAAGGAATCGCCGCGCGACTTCGAAGACCTGTTGACCGGGGGCGTATGGCGCGACGAGTGCGGCCGCACGCACATATTCGGAGGCTTGCGCGTTGCGCTTGCCTATTACGCTTACGCCCGAATCGTAAAAAATGGCGGACACGTTGCATCGCGATTCGGTTACACCGAGAAGCGCGACGAGTATTCGAGCCATGTTGAGCTCAAGCAACGCACAGCGGAAGCAAACGACGCCTATGCCGTAGCCGTTGAATACCTCCGCGGATGTGTGAAGTACATTAACGCCAATCCCAAGCGCTTCGGCGTTACGTGTGCAGGCTCGAGCGTCAAGAACACAACGACACCACGCTATCGAGTTATTAAGAGTTAACCACCCTTACAACATATATCACCGATGAGAAAACCATTACAACCGATTAAGTTATTGAGGGGAAACAATGTAACCCTCTGCTCGTCGTTGTACGAGCGTAACGAGTTGGGCGAGCTATCGCCCTTACCACTCGCAGAACTTGACACCCATGTAACCGTGTACTCGGGCAAAAGAGGCACTCAGGAAGTATCGTTCAAAGTTGTAGGAGCCAACACAATCGCCCTTAATTGTTCTACCGATATATTCAGCGTTGCCGACGTGTATAACCTGGAGATTGTCGCCCATAACGTTGAGAGTGGGCAACGTATCCGCTTCGCTTACCGCACAGCCGTTCAGGTCGTTGAGTATGCCGATGACTTGTACAGCGGTTGCGAGTGCGGCGAAGATTCGCAAGGCTACACCGTCATTAGTATCCCTCCGCAGATTGCTTGCGGTGGTTACGTTAAGTTCTCACAGTACGTCGCACCGGGAGGCATTGTTACCGAATTGGAGTTAGCGCCACGCGTAGAGGCTGAGGTTGCCAAGCAGCTTGCCGAGCTCGAGCAGTTCCAGGAGCTTGTTGATATCGTTACGGGCTACAACGACCGAATAACCAATGCACAGGCGACCGCCGATACTGCTTTAGCGACCGCCGAGAATACGGGGAGAGATATGTTCGGATTCTACCAATTTCAGACAGAAAAAAACGGCAGCACCGACGCTTCAATTCAGCAGCTCCGAAACGTTATCTCGGAGATGCAGCGCAAGGATGCTCAACAAGATACTACAATTGCCGAGCATTCGGGTTCGATTAGCTCGATAAACTCAACGCTCAGCACCGTGGCCAACTATGCAGGCGAGAACAAGCAGGCGATTGCCACACTTAACGGCAACAAGAGTGTCGAGGGTTCTGTTGACTACAAGATTGCGGCCGCAATCAACGCCTTTGCGACAGCGTTAACCGATGACGGAATTGTAAACACTTATGCCGAAGCTCTTAACTACATCGCCACTCATGGCGGCGAGTTCACCGCATTGCTCGGTAGCGTGTCGAAGAACACTTCCGATATCGAGAACATCAACACACAACTCGGCGACATTGATACAGCATTGTCTAACATCTTAGGAGAGGAGGAGGTTTCAGCATGACGACAATAGCAGACAAGTTGACCGCAATAGCGGAGGCCAAGGAGGCTATTAAGGTGGCCATCGAGGCAAAGGGTGTGGAGGTTGCGGAAGCGCCCCTATCGCAATATCCTGCAAAGATTGAGAGCATACAGGCAGGGGGAGGGAAGAAACTTCGTCCGATGCAATTATCATTCAACGGCTATCCCGATACGGATATCGACTTCTCCTTAATTGATTACAGCTTATTAACGTCGTTGTCGTACTTCCTTGCGTATACTAATTACGAAGAATTGGAGATACGAGATATCGATGCGCCTGTCGCGACGGGGATAAACGGGATGTTCAATGGCATGCAGTCGCTTCGAAAGTTGACGTTAATTAATATTAATGTTCCCGAGGCAACGTCTTCCGCCGAAATCCTCAATAATTCAAAGGCAGTTGAACAATTATTGTTTCAAAATTGTAATTTTGGCACCAGTAGCCTGAATCTTAGTCGCGTCGCATCATCCTCAGCGCCGGGAAAAATTCAAACAGTATTGTTAGATAACGTCATTTGTGGCAGTTTAGTGTTAAGTTCGGCGTTTGCTTACTGCGCGGCTTTAAGTTACTTTAAGGTTGTTAATAGCAATTTAGCTTCTTCCTCTGTTTCAGGAGCGTTCGTGCAGTGTAGAGCACTCGAGGAAGTTGACATAAGTGGTGTAGATCTAAGTAAGGTTCGCAATGCAAGTCGTTTTTTTTATGGTTGTAAAAACTTGAAAACGATTCGATGGGGAATTTTTATCGGAGCTAATTGCACGAGCATCAAGGAGATGTTTTATGATTGCAGCAGTCTTGAAGAGTTTGCATTTCCAGATAATCTTCCCGCTTTGACAAATATATACCAATTATTTTACAACTGCACAAGCATAAAAACGATTGACCTGGCAAAATTAGATACATCGAATATAACTGAAGCGGCTGGCGCGTTCTCGCTATGTAATGCGTTAACCGAGATTATAGGTATCGAGGATATTGATGTGAGCAAGGTGACTTTACTTCCTTCATTTTATTTATGCAGCTCACTGACAAATCTTGATCTGCACAAATGGCAACCTGTATCGGCCACAAACATAAATAGCTTATTCCAAGACTGCTACAAGCTAACATCTCTCAACCTTAATGGGTGGAGTTTCCCTGCTGCCACGACAGCGAATAGCACCTTCTCGATGTGTGGCGCACTTTCGAACGGAACTCTTAACCTCAATATAGATGGGTGGGATTTCGCAGGAATCACGTCGATGAGCCAAACATTCTATAACTGTGGCGTTCAATCATTGAAGATTAAGCGTTCGAGTGCAGATAAGAATCTAAATATGTCGGCAACAATCTATAATTGTAGTTATCTGATAACGCTTGATATGTCGGAATTTACGTTAGAGAATGTTTCGATATCGAATTTCCTTAGCGGCTGCCCGAACATCGAAAATTTGAAAATAAACATTGTTGCGAGCTTGTATCTCGGTGGTCAAACGAAACTCACCCACGACTCGCTCATGTACATAATCTATAACGCCAAGGACTTGACAGGCGGCACTGCACAGACATTGACATTAGGCTCGACCAACCTTGCCAAGTTGACCGACGACGAGAAAGCAATCATCATCGCCAAGAACTGGACACTGGCATAACGTTTAACCCTTAATAACCAAAAAAAATGGAAACAACAACAAAAACAATTACCTGGCAGGTATTGACACCTGCCGACGGCCACAAGTTGGTAAATCGCAAGGAGCGTATTATCTCCGAAAGAGTGGAAAGCCTCAACCCGCAAGGTTGGGAGGAGATTACCGACGAGGAAGCAAACGCCCTGCAGGCGCAATGGGATCACGAGCGCGATGAGGAGATTCGAGCGAATCAACCCGCAGCACCTGAGGAGGAGGCAAACAACACCGATAACGCCGAAGCATGATGATAGACTTACTTAACGTTGCAATATCGGGTACATTGGCTATTGTCGCATCTGTAGCGGCGCAGTTAATCTTCTTTCGACAGAACCGCAAGAAACTCCAGAACGAGAACACTGCCGCCGAGCTCGCGAACAAGAGCAAGCAAGCGGAGGAGTGGCAGAAGCTGTATGAGGAGGAGCTGGCCGAGAATCGAAAGAAAGATGAGTTAATATCGCGGCTTTACAAGCAAGTTGACGAGGAGCGACAGAAGAGGGTCGCCGCCGAGCTCGAGCTTGCCAAGGAAAGAGGGGTTAACGGTTTCTTGCGAGTAATCAAGTGCAAGCGATATAGCTGTGGTGACCGAGAGCCACCTTACAAGGAGATTGCCGAACTTGCCGAGCAAGGCGAATTGGTTAACCAGGCGGAGAATTAATATATACATGATATCATGAAAGAATTAATAACACCGGACACACTGCGTAGAATATCACCCCATGTAACCGTACAGCGGGCGAACACTTACGCTAAGCTCCTTAACGATTGCATGCAGTCGTTAGGATTGACGGAGACTAAGAGCCGAATGGCGATGTTCCTTGCGCAGATACTCCACGAAAGCGGCCACTTGCGATATACAGAGGAGATTGCGAGCGGAGAGGCGTATGAGCGTCGTACGGATATCGGAAACACTCCCGTTGACGACGGCGATGGACCACGATACAAGGGGCGAGGCCTCCTCCAAATTACCGGTAGAGCCAATTATGAGCAAATGGGGCGAGCCATGGGGCTTGACCTCATCAATCATCCCGAAATGTTGGCCACACCCGCTAACGCTGTCTTGTCGGCCTGCACGTGGTGGAGTCTCAGAGGGGCGAAGATTAACCCACTCGCCGATGCGGGCAAAATCCAAGCCGTAACCAAGATTATTAACGGCGGACTCAACGGAATCGTTGAGCGCGAAAACTTATACAAACGAGCAATGCAAGTACTATGAGAACTATTGTAACAATATTATTAGCGTGTTTGCTTGTGTTTGGCCTTACGAGTTGCCGGAAGTCTCGGCAGCTCGTAGCCGAGGCCACAGCGAGCGAGAACATCGAGAGCAGCACTACCGCAACGGCGGAGGAGCTACGGGAGAGAATCGAATGGAATAACGTCAACACCTCCACCGGAGAGGATATAACCATTACCGAAGATCTGACGGCCACGATTGTATCGGAGCGCCTTGACACCTCAGGGCGAGTGATTCAAAGAACTACGGCGATACTAACCAACAATCGACACGAGGAGAGTAAAAAAAAAATCGACGCGATAAGCGCAGACACAACGACCGAGCGCCACGAATCGAAAATAACCCTCAGCGATACAAGTACTACAACCACCGATACCAATGCCGAATATAGCGAGATAATTGAGCGAGAGCCGCACTCAGCGAGTCTCCTCGTTGCATTCTTGATTATAGGCGTATTAGTTATTATATGGAGAAACGCCCGGAACAGCGGGCCACTATAACAACATCCGAACCGTTGCCCCCTCTACCGCCCCGAGAAATCGGGGCTTTTTTATGTCCCAACGAAAAAAAATCACTTTTTTTTAAAAAAAATCTCGAAAAAGTTTGCAATGTATTACAAATTTGTGTAACTTTGCAATACAGAAATAAACAAAGAAACAAACACAAAAAATTAAACGATATGATTACAAAAGGAACACCAGAGTACAAGAAGGCTCAAGAGATTGCAAACGCTATTCAAGATTACGCAGCGACCGACCGTTGGAACAACAACAGCTTCTTCGAGATAGCATTTAATATGTTAGGCGCGTTTATCGGAAAAATTCAAGAGTTGGAGGTGTTTGCCGCTCAAATCGCCAACACCGTAGACAAAACCATGAACCCACACGGCCGCAAGGTTGCGAATATTTCTTCAAAGCAGGCGTGGATCTTGGCCGTTGCAGCCGTTGAGAATAATATTAACCTATGATAACTATAACGATGGAAAGAATTTACAAGATAGTCGGCCGGACTAACAGCTGGATAGCGAACAGAGACGCTAATTTTAAAGGTAAATGCGAGGTGACATTTAAAGAGAACTTGACACTTCGCGAGGCACAACAAGAGCTCCTACGAATGTATAATTACGACTACGATACTTGTTGGAGTAACTGGGGACTTGCCGTTATTCATAGCAATGGCAACGCATGGAGCGGTTTCGACGGAAAACGCAGTTACGAGTACGACAGCCGAGTATATAGTATCGAAGAAATGGAAATTGAGGTTGAAGACTAAGATATAATATGAGGAAATTTAGAATTAAAGCCGTTTTACCAAACGGCGACGAGGTGCGTAGTAATGTGGTGGCGGTAAGTGCCGCCGCTGCCGTCGAGCGAATTAAATCGTCGGCGCAGTTTATCGAATTTTTGGGGGATTTTCCAGTCGAGGACGTGTATTTTCTCGATAATGGTAGTGAGGAGGTTCTGCCTATCGCGATTGACGCCTGCCGCCTAACAACATTCGAGGGCGTAGGCTGTGCAGTCGAACACGTCGCAAGCGGTGTTATTGTCGGTTTCGAGGAGGGGAGATTTAACGCCACCGCCGAGGCGTTGAACTACCCGGCAATGATGACCGCCGAGCAGATTGCGACGATAATGCGCGAGGTGGGCGAGTGGTTATATTGCTTCCACAAGCGGAAAGTAATGTCCGTGCGCGAGATAACGAGAGCATGGATGAAAGAGAACAAGATTACTAACCGGGCATTGGCGGCCGAGATTGGAACGAGCGAGAACGCATTTAGCTCATTTCTCGGCGGTCATCGGCCACTCCCTTACGAGTGCCTCGAGAATCTATTAATCATTTTACAGCAGGCGGGGCAGTTGTAAAAAAATACGAGCGATTTACGGGCGGGGAAGTTTCCCCGCTTTTTTTGTAACCTTGTGAATCATCCTCCGTATATGTGTGCAGTTGGCCCAACTACGCCAAACCGCAAGGCGTGAAATTGCGGGCAAATACTAACGAAAACTTATACGAATTATGGAACCTGTTTATGTTGAGAAACACATTTACGAGGATGATCGCCGAGGCGGTGGTTATAACTCTGGAGGTTACGGCTACAACACCGACAGAATTGCGCGAGCTGGTCGCGCCCTCGGCGTTGTCGGAACCGTCTTAGGAGGCGTTGCGCTTGCGTCAAGTCTTTGGCGTAATAACGGAGGTGGCGGAGTTGCATCGCTATTTACCGGAGGCGGAAGCGGTGGAGCAGGCACACCTGCTGCTAACGTTAATATTAACGGTTACGGTGGCGGCGGTGGCTACGCTATTGGCTATTGTTGCGCTCCGTCGAGCTTTGACGCTTATTCTAAGGGTTGCGAGGACGTTATCGCCCTTACCAATGCTTTCTGGGGGCAAAGGGTTAACACCTTGCAAGACCTAATCGCATTGCGTAACAACGATGTTGCGGAGAAATTCGCACTTTACAACTCGCAAGTTACCTCCGATTTCGCTCTTTACAAGAGCAATCGCGACGCGTTGGACGGCGTGAATAACCGCCTGAACACCGAGCTATTCTCGTTGTACAAGTACACACGCGACAAGGACGATGAGACCGCTAAGGAGCTTTGCAACCTTAAGGCCGAGATTGCTGTTGCGAATGCCGTTCGCCCATATCAGGACAAATTGATATTGTGCGAGATTGATAAGGCGTTTACCGCAGCCATGGCAGCGCTTGAGCGTCGCACATGCAAGATGTTGGAGGGAGTGGTTACACTTCCAACCGAGCCGACAGTTACCGGCTTAATTTCACAGACTTGTTGCAACCGCGCGCTATTCGGCAACGGAGCAGCAGGAGGAGAAGCCGCAGCGGCTTAGAGCGTCGCAAAAATTATCCGTGATTAGTTTACCGGGAGTGCGGGGCAAAACCCGCCTCCCATCTAAAAAAAAAAATTAACCAAGATATGTTACAAGGAAAGTCAATGTTTGATCCGTTGTTGACAGGTGGCCGCAATTACGAATTGCCGACCAACACGAACGACATCGAACGGATGCAAAAAGAGTTAGCGAGCAAACAGCAGAACCTCCAACAGCTCCGCCAACAATTCACGGCCGAGCAGATGCAACAACAACCTCCGCAGCCTCAGCAGAGTCAAACTCCTGTATGGGATGAGATAAACGCTATCATGGAGGGGTTGAGCGACCAGGAATTTAACTACGTTGCCGGTAACGAGGAGTTCCAGGCAAGTCAAAACGAAATTACAAACATATTGCAAAGCGAGTACTTGCGCCTGATGCGCCCACTCGTAGAGCAGTCGCAGGCGGGCAAGGATGCGTTAGACCGTCATTTGACGCTCGTAAAGCGTTTAAAAAAGACCGCCGCCCGAGCAGTTGAGGACGAGTTAGCGTTATTCAACGAGTACCGCAAGAACTACGCGCATATCAGCTTCGAGGAATTCATGAAGATGAAGCGACAATCGCAACAACCAACAGAGTAAAAGAACGATGAAAACAACAGATTTAGCTGCCTTAATAGGCAAGATAAAAGGAGCTTTGCAAGCGTGGGCGAATAGTAAGGTAGATAAGATTCTACCGGGAGACAAAGCCATGGGGCGCTCATTCTTGAAGAACTTCGTTAATAACGTCCTCGTCCGCTTCGACGAAAAGATAAACAAGTACATTGATACTTTCTTTCTATTCGTGGCCGACGGACACGGGGAGATTGATAGCGATGTAGTGGTGGACCACTTAGCAGGAATGTTCAACGAAATGGAAGTGGTTGAAACCGACTTCGCAGGCTTCCACATCAAGGCGGGCAAAGGCAGGGCCGAAGTGCTCTTCCCACGCAACTTCATGACGAAACTAATTGCGGGTAATATTGGGGGCTTCGCCCTCAATGCCGACGACATACGCGAATTAAAACAATTTATCAACAACTAACACTGAGAATCATGAACGAACAAATGAAAGAGCTTGCCGAGCTTGTCGAAGAGATTAAGCATAAGGTCGAGAAATTGAATTACAAGCTTCGCCAAATGGGCGGAAGTGCAATGGGCCAACGTGGCGGTTATTACGGCGGGTTTCCCGGGGGTGGGATGAACTTCCGTGACGGCCAAAGTGGAGGCGGTGGCAGTGGAAGCTCCGGAGGCGGCAGCGGAATGAGCCAACGCGGTGGCGGTGGCGAGTGGGGTGGCGAATTTGGCGGAGGTTATCCGCCGGGATTTGATCCACGCTTCATGTAGTATTAACCCGAGGGCGCTCACGACGGCGCCCTCTTTTAAAATCAAAAGAAATGTGTAAAATGGCACTTGACATTAAAGATTATCGGCCGTATTGGCAAGATAGATATTTGACGCTCGTCGGCGGGTGGCATTTCACCCGTGAGGCGTGCGAGTATGCCGTTAGCTTCATGCGAAAGAAGAACGACAAGGGCGAGTTAATCCCTATCGCTCCGCTGAGCAAAAAGGAGGTTGACGAGCTACTTAAGAAGAACAATGTAACCGTTGAGAATCGAAATGCCTACGATTACGTGTTTGTAGCTAACATGGCGCTTGCCGATGTTGTCGGCTCGAGCGTGCCCGATGAGAAGCACCATGCACTTTACATTAAGAATATTGCGGATGATCCTGATGCGGGCGACGGCGAGATAATGCGCAAATGGTATGCAGCCATGGTGTCGCGTGGGTTGTTCGTTGATTGGCGATTAATGCTTGGGGAAGATGCGGCGAACATTAATTCATATTGACCGAGTAAATTGGGACGTGGTGCTGATGTACCACGTTTCTTGCGCTAACACGGCCGAGGTGATGGACGTGCTCCACTACTTCGACATATCGGCCGAAGATGCAGAGGCGAGTATCGCCAACCTCGACGCTTGTCGTCCTGACAATGGAATAACGTACAGCAATTACGCACGGAGAGTGTCGGTTATGGTTATCGGCGTAACCACCACCGCGGGGGAGTGGGCGAATACATTCGTTCATGAGTGCTTACACCTGGCTAACCATATCGCTCAAGCGCTCGATATGGTTATAAGTGGCGAGCCTATCGCCTACACCATTGGCGAGTTTGCCCGCGACGCTTTTAATCGCGTTTTTTGCAGTTATTGAATTTTTCATTACCTTTGCACCAATCCGCGACGGTGGTGGCCGTTGTTCTCGGGTTTAATTTTTGTGTTGGCTCCGGTGAAAATCCGGAGCTTTTTATTCAAAGTTTTATAATAGTTTCACAGAAATTTACGAAATAAATGTGTAAGTTGCTTACATATAATTGTTTGCGTGATTTTCGTTAAGTTTGCCGAAAGTGTTTGGATGTTTTTCCCGTAACCCCCGAAAACACTGTATTTCCTCACTTTTATCTCATTTGGTTTCGCAAAAAGTAACAAAAAATAATTACTTTTGCACTTAATTGTTTCACAATAGTTTCACAATAAACACAAAGATGAGGCTCGGAATATCTACGAAGGTCGTAACACGCCCGGAACAGCGGAAGAACGACGGAACGAACGTAATATATCTACGCGTTACGAAGAATCGGAAATCGCGCTACCTTTCGACAGGATTAACGGCGACGGCTGCGGATCTGTCGCGCGATCGCAAGAAGATTAAGAATTACCAACTACTCGACCAGGCGGAAGCCATACACCGCCGAGCCAGGCAATTACTCGTTGACCATGCAACCGAATTTAATCTCCTGGAGGCTGGAGAAGTCGTTGAGCGGTTAGCAACGTTATTAAGTGGCGGTGATCGCTTTTTTCTTGATTTCGCCGATTACGCTAAGCGATTGGCCGACGAGTGCGCATTCTCAATGCGTCGCAACTTCAATGTTGCGGTCAAATCTTTTTTTCGTTTCCTAAACGCCGAAAAATTAAACACCGCCGATATCACTAATAAGATGTTGTCGGATTTTGCAGACGAGTTAACCCGACAGGGCCTGCATCAGAATACCGTGGCAAATTATACGTTGAGGATTGCGAGTATCTATAGAGCTGCACAACGCGAATACAACGACGACTACGTTACTAATCTCCCACGCCTCATAACCTTTAGAGTACCGACAATTCCGCGCGAAAGCGTGAGAGCTGTAACCATAGAGGATATTAACAAGTTGATAGCGTTCAACCCGCCGACTTGTCGGGCGCAGATGGCTCGCGATATGTTTCTCATCTCTTTTTTTCTCTGTGGAATGAATTTCATTGATATCTGTACAGCTGACGCCCCATGTGAGGGGGTGCTAAGATTCCGACGTTCGAAAATCAAGAAAATAGGAGCTGCTGCCGATATGGAGTTAATCATACCTCGGAAGCTGTGGCCGATACTCCGGAAGTACTCCGACAGATCCGGGCGATACTTTACCAATATCGGGAAACTGAAAGGCGCTCCCGACCGTGAGAAAATTGACCGAGAAATGTGTTGCGTGGGCACATGTTTCGAAAAGATACGAAGAAAATTACATATAGATAATCTTACATTCTATTCAGCTCGCCACAGCTTCGCGACTATTGCGCGTAATGTACTTAAGATTGATAAAGCTACGATTGATGAGTGTTTGACGCACGTAGGCGAGCACAGAATGACCGATGTATATATTAAGAGGGATTACTCTGCGGTTAATGCCGTTTGTGCTGCTGTGGCCGATTTGTTTGACCTCTCTAAGTACAATGGCGGGTTAGATGTTTCGTAGAATCGTTCGCCGATTCCGAAGATTAGCCAATTGGGGCGAACCAAGAATACGCGGCAAAGGTTCTCAATCCAATAGGGGCGAATTATGCCCCTTTCAGGGTTTCGGATCTGCCGGTGCAGCATTGTTGGCGTTATCCCCAACTCACGCTCAATATGACTTATTGAGACGTGTTTCTCCTCCCTCAGGTACTGAACTATTGTGATAAATCGAAGCGTCACCGCATCGGCTTCG
>JAZNPP010000016.1:0-3109 GCA_045589695.1 Bacteroidaceae bacterium
CGTGACAAGCGACTACACCGGCAATGTCTCAACCACCGAGTGGACAGAAGTTGAGTATGGCGCAGTAAACAATAACAACTGGACATTCAACAACACTGGAGAGATAGCTCTTCCTGCGGCTGTTATGGGCAAGAGCAACGTAGTTATTGCGTTCAAATACATGTCTACAACAGAAAACTCAAGCACATGGGAAGTCAAGAATTTGATTGTTTCAAGCGCTGCTAAGTAAGAAACACATATATATTTAAAAAGAAGAGCGACAAGTGCAATCACTTGTCGCTCTTCTTTTTAAACAACTCAGCCGTTTATCAATGCAGCTTATTTGTAATATAAAGCTCTGTCAGCGGAACGACTACAAGCACATCGAGCAGAGCGAGCATCAATACAGCTCCGAAAGCTCCTATCGTAAGCGCCATAGCCAAAGCGTAGAGGAACGAGAACGCGTGCAGCAATATCAATGCGATAGCGACAAGCAACCATACCTGCATTTTAGTAAGGCGGTAAAGCAGCATACCCGCTGTTGCCGCAAATAGAGGAATGAAGAACATCAGATTCTCATTGATGAATATCAGAAGCGCAAGGCTAAGCAGCGTCATAAGCAAAAGGACGCCATAAAGCTTGTTGGTAGAGATTGTCAAGGCAACAGCGGCTCCCGCATTCTTACGCAGAGAGTTCGCAGCGCGGCCGATAGCCTTTTTGCGCTTTAAAAGATGCACACCCGCTACAAGCGCTACCATTATTATGACAGACACCGCCATTATAAGATTGTCGCCTCTTAGACCCTGAACTATTCCGAAAGGCTTGAACTGAATGCCCGCAATAAGGCATGCGAGGAACGCTACGAGTTCGCCTGCGGCAAGAGCGCACAGAGCAAGAAGCAGAGTTTTGAGCGATTCGCGCAAAATCTTAACCGCATTAGCGCGTCCTCTCAGCACCTCAATCACAAGAACGAATGCGAACAGCACGAACACTATCGCATTCAGCAGTATATACCCGCCTTTTGAGAAATTGAAAAGGCCGAGCATAGGCAAAGTGAAATTAATCGTATCCTTGTCCGAAACAAGGCTTCTACGGTCCGAATATTTCTCCTCGGTAAGGTATTTCTGCACAACGGGAACTACTTGGGAGCCATAATGCTGAATAGACTTGGCGTTTACGTTAGAGAAGTTGTCAAGGTCGGTATGATAGTGATTGATATCGGCGATTGTAGAGAAGTTCATGCCGGGAATTTCGTCCTTTACGACAGTAAAGTCGGTAAAGTTAGGCATAAAGCTATACACCACCGTTGTCAGCGAGTACGTAAACGGATATTTCGCAGCCGACTGATAGAGTTCCATCACCTTCTCGTTTCCTGGCGATGTTTCAAAAAGCAACGCCGGGCCGAATGGACCGCGAGCCTCAAGATTAATCATAAAGCCGACATCGCTGAACTGCTCACGATTATTTTCCCAAATAGCTTTCATGCCCATCATACCAACCTCTTCTGCGTCGGTAAACAGCACCTTAAGCCCTTGCTTCCATCTGTCACGGTACTTCAAAGCCTGCTTTACCGTTTCAAGAATAACGCCGACGCCATAGCCGTCGTCGGCAGCGCCGTATGACCAAACGGTGTCGTTCCTGCCTATCGGCTGCGAATAGCGCGAGTCGTAGTGCGCTACCATTAGAAGGGATGCGGCAGGCTCCGCTCCTTCGGGAGCGAATGTCGCAAGCACATCGGTCGCGTCAAACGTATATGTCACATGCTTGTTCTGAGGGCCTGTAAGCGACTTGTATTCGAACAGCTGTACCGTATCGGCTCCAAGTTCGTTAAGCCTTGACACAAGATAGTCACGCACTTCGGCACGTTCTGCAGGGTGAGCCACCGAGTGGTGATTTCGTGATATGACCTCTATATCCTTTACTACACGTTCAGCAGAGAACTGCTGAGATTCGGCGTCCTGCACTCGTGGGCGGCTTCCCAAGCCGAAAGCCACCAGCCCTGCTAACAGCACGACAACCGCTAAAAGACCAATTCTTACTTTGTTCATGATTGTATTAAGTTAATTTTGACAGCTAATATATTAAAAATTGAACAAACAATAAAGTTTGCGGAGCTATTTCGCACATGCGGCAACCGTTATTGGCATTCGCAGGCAGATATGCTATAAAACTTGTAAAAAAGAGCGATTGAATAAAAAGCTGGCGAAAGCGCTTTCGGAGCTATTACAGACAGGATACGATGCTCATTAGAATAAAATTATAGCACATAACTGTTATTTTGCCGCAAAAAGAGTTATCTTCGTGACGATAAACAAAAACTGAAGAGATGAAACTACTTGAAGGAAAGACAGCTCTTGTTACAGGAGCAACACGAGGAATAGGCCGTGCAATAGCGGTAAAGTTCGCTCAGGCGGGTGCGAACGTGGCGTTTACCTACCGACAGATAAACAGTAATGCCGAGGAGCTTATAAAAGAGATTGAAGCTTTAGGAGTCAAGTGCAAGGGATACGCATCCGACGCGGCAGACTTTGCGGCAACCGATGCGGTTGTCAAGGAGATTGTCGCCGACTTCGGCCGCATCGACGTGCTTGTGAACAATGCCGGAATAACCAAAGACGGCCTCATTCTGCGAATGACCGAGGAGCAATGGGATGCAGTAATCACCACCAATCTGAAGTCAGCTTTCAACTTCACCCGCGCCGTTGTTCCCGTAATGGCAAAGCAGCGTGGCGGCAGCATAATAAACATGTCATCCGTTGTCGGCGAGAACGGCAATGCCGGACAGTGCAACTATTCAGCCTCTAAGGCAGGTCTTATCGGCCTTGCCAAGTCAATCGCTAAGGAGATGGGCCCGAGAGGCATCAGAGCCAACTGCATAGCGCCGGGCTTCATCGTTACAGACATGACAAGCGCTATTCCTGAGGAGATGCGTGCCGAGTGGGCAAAGACAATACCTCTGCGCCGTGCCGGCACCCCCGAGGATGTCGCCAATGTCGCGCTCTTCCTTGCCAGCGACATGTCGGCATACGTCAGCGGCCAGGTCATCAACTGTTGCGGCGCAATGAGCTGCTAAGCAAGCGGACGCTACAGAGCTAACCCACAGGCCTATGGCGGCTATGCCCCATAGGGG
>JAZNPP010000017.1:0-47361 GCA_045589695.1 Bacteroidaceae bacterium
TGTCCGGAACTCGCTTGGCGGCGCAAAACAGCAAGCTGTTTTTCTTACCTGACGCTCAAACAGTCCTCCACTAATCCCAAAAATGCTGACACTTGTTTTGCTAAAAACTCTAATGTGCAACAATGAAACAATTAACTCTAAGAATTCGCTGTTTTCAGTTTTATGGCCTGCATACGGCAGGGCTTTACACTCTCTCGCTTACAGTGCCGATTTTATTTAGAAAATTACTTCTGCTATACCGCCGGCAATGGTAATGCTAAAAACTCTATTGTGCAACAATGAAACAATTAACCCTCAACTTTAAACTCTCAACTCTCAACTCTCATCCTTAATCCTTATCCCCTTAACGAGGGTATTTTTTGAAAAAAATAGTATATTTGCATTTTGTTGATTATATATTTACGGAATATATACTATATATCAATAAATTAGCTAATTTTGTATATTATGAGTCTGAAAATAATAGTATTAGCCAAGCAGGTGCCTGACACCCGCAATGCGGGTGGCAAGGCTATGAACGACGATGGCACAATCAACCGTTCGGCGTTGCCGGCTATCTTTAACCCCGACGACCTTAATGCCCTGGAACAGGCCCTCTTGCTCAAGGAGCGTCATGCCGGCAGCAAGGTGACCGTCATTACCATGGGGCCGGCGCGTGCCGCCGACATCCTGCGCGAGGCGCTCTACCGCGGCGCCGACGAGGGCATTCTGCTCAGCGACCGGGCTTTCGCCGGCGCCGATACCCTTGCCACTTCGTATGCCCTCTCTCAGGCGATACGCAAAGCGGGGGAGTACGATATTATCCTCTGCGGCCGTCAGGCTATCGACGGCGACACGGCGCAGGTGGGCCCGCAGGTGGCTCATATGTTGGGTCTGCCGCAGGTGACAGGCGTCCGACGTGTCATAGAGTCGTCATCGTCGGCTATCGTTGCCGAGCGTGTCATCGACAACGGCGTGGAGTCGGTTAAGGCTCCGTTGCCTCTCCTGCTTACGGTAGACGCCTCTGCCGCTTCCTGCCGCCCCCGCAACGCCTACCGCATGCTTCGTTTCCACCGTGCCGCCACTCCGCAGGAGCAGGCCGCTCCGGGCTATGCGTATCGGGCACAGGCGGAACGTGATCCGGCGTTGGCTCTCAAGGAGTGGAATCTCGAACAAGTGGGCGGCGACCCCGCCCGATGCGGTCTCGCCGGCTCGCCTACAAAGGTGAAGGCCGTTGAGAACGTGGTGTTCAAGGCTAAGGAGAGCAAGCGTCTTACCGCTTCCGACGAAGATATAAAATCTCTTCTCGGCGAGTTATTGGCTAACCATACAATAGGATAATCTTATGAACAACATATTAGTATATTGCGAAGTGGACGGCAATGCCGTTGCCGGCGTCAGCTTAGAGCTGCTGAGCGAGGGACGCCGTCTTGCCGACAAGCTGGGCGTCGCCCTTGAGGCGGCGGTCGTCGGTACGGGCCTCGGCGCTGTAGCTCCGCAACTTTTTCCTTACGGAGCGGACAAGGTGCATCTCTTCGACGACAGCCGTCTGTCGCCATACACCACGCTCCCGCACGCCGCAGTGCTGTGCAAGCTCATAAAGGACGAGGGGTATCAGATATTCCTGCTCGGAGCTACCGCTACGGGGCGTGACCTCGCGCCGCGTATCACCGCCGAGCTGCGCAGCGGCCTGACAGCCGACTGCACGGCTCTTGAGATAGGCTCCTACGAGGATAAGAAGGCCGGCAAGGTCGTCGAGGGACTGCTCTATCAGATGCGTCCCGCCTTCGGAGGCAACATCGTGGCGACAATCGTCAATCCTTATAACCGCCCGCAGATGGCTACGGTGCGTGAGGGTGTGATGACAATGAGAACGTCGCGTCCGGCGGGCTATGAAGCCTGCGTGGTGAAGCACGACGTGTCGCGCTACGTCAGCGACGAGTGCTTCGTGGTGTCGGTGCTTGAGCGTCATGTTAAGTCGGCCGCCAACAACCTCAAGAACGCTCCTGTCGTCATCGCCGGCGGCTACGGCATGGGCAGCAAGGAGAACTTCGACATGCTGTTCGCTCTTGCCAAGCTGCTGCACGGCGAGGTGGGCGCCACACGTGCCGCTATCGACGCCGGCTACACCACGCGTGACAGGCAGATAGGCCAGACAGGCGTCACGGTGCGTCCGAAGGTCTATTTCGCATGCGGCATCTCAGGTCAGGTGCAACATGTGTCGGGCATGCAGGAGAGCGGAATAATAATCTCGGTGAACAGCGACCCCGATGCTCCCATCAACGCCATCGCCGACTATGTGGTGATAGGCAGGGTCGAGGAGGTCATTCCTAAATTAATAACTTTTTATCAGCAGAAATAATGAACTATTATAGCGACAATGATGCTCTTAAGCACTATCTTAAGCACCCTCTTCTGCGTCGTATCGCGGATATGAAGGAACACGGGTATGCCGAGAGCAAAGAATATGATTATGCTCCATGCTGCTTCGACGAGGCTCTGCTCGGCTATGAGCAAGTGCTCGAACTCGCGGGCGAGCTATGCGCCGACGTGCTTGCTCCGAATGCGGAGCGGGTGGAGCAGTGCGGCCCGACGCTCAATGACGGGCGTGTGGAGTACGCTCCCGCCACAGCCGAAAATCTCGATCTCTTCCGCAAGGCGGGTCTTATGGGCGTCTCTCTGCCACGACGTTACGGCGGCCTTAACTTCCCTGTAGCGGTCTTTACCATGATACAGGAGCTTGTGTGCCGCGCCGACGCCGGCTTCGGCAACCTATGGGGGCTGCAGGACTGCGCCGCCACTATAAACAGCTTCGGCAGCGACGAGCAACGCGAGCGCTATCTGCCTATGGTGTCGGCGGGGGCTACTATGTCTATGGACCTTACCGAGCCTGACGCTGGCAGCGACCTGCAGAGCGCCCGTCTTAAAGCGACCTATGACAGCGAGCAGGGGCAGTGGTACCTCGACGGCGTCAAACGGTTCATCACCAACGGCGACAGCGATATTCATCTTGTGCTGGCACGCAGCGAAGAGGGCAGCGTGGACGGCCGAGGCCTCTCGCTCTTCATCTGCGAGAAGAGCTGCGGGCGCGTGAGGACACGCCGTATCGAAGAGAAAATGGGCATTCACGGCTCGCCTACCTGCGAGGTGGTCTTTGACCATGCTCCGGCAGAGCTGTGCGGCAGCCGCCGCATGGGCCTTATAAAATATGTGATGTCGCTCATGAACGGGGCGAGGCTCGGAATAGCCACTCAGAGCGTGGCGATAGCCCAGGCGGCATACTCCGAAGCGCTTGCCTACGCTAAGGAACGCCGTCAGTTCGGCAAGGCTATAATAGAGCTGCCACCGGTGTATGACATGACAGGCAACATGAAGGCGCGCCTTGACGCGGCAAGGGCTCTGCTTTATGAGACGGCGCGCAACGTGGACATGAGCTATCAGTTCGACGAACTGCAGCGTGAGCGTCCGCTCGCTCCTGAGGAACGTGCCGAATCGAAGCTCTTCTCAAAGAGGGCCGACGCTCTGACGCCGCTCATCAAGGGCATGGGCAGCGAGATAGCCAACCTCAACGCCTACGACGCCGTTCAGGTACACGGCGGCTCGGGTTATATGCGCGACTACACATGTGAGCGTCTGTACCGCGACGCGCGCATCACTTCGATATACGAGGGCACTACGCAGCTGCAGGTGGTGGCTGCGATACGTTATGCTACAAGCGGCTATTACAGCATGCTTATCGACGAGTATCTCGACTTCGTGCCGTCAGCAGCGGCGGCTCCGCTGCACGAGCGCGTGAAGGCTCTCGCCGGCAGTTATGCGGCCGCGCTCGACAGGGTGGCGTCGTTCAACAGCCAGGAGGCGCTCGATTTCCTTGCCCGCCGCATATACGAGATGGCGGCATACTGCATAATGGCGGCGCTGCTGCTGCGTGACGCTACAGCCGACGAGGGGCTCTTCCTCGCCTCGGCGTCACGTTTCACGGCACTTGCCGAAGCACTTGTCGCAGGTCATGAGAGATATATCGGAAATTTCGGAACAGAACTATTAACACATTACAAACAATAAATTTATGGAGACAACGAACAAATATCTGCGTGTGGCATACACATTGCTGTCACACCGCAACGGTGAGTGCGAAGAGGTTGAAAAGACAACCCGCGAGCAGCCTTTTGCCTTTCTCACAGGCGTGGGCTATACGCTCGACGCTTTCGAGGAGAACCTCAAGGACCTGAAAAAGGGCGATGAATTCGACTTTACTATACCGTCGGCCGACGCCTACGGCGACTATGACCCTGACCATGTGCAGGACTTCGACCGCGAGGTATTCACTATCGACGGCAAGTTCGACTCGGCGCATATATACAACGGCAACGTCGTGGAGATGATGCGCGCCGACGGCTCGCCGATACTCGGAACAGTGAAGGAGGTTACTCCGCTTAAGGTGACAATGGACTTTAATCATCCTCTTGCGGGCTGCGACCTGCAGTTCGTGGGCAACGTGGTTGAATCGCGCGCCGCTACCGAGGCGGAACTGAAGAAGTTCTATGACTCGTTGAAGGCTTCGTGCAGCGGCGGCTGCGGCAGCTGCAACGGTAACTGCAGCGGCGGATGTGACGGGGGATGTTGTGGGGATTAACGTTTAATGTGGTTTTTTTAATCACCTTAGTTATTTTGCTAATTTCAGCGCTATTTTTATGAACAGTACAGGCAGGCTTTTGCGTTTGACGACATTCGGCGAGTCGCACGGTGTCGCTATAGGCGGTGTTCTCGACGGCTTCCCCGCAGGGGTGGTCATCGACGAGGAGTTCGTCATGCACGAAATGGAACGACGCCGACCGGGGCAGAGCCGTATAACGACATCACGCAATGAACAGGACAAGGTGCAGTTCCTGTCAGGAATATTCGAAGGGCGTTCTACAGGCACTCCTGTCGCCTTTGTCATAAACAATGAGAATAACCGCAGCAGGGACTACGAGAATATGCGGGGCGTGTATCGACCTTCGCATGCCGACTATGTCTATGACTGCAAGTACGGAGTGCGTGACCACAGGGGCGGCGGCCGCTCCTCGGCGCGCGAGACGGCTGTCAGGGTTTGTGCCGGGGCGTTGGCCAAACTCGCTCTCAGGCAGCTCGGCATCTCTGTCAATGCCTACACGTCGCAGGTGGGCGGAATAAGTCTCGAAAAGGACTATACGCTGTATGACATCGCCGCTGCCGAAGACAATGCGGTGCGTTGTCCAAGTCCCGAAAAGGCCAAAGAGATGGAGCGGCTCATACTCGACGTGAAACGCAGGGGCGACACGGTAGGAGGCGTCGTCACGTGTGTGGTGAAGGGTGTTCCGGCAGGGCTCGGAGAGCCTCTTTACGGCAAGCTCACATCGTCGCTCGCGCATGCGATGCTCTCGATAAACGCTGTCAAGGGCTTCGAGTACGGCAACGGCTTCGATGCGGCTTCGGGCTACGGCTCTGAACAGAACGACATCTTCTACATGAGCGATGAGGGCGTGAAGACACGTACCAACAACAGCGGCGGCATACAAGGCGGCATATCCAACGGCAACGACATCTATTTCCGGGTCGCTTTCAAGCCTGTGGCTACGCTGCTCATGGAGCAGAATACCGTTACGAGCGACGGCAAGGAGACGACGCTTCTTGCGCACGGCCGTCACGACCCGTGCGTGGTGCCTCGTGCCGTTCCTGTCGTTGAGGCTATGGCAGCGCTCGTGACGCTCGACAGCTATCTGCTCAACAGGTCACGGGAGAGGCTGTTTGAATAATAATAGTAACGTGTAAAAACGGGTTGCGTCGCTTTGTCATTCCTGCATAGCCGAGAACTATGCGCCGGTAATGACGCTCTGTAAGCGATGCGCCTGATAATTATAGGAAAATAAATGGGCAAGACTACCAACAAAAGAAAAGAGCCGGCCGCGAAAAGGCTCGGCGACTGTTTTTCGGCGTTTCTCCCCAAAGCGGCCAAATGGCTGCCTGCGCTCTTCTTTGCAGGGCTGTGGTGCGTGCTTTCTGTCTATGAGCAGGCGCTGCTGTTCCGCATAAACGAACTGTCGTCGTTCATCTTTGACGACCTCTATTTCAAGGATATGATGCGGCTGCCTGCCGGCATGCTGCACTATGTATCGGCTTTTCTGGTGCAGTTCTTCTACTATCCTGCATTGGGAGCCGCTATCTATGTGCTGCTGCTTTATGCCGTTTACCGGCTTGTGATAAAGGTGTTCGCCCTTAAAGGCTCTTGCAGGCTGCTTGCGCTGCTGCCTGTGGCGGCTCTGCTGGCGAGCAACACTCAGTTGGGGTACTGGATATTCTATCTTAAGGTGCCGGGTTACTATTATATGGCGCTGTTGGTGACGTTGCTGTTCCTGTCGGCGATGCTGCTGTACAAACGCCTCAACGAACCGCTGCGTATGCTCTTTGCGGTATTATGGTGCTTTGCGGGTTTCCCTCTCATGGGCGCTTACGCTCTGGCGCACGCTCTTCTATTCGGCTGTTACTCGCTTGCGACGGCTGTGGCGGAAAAGAGACGGCCTGTAGCGGCGGCCGTTACGTTGGCGTTGGCTGTCGTGGCAATCATTGCCGCTCCGAGGCTCTATTATAATTTCTACACGACTTATGCGGTAGAATATATTTACGGCGCCGGCTTGCCTGTGCTGCATTGGAACAGTCTTTTTGTGAAAAACGTGACGCATGAGAGCTTCTCCTATTGGCATTGGATATATCTCTATTGGGTGCCTTTCGCTCTGCTTCTTCTCTCTCTCGCAGGCTTCTGCGTCGCGTCGCTCTTCCGAGGCGGGCTTCGTGCGTGCGAAAAGAGCGATGCCGCGGTAACATGCTCCGTTGCTGTATTCGTGCCGCTCTTCCTGTGGGTGTTCTGGTACAACGATACCAATTTCCGCATTGAGAACAAACAGAACAAGGCTATGTGGGAAAACCGTTGGAACGACGTGGCGGAATATTCCCGTAAGACATCTGACCCTACAAGGCAGGTGGTGATAAACAAGAATATAGCTACTCTTAAAACAGGCAAGGCGGGTGCGGAAATGTTCACGTACCCCGACGGCAGTTCCGACATCCTTGCGCCTATGGCCGTGCATCTTACGCAGACCGGCGGCAAGATGCTCTATTACCAGTACGGCAAATTCAATTTCTGCTACCGCTGGTGCGTCGAAGACGCCGTGGAGTACGGCTGGAGATATGAATATCTGAAACATGCCGCACGCTGCATGCTGCTGTCGGGCGAATACAGGCTGGCGCAGCGGTATCTCGATATCCTCAAACGTACAATCTTCTACCGCGGATGGGCCGAAGAACTTGAAAAGTATATCAACGAGCCGTCGCTCATAGGAAAGACAAACGAGTTCGCCATGCCTCTGCAGCTCGCCTGCTATCCCGACGAACTCGCTGTGGACGACTCTTTTGTCGAGGCTTATCTGCTCAAGAACTTCAAGTTCCTTCCCGAAAATCCTACGCCGCAGTATGTCGAGGCGGCGTTGATTTCAACGTTGATACGCAAGGACGTGAATGGCTTCATGATTGTTTTTGACAGTTATCTGAACCTCTGCAAGCCTGTGAGGCTGCCGAAGCACTATCAGGAGGGCCTGCTGCTCTTCCTTCAGCTCGACAAGGGCAAGACTGTTTCGGTGGGCCCGGCGTTCATTGATAAGTTCGTGTCGAAGTCCGTCCAGCGCAGGCTCGAATCGTTCGTCGCCAAGACAAAGAGATATCCCGGAATGAAGGAAGAGGAGATGGCGCAGTACTTTGAAGAGTTCAAGGATACCTATTTCTATTTCTACTTCTTCGTGCGTAAAATAAAGACAAATTGATTATGCTGTTATGAAAAGGATATATAAAATTTTATTTACATTTCTGTTGCCGGTTGCAGTGGCATGTAACCCTTCGCTTCCGGGCAGCAGCGTCGCTGTGGACAAGGCGCCTGCAATCTATCCCGAATACGCCGACGTCACTGTTCCGTGTAACATCGCTCCGCTTGTCTTCGGTATCAAAGAGGAGGGCGAGTCGTTTGTTACCAAGCTGTCGGGCGGCGGCAAGGAGTTCGTCGCGGGCGGCAGGGAAGTGTCGCTCCCGATAGCTGAATGGCGTGAGCTGTTGAGTGCCGGCAAAGGCGGCAGCGTGAGCGTCGAGGTGTATGCGAAAGGCAAAGAAGGGTGGCGCCGTTTCGCTCCGTTCGAATTCAAGGTCTCAGCCGACTCAATCGACTCCTACATATCATACCGCCTTATTCCGCCCTCATATGTAGCATACGAGGATCTTAGAATATGCCAGCGTAATCTCTCCACTTTTGAAGAGAATGTGATATATTGCAACAGGCTCGTTCCCGCTGAACCCGAAGGCCAGTGCATAAACTGCCATGCCTACAAGAACTACAAGACCGATAACATGCAGTTCCACATGAGGCAACACATGGGAGGAACGATATTCATACATGACGGCAAGGTGAAGAAGCTCAATCTGAAGACCGACTCCACGATATCGGCGGGCGTTTATCCTTCCTTTAATCCCAAGTATGACGTTGTCGCGTATTCAGTGAACAATACAGGGCAGGTTTTCCATACGAAAAATTCCAACAAAGTCGAGGTGCAGGACAAAGCGAGCGACGTCATCGTATACAATCCTGTAAAAGAGACTGTCGCCCATGTGGCGAACAGCCCCGACGACCTTGAAGTCTTCCCCTGCTGGTCGGCCGACGGTCGAACGATATATTACGGCTCGGCGCACATGGAGCGTCTTGACACTTCAATCAATTGGGACGGCGAGCTCGTGATGCGTTATAAGGATATAAAATATGATATCCTGAGCCGTGAATGGAATCCCGAAACCGGCGAGTTCGGTGCGGCAGACACGATATTCAAGGCTACCGCCCTCGGCAAGAGCGCTACTTTCCCCCGTGTTTCGCCATGCGGCAGATATATGCTCTTCGCCCTTGCCGAATACGGCTGCTTCCATATCTGGCATAAGGATGCCGACCTCTATGCGCTCGACCTGCGGACGAAAGAGTATTGGCCTCTCGAAAAAGCCAATTCCCCCTTCGCCGAAAGCTATCACGCATGGAGCAGCGACGGCAAATGGATACTCTTTGCGAGCCGTCGCGACGATACTAACTACAGCCGTCTTTACATCGCCCGCATGAACGCCGACGGCACGGCCGAAAAGGCTTTCCTGCTGCCGCAGGAGAGCGCCGAATTCTATGACTTTTTTGACCGCTCGTACAACGTTCCGGAATTCATGATAGAGCCTGTGAAATTCACTCCGCAAGAGTTCGCCGAGGTTGCGAAAGGGGAATCGGTAAGTGTTAAATATGTGCCAAATATAAAGTAAATTTTAACACTTAGCTGTTAAATTCTATAAAAGTTAAAAATCTTCTGTTTTTTGCTCTTGTGGCAGAAATGGAAGATTTTTTTTGCTTCAAATGTGAAAAAAGAAGCTTGTTGGCGAAAAAAAATACCTATTTATGCAAAGATTTATTTAAAAGTCTTATTTTTGCATGGTAAGTAAGGGCGCATTGTGCCCGTACGCTTTGTGTTTAAAAATATGAAAAAATAATAATTAATAAATTTGCACTTATGTTTAAGCACCGTTTAAGTAAATTCTGTAGGGCCTCACTCTTCGCAGTGTGCCTGCTTTTTGTTGGCGGTTCACTGCAGTCTTGCAAGGATATGCTTGATGATTACAGGTATGACGACTCCGAACCCGATTGGCTCGGAGCGAGCATTTACGCATTCCTTGAGGAGGGTACTGAAAGTCACAGCTACAAGAACTATCTTCAGCTTATCGACACTTTGGGAGAGAAGACGACTCTTAACCACACCGGCAGCAGAACGCTCTTTGTCGCCGACGACGAGGCGTTCGAGCGTTTCTTCAAGGACGGAAACAACAAGTGGGGCGTGACATGTATCGAAGATATGACAATACCCCAGATGAAGACTATTCTTTACAGCTCAATGCTCGACAACGCTATGCTGCTCGACATGATGGCAAATACAAGTTCTGACGTATCTGATGAGGGCAAGTGCTTGCGCCGTACGACATCGTTCGAGGCTATCAACGATGTGCCTGTCGTTAATGGCGAATACTTTGAGCATCATGCGAAGTGGCCTACATACAATATTTATTGGGACGAACTCCGAGGTTCCGGGAGAACTGAAGATATGAAGCTTCTCATGGACCAGGGCAAGCCTATGATGGTACACTTCCTCGGCGATTACATCAGAACAAACAATCTTGAGATTTCGGACATCAACTTCCTTTTCCAAAAGAAGAAAGACGGTAAAGGAAAGGAATATAAAGAAGGCGATGCGTTCATCTTTGACAACAAGGTAGTAGACGGCGAGGTCAATACGGGCGAGTATTCCGAGGATGTCATGACTATCGCTTGCAAGAACGGTTATCTCTACCGTATGGACGACGTGCTTTTGCCTCCCACCAACATGGCGGGCGAGTTGCGTGTACATAAGGACACAAAAATATTCAGCCACCTTCTCGACCGTTTCTGTGTTCCGGAATTCTATAAAATTGAAGAGAACGGCGACTCATTATTCGCTTTGCGCTATTTTACTAAAGAGTATACCTCGCATGCTTTGCTCAAAGACGGAAAGAATCCTCTAAGCGATGAATTGTTGAACTATGACCCGGGCAAGAACGAGTACAGCGGCGGTCTTGGCAAGCTTGAGGATATGGGCGCAATGTTCGTTCCTAAGGACGAGTGTTTGTATGAATATTTTGCGGGCAAAGAGGGGCTTGGCAAGTTCTTGATAGACTATTTCGCTCCAAACGCAAACCTCTCAACCGAGTATGCCGAAGAGAATATCCCGGCATTGCTCGCGGCTCTTGACAGCGTGCCGCAGGTTAATATCGCTTCATTCGTCAATAACCTGATGAAGCCTTCATTCGTAAACTCGGTTCCAAGCCGTTTCTTCAAGGTTACGAACGACGCTAACGACGAAATGGGTATAAAGGAGGAATTTATTGACGAGTGTCTTATCGCCAATAACGGTGTCGTATACCTTATGAATAAAGTATTCGGTCCGGCTGCCTACGATGCGGTATCGGCTCCTACCACCATTCATGACAATTTGAGCATCATGCGTACAATCATCAAGCAGCTGCGTTATGATTACTATCTGCTTGCTATGGATGCGGACTATTCATTCATTGTTCCTGTGAACGACTATTTCGTGTACTATGATCCGGTAACGTTTGCCAACCCTTCAACAATAAAGAAGAAAGCGTATTCATTGCATTACGACAACAAGCGTCCCGATAATAAAACTAAAGCGGTGGAGTTCTGGGCCGACGTATACAATGTAAACGAGAACACGTTGCTTGTCGATTCGACGGATATCCCGACAAACTTCGGCATTGGCGGCAATGGCTTTACCAAGAATCGTATGGCCGATGTTCTCGATTATCTTATTATAGTGCATGAGAAAGATCAGAAATTGCGTGCCGACAAAAAATATTACAGAACAAAGGGCTACGGAACCATCAAGGTAGACGCTACGGATCCTAACTGCGTGAAATTCTATGGCGGCGAGCAGCTTGAACTGTGCCAGAAACTGCAAAAGGATATCTATGTGGCTTCAAACAATTCTGAACTAAAAGTGAACGGTTATACATATACAACATCTATCCCCGAAGAGCTAAAGAGCGAAATCAATATCCCCGGCGGTGAAACAAGCGGCGAGGGTGAGGGCGGCAACGAGGGCGTTGCAGGCGGCGAGAACGCCTTCAGAGCATCTGAAAGCGGTACAGGCGGCGCCGAAAGCGGCACAGAAGGAGAAGGTGAAAAAGAGGTCGATGAAAACGCTGGAAAGTTGTTCTATTCGGCAATACCTACACCTCCAAGAAACAGTGTATACAAGAACATGTCGGCACATGCGAAGAATGCCGATGACATATACCACCACTTCTATAACCTGTGTAATCTTGCCGACGTGGACGGTGACGGCACACGCATCAACCTTGAGAACTCATTGATGAAGATGTTCGGTCTTAAGGCCGGCGACATGACTGTAAAGGACTCGATAAGGCTTTACTCAATATTCTATTCTCTTGATAATAACAATGAAAAGAGTTCATACAGCGTTCCGTTCTTCAATACCTTCCATTACACGGTATATGTGCCCTCTAACGCGGCGATAGACGAAATGCTCGCTAAAGGTCTTCCTACATGGGGCGAAATTGAAGAGATCGCCGACAAAGAACCGGGCAGAGCCGCTTCGATGTTGCGTCTTCTGAACAACTTCGTGCGTTACCACTTCCAGGATAATTCGGTATACTACGATGAATGTGCGTTCTCGGTACCGGCTCCCGGCGGCGGCAGCAACTATGAGGCTTCTTATTCTACGGCTGTCATAAACAGCGAGACGGGCCGCTTCTACGAGAATACGGTAAAGAGCGATGCCGGCAATACAACAATTGTCGTAACGGACAATTTGGGCTATGAGGCAAGAATAGTGAATACTCCTAAGGAGAATGAGAATATCACATGGAATGTAATGTGCCGTGATATTATATGGAACGGCAATGACATCGTGACATCTTCATACGCCGTAATTCAGCCTATCGACAGGGCTTTGCAGAATGGAGACATGTTCGGCTATGAAGGCGACCGCTTTAAGCGTTTCGCAAGCAACGGCTGTCTTGTGGATACAATGAAGGTCGCAGGCGGTACGGACGGCTTCGACGCTATGAAATTCGGCGAGGATTGCTATCTCGTAGCGAAACTTGGCAGAACGGCAGTCTCTGTTGCTGACACTACCTATTATTATAATACAGGATATATCATGGAGAAGCTGCCCGAAATGGAGCGGACTCTTACGAAGGAAGAGACTTTCGTCCTGAAAAATGAAAAGCCTATGCATATTACCTCAGACGGTTATCTGCTTAAGGTCGTGCCGGCAAAGGAAAAGGGCAAACCGGACACAATCGAATTCGATACCGTCACGAGGGGTGGCAAGAAATATCTGCAAAAGGTAAGCAATAACGGAGATATTACCGAAGTCGAGTTTGATACGGTATTCGTGCCGGCAGACAAAGGCGACGCTTCAGATAACAACAGTGATGTAGAATAATTATAACAGCCATGATAAAAATAAAGCATTTATTCCTGCTCGTGCTTTTCGGTACTCTAAGCAGTGCCGCTTTCGCACAAAAAAGCGCGAGAATTTCCGGTACGGTTACAAGTGATGCCGAAGGTCCGCTGATTATGGTGAATATTACCGAGCGTGACAAGAGTAATCGTATCATCGAGGCTTCCGCTACCGACTTTGAGGGTAACTTCTCAATGGTCGTCAAGAACACCGGCAATATCCTCGAAATATCTTACATCGGCTATAAGACCCAACGTATCGAGATCGGTAACCGCACCGTCTTCAATATAAAGCTGGAAGAGGACAACGTGCTCGACGCCGTTGAGATTGTCGCTCAGCAGAGACAGCGTACCGGCGGTCTTGACATTCTTGAGCGTGAGATGACTCATGCGACGCAAAAGGTGAATATGGACGAAATGGAGGGTCTCTCATTTACCTCTGTAGACCAGGCCCTTCAGGGACAGGTCGCCGGTCTTGACATCGTATTCGGGTCGGGTGACGTCGGCTCAGGTACTCAGATGCGTCTTCGCGGTAACTCAATGCTTGAAGGTGACGCTACACCGCTTATCGTCGTAGACGACAACCCGTTGGATGTGGACCAGGGCTCGTTCGACATTACATCGGCTACTAACGAGAGCTTCGCCGAACTTCTTATGATTAACCCCGAAGATATCGCGGAGATCGAGGTACTCAAGGATGCCGCATCTTGCGCTGCCTGGGGTTCAAGAGGCGCGAACGGTGTCATCAAAATCAAGACCCGCCGCGGTAAACGCGGTCCTACACGAGTGAACTTCTCGTACAAGTTCAAGGATAAATGGACGCCGAGCGGTTTCAACTTGTTGAACGGTGACGACTATACGATGCTTATCAAGCAGGCTCTGTATAACAGAGACCAGAAAGGAGTGGACATTGACGAGCTGAACTACGACCAGGACTTCCCAGAATGGAGAAACTATGACAACAATTCGGACTGGGTTGATGCTGTTTCAAAACATGGTTATACGAATGACTATACACTCAACCTGAGCGGCGGCGGCGAGAAAGCTACCTTCCGTATTTCCGGCGGTTATACCAATGAAACGGGTCAGGTTGTCGGTCAGAACCTTAACCGTTTCACTACACGTATGGCTCTTGACTACTATGTGTCCGAGAGAATCAAGGTTATCGCCGACTTCTCGTTCACATATAACAAGAACAGAATGAACATGGGCAGTCCTCTTTATTCCGCATTGCTTATGATGCCTAATATGAGCATATATACCGAGGACAAGAACGGCAACAAACTCGACGAATACTATACAATGCTCGAATATGCCAACGCTAACGAACTTCAGAAATACATGTTCGGCAAAACAAACCCGTTGGGCGAGGCCGACCTTGCGAAGAAGTACGGAACAAACTACAGCATTACTCCTCAGATTACGTTCGAGTATAATCTGCTTGGCCTTGAGGACAACCAGACACAGCTTAAGTACCGAGGTATGGTAAACCTGAGCGCTTCTACGGCTACAAACACTAAGTACTTTCCGGCTGAACTCTCTACTGACGACTGGATATCTGCGGACAAGAACAGGTCTGAGTCTTACGACAGCAAGAGCCTTTACTTTACGACACGTCATGAACTTGTCTTTACTCCGTATTTGGGCAGCAGAGACCATTATCTGACAGCGAGCGCCCGTTTCGAACTCACTACAGGCAACGGTAACTCTCAGAACGCTGTCGCAATCGGTTTGCCCACCGGCAATATCAGCAGTTCTACGGTCGGTTCAAAGTTGAAAGAAACTTCTACAGGCAAATGGGAAAGCAGAGACGTAAACTTCCTTTTGGACGCTCACTACTCATACAAATCTAAGTATATGTTGCGTGTTACTGCACGCGCCGAGGGTAACACCGCTATGGGCGACGATAGGAAATGGGCGATATTCCCTGCGGTTTCAGGTCGTTGGAACATCTCTGACGAAAGCTGGATGGAGTGGGCCAAGCCTGTTCTGAGCATGTTGTCTTTGCGTCCCGGTTTCGGTATGGACGGTCATGCTCCTGGCGAGAACAAGACTTTCAACAGCTATTCAGCATACGGCTACAGCTATCTTAACATGCCCGGATACAAGATGGACGGTATCCGTTTGACCGACCTTCGCCGTTCGGACAAACGGGAGTGGAACATCGGTAGCGACTTCGGTTTCTTCAAAGATTTGATTACCGGTTCGTTCAACTATTACGACGGTACGACATACGACCAGATTATCAGCGGTTATAAGATACCGTCATCAACAGGTTATTCATCGCTCGCCTACAAGAACTCCGGTTCTGTCCGCAACTACGGTTGGGAACTTAACCTTAGCGCCAACAATATTAAACTCGCTAAAGATTTTTCATTGTCGCTTTACTTCAACATTGGTAACAACTACAATGAAATCGTTGAACTCGAGGAGGCTTATCTTGAGGACAGAAACGGCAAGTACGATAAACCTGAGAACTCCATATATCTGCCATATATTCAGACCGGTACGCCGAGCGGCGCTATTTACGGCTTCCGTTACAAAGGCGTGTACCGTTACAGCTACAAGAACTGGCAGAAGGCTTTGGATGTTGAACAGGCTGAGAAAGAAAAAGTAGCGCGTGGCGAAAAGGCCTTTGCCGACGAGAGACTTTGGAGCTGTCCTATAGTACGTGATGCCGACGGCAATGTGATTTATGAGGCCGACGGTACACCTAAGAAGCTGTCATTGTTCTATGACAATGAAAAATTCACATCGTTCGGCGGTTATGAGTTCCGCGGAGGTGACGCAATCTATGAGGACGTGAACCATGACGGTACAATCAACCAGCTCGACATCGTCTATCTCGGAAACTCGAATCCTGCGGCACAAGGAGGTTTCGGTTTGACATTGCGTTACAAGAAGTTCAGTATTAAGGCGAACTTCGCGTATCGTCTGCATGTAGACGTCGTGAACCGCGCAAGAATGAGCTTCGAGAACATGGCTACGTTCGACAACCAGAGTATCGCCGTGAACTGGCGCTGGCGTAAAGAAGGCGACGTTACGGAGATACCGAGAGCGGTATACGGCAGCGGCAACGCTTTCAACTACCTCGGAAGCGACCGTTACGTCGAGGACGCTTCGTACGTGCGATGCAACAATATCCAGCTCTCTTACTCATTTGAGCCGTCATTGATTAAGAAAATCGGATTGAAGCAGTTGAATCTCTATGCTTCGGTAGATAACGTGTATTGCTGGACCAAGTATACAGGTCTTGAACCGGAGATCGCGTCCGACAATAGCGGTATCGCATATGACGATTCAAAAACACCGCGTCCCCGTTCATACACTCTTACATTATCTCTCGGTTTCTAAAAGTTGATGACTATGAAAAGGATATATAATATATTAAAGAAATATGTTTTAGTGGCAGCGGTCGCATTCGCTACCTTTATGACATCTTGTACCGACTATCTGACCATTATCCCGCCCGATAAAATCGTGCATGAAAACTTCTGGCAGACAAAGGACGAGGTTAATGGCATGATGGCTACAAGCTATTTGAAACTGCTCAGCGGCAAAGCCGTGTCAAGAGCTATTGTTTGGGGTGACCTGCGTGCCGACAATCTTAAATTCCCGGCGAGTTATAAACAGACATTTAAATACATTTGCGAAGCCAATATACTCGATGACAACGTTTATGCCAATTGGTCTGTCTATTACGAGGCAATCAATTATGCGAACCTCGTGATTGAGTACGCTCCGTTGGTTGTTCAGAGAGACCCGGACTTTACTGAGGGTGACCTTAATCCTGTTCTTGGCGAAATGTACGCAATGCGCGCTTTGTGCCATTTCTACTTGGTACGAACTTTCCGTGATATACCAATGGCTTTGGCACCTTCTGTAAATGATGCCGAACTGCCTGATTTTGAGCAGGTGCATCCATTGGAGGCGCTCAATTATATAATGGAAGACCTTAACACTGCCGAGAATTTGGTCATGCCTTCAGGAAACTATTCAAATCCGGCACAGAACTGCGGCAGAATAACCCGTAATGCTGTCTTGGCTATGAAGGCGGACGTGAGTCTGTGGCTTGCCGCTTTTGCGACATATTATGAAGGAGAAAGCGCCCTTGTCAAGAGCGGTGACATTGAGAAATATTACTCGCAGTGTATCAACAGCTGTGATGCTGTTATAACCAGCATGAACGAACTCTATAATAAGGACAAAACCGTCAAGAGCAACGACAAGTTCTGTCTTATACGTAATGAGGGCGAGGAACTGTCGAAAACAAAGCATAGCACCGCTTACAATGAAATATTCGGCGGCAAGAACTCATCGGAGTCGATTTTCGAACTTCAGCTTGATGGCGAGAATGCCAAAAGCAATAACGAATTCAATGGCGGTTTTGCAGAAGGCAACATGGAAAATACGGGCAGTATCAAGGGACTCTATGGTGCGAACGGCAATTACGCCGAAGTAGTTGTTCCTAACAGTTTCCTCAGCAAGTATGAAAATGACGACCTGCGTCTCTATTCTTATACGACAAAACCTGTAAGCTCTTCCGGAAATGATGATGAGCAAAACAAAAAGGATATCGCTGTAGCAAAATATACCGCAAGAACATCACCTCTGCCGGATAGCGAACGTGAGTACCGCCAAGACAATAATTATGACCCGAACTGGATTGTTTACCGAAAAACCGATGTCATGCTGATGAAGGCAGAGGCTTTGGCTCATAGGCCTTCGTCCGGAACCGAACATTTCAAGCAGGCATTTGAGATAGTGGACTCTATCAACAGACGTTCAAGAGAGGATGTGACAAATATAAAGAATCCATTACAGGAGTCTTCTTACTTGAACAGAGAACCGTGCGCTCAGCTTGTGCTTGACGAGCGTGCAAGAGAACTCGCTTTTGAAGGAAAACGTTGGTATGACCTTGTACGTGTCGCATTGAGAGAAAAGAGTACAAAGAATATAACATTCGTGGCTGACAAACTTGACAGCAATGCCGGTGTGGTAAAGAGCAAGATGTCTACAATCGATGGCCTATTCTTCCCGATATATATCGACGAGCTGCGATTCAACAAGAACTTGAAGCAGAACCCTGCATATAAGAATCAAGAGTCTTCAACTGAGATGATAAAATAATGCATGCTTATTATTATCTATGTAAATGCAATAAATAATTTCGGTAATAAGAAAACAGATTAATATGAATACAATATTTAAACATAAGATTCTTGCAGGCGTAGCGCTTCTTGCCGCGCTGTTTGCCGGAACTTCCTGCGAAGACAAGATTGGTCCGGAGGTTACTCCTGAGGCTCCGTATGCCGACAAGACTTTGTACGAAGTAATTATGGCCGACAAGGATTTGACCAATTTTGTCGAAGTGCTTAAGGCTTGCAATCTGCCCGGCGCTACATTCGATGTCGCTGACTCTTTGTTCAATACGTCAAGAGTATATACTTTGTGGGCTCCGGTAAATGAAGCGTTCGATAAAGACTCTGTCATTAAACGAATCAAGGACGGCTACAGAGACGATGTGATGAAAACATTCGTCGAGTCGCATGTCGCTAACCATCTGCATGCCGCTAAAGGTATCTTCGAAAAGAATAATTTCGTAGTGATGGTAAACGACAAGATGGTTGTCTTTGAGGGCTCATACAAAACCGGTTACAAGTTCGGAGGCCGCAATTTGGTACAAGACAATATAAAAGTCTTGAACGGTATGTTGCACAAACTTGAGAAGGCGTCACAGTACAAATATAATATATGGGAGTATCTCAAAATGGACAAGGCTGCGCTCGACGGTCATGAGATTGACTCGTTCGCGAACTTCCTCTATTCATATGACGATACTAAATTCGATGAGTACCAGAGTATTTCGGGTCCTATCGTTGATGGCGTTCAGACATATCTTGACTCAGTCTTCGTGACGACAAACAAACTGCTGAACGTATACAACGGCGTCGGCCATATCGAAGCCGAGGACTCTCTGTATGATATCTATGTGCCTACCAACGCAGTTTGGAACAGCTTCATGAAACAGGCCGAGAAACACTTTAACTACAGTACGAAGAATCTGCCGGCTTCAATCAAGGCCGATGCAAGATATATCGACTCCCTGAAGCACTTCTATCCTCGTTACAATATGGTAAAGTATCTTACCTTCAGCGAGTATGAGCAGATGTATGCCGATGACGACTCCCTGTTGCCTGCAAACCGTGATAAGTGGGAACGTCCTGTGTTCAAGCCCGATCTTTTTGAAAAAAGCACGATTGTTCATAATAAGGAACTTTCAAACGGTACATTCAATATTATAAACAAATTCCCTTATAGTATCTTCGACTTGTGGCATGACACAATCAAGATTGAGGGTGAGAATACCGAAATGAGAATCTCGACAAACGGTGTCGAAGAACATCGTTTCTTCACCGTGACAAGAGGCGAAATGCGTCCGGTATACAGGGATTATGACAAGAAGGGCGGTTCAAGGCTCTCCGGCGACAGATACTACGAGGCATATACTCAAGGTAGTACGGCTCAGGTATCTTACAGGTTGCCTAACGTAAAATCGGCTTCGTACAAGATTGCTATAATCCTTGTCCCGAAGGATATCACGGTTGAATCGCAAGAACCGAACAAACCTGCTTGCTTGAACCTCACGATTTCTCAGAACGGCGAGCAACAGCCGGTCTATTCGGCAACGATGATTTCGAATGACCCTAACCGTGTGGATACATTGTTCTTCCCGGTAAGTTATATTGACAAGACTCCAAAGTCAATAACTTTCCCGTATTGCGAATATTACAATACACAAAAGAATGCTGACTTTACCACGACATTGGATATAACATCCTGGGGTCTGAGTGCGAATGATAAGACTTTGCGTATTGATGCTATTCTGCTGATTCCGGTCGAAGATGCCGAATAACAGTATGTCTGATGAAAAAAAGAAATTTAACTATGTATATGCGACAATTAATGCAATTATTGATGGCAATGGTTATATTCATGCCATCGGCTGTAACAGCATTTGAAGGCGAGCTTGACGACAAGAAGGCCGATGCCGCCGCAAGCGAGAAAACTGCTGTACAGGAGGCACGTACTATTATCGGTACTGTTTATGACGCCGCTACGAACTTGCCTATGGCAGGTGTGCGCGTTCAGGCTACAGGTCATCGCAGAATTACTACAATGACCGATGCTGAAGGTAAGTATAAGCTGAATGTTCCTTCTTATGTTACATTGTTGAGCTTCTCTACTCCTGAATATCTTCTGGTACAGCGCGCCATAGGCGGCAAGGATGTCGTGAACGTACGCCTCTACAGCGACAAATTCCAGGGCAATTATAGCGAGGACATCGTTATAACGGCAGAACGTTCGCTCAGCGAGGACATATCGACCGCAATCACTATCGAAAGCGACATTCAGAAGAAACTCGGAGCCGACGTCCGCTCTATAACACGTTCGGGTGCTATCGGCGTGGGCGCTACAATGTTTATCCGCGGTATTAATTCACTGAACGCCAACACTCAGCCTCTATATGTGGTTGACGGAGTAATCTGGGACGGACAGGAAGACAGGGAAGCGCTCCACATGGGTATATATAACAATGTCCTTTCGGCCATTGACGTGAACGATATCCGCGAGGTCAAGGTGCTTAAGAACGCCACGGCGATATACGGCGCAAGGGCCGCGAACGGCGTGGTAATAATCAATACCAAGCGTGGCGAGAGCATGGCTACGAGAATTACAGCGAACATATATGCGAATATCTCTTTGGAGCCCCAGACATACAAGATGCTCGATGCCGAGAACTATCGTATATATGCCAACGACCTTATCGGTACAATGGACGTGAACGCGAACAGAAACATTCCGTTCCTCCGCAGTGATAAATATAACGACAAAACCGGCGAAGGCTTTATCTATTATGACAAATACCACAATAATACCGATTGGACGGACTTGGTATACCGCGAGGCCTTTACGCAGAATTACAAACTGAATGTTGAGGGTGGTGACGACGTCGCTATGTATAACTTCTCGTTCGGTTATACGATGGGCGATTCTCCGTTGAAGAACAACTCTTTCGACCGTCTGAATGTCCGCCTTAACTCTGATATTCTGCTTGCCGACAACTTCACTACCCGTATCGACATTTCATATTCACGTGTAGCGCGAGAATTGCTCGACGACGGTCTACGCGAGGACGAGACTGCATTCCCGCTTTCTTCAATAGGAGCTTTGGCCGACGTAAAGTCGCCGTTCTTGAGCCCGTACCGTTATTCGGTCTCAGGAAAGAAAAGCAACATCCTTGACGTTGCCGACGACTTCGCCTTTGACGTTGCTAAAGCTGCCGGAGTCACATATCCGAACAACGCCCTTTATAACCCTATGACAATCCTTACAAAGGGTAAGGGAACGCAGAAGAACGAAATGGAGTACACCAACCTCGGCGTTACTGTCGCTCCGGAACTGAAATTGGGCGATTTCACCATTACCGAGACCTTCAACTATTCTTTGCACCGCATAAGCGAAAAGTATTTCTTGCCATATGCTACAGCGGCGGACAACAGCTACTATCACTTCTATGTAAAGTCTTTGAACGGTAAGATTGGTAACTACCTGGGCTCATCCTTCGGCAAGGAGAGCGCGATATCAAGCGACACCCGTGTCGATTGGAGAAAGACTTTCGGCGCTCATGCGGTGAACGTGTTCGGCGGTTTCCGTTATACAAGCTTCTCGTTTGACTCGAACTCTATCAGCGGCGCCAACACCGGCGGTGACAATATGTTCAACATCAACACTAATCTTAACCACTTGTCAAATAAAGGTGACAATAATACTTGGGCGAACATCGCATGGTACTTGTCGGCTGACTACTCTTACAAGACTAAGTACTTCTTGCAGCTTGCCGCTTCATTGGAGACTTCGTCCCGTTTCGGCGTAAAGGCTGCCGGCGCTATGAAGATAGGAGGCGTGGCATGGGGTCTCTTCCCCTCAGTACAGGCTGCATGGCTTATCTCTTCTGAGGATTGGTTCAACGCTAGACCTGTAAATATGCTTAAGTTGCGCGCGGGCTTCGATATCACAGGTAATGACGCCATTGACTATTTTGCGGCCCGCAGCTATTTGCAGGCTGTGAAATATCATGACCAGTACATGGGTCTTCAGCTCGGCAATGTCGAGAACGACGGTATAAAGTGGGAAAGCACGTCCCGTTTCAATGTCGGTCTTGATGCGGCATTCCTTGACAACCGTCTCGGTTTGTCATTTGACTGGTATTATTCCCAGACTAATGACCTGCTTGTCCAAAAGAAGTATCCGTACGTGACAGGTCTTGATACCTATTGGGCTAACGGAGGTACTCTCAGAAACATGGGTCTTGAGGCTATGTTGAACGCTAAGCTGATCAATACCCGTGACTTCCAATGGGAACTCGGACTTTCTGTAGGTCACTACGAGAACGAGATTGTGGCTCTTGACGAGGATGTCGCTCCGGTATCGGTTTACGGAGGCGAGGTGGCGACTATTAAAGGCCAGCCGGTGGGCGTGTTCTGGGGATACAAAACAGACGGCGTTATTTCAAGCCAAAAGGATATTGACGAAATGCAGCACCCTCTCTATCAGCTTGACGCTACAGAGGCTGCGACATACTTCAAACCCGGCGACGTGAAATTCGTTGATGTCAATCCCGGTGACAAGCCCGGTCTTATCGACGCTAACGACAAGACAATCATAGGTGACCCTAACCCCGATATCTACGGAAACCTGTTTACGACACTTTCGTATAAGGGTATAAAGCTCGATGTAGGCTTTAACTATTCTCTCGGCAACGATATATACAACTACTATCGCAGACAGCTTGAGAGTGGCTCTTCTTTCTATAACCAGCTTGCGACAATGGCCAACCGTTGGGCGTTTGACGGTCAGAAGACCGATATTCCGGCTATCGCATTCGGCGACCCGACCGGCAACTCGCGTTTCTCTGACCGCTGGATAGAGGATGGCTCATATCTGCGTCTGAAGACTGTGAAACTTTCATACGACATTCCTCTCTCGGTAAGTTGGCTGCAGGGTATTACAGTGTGGGGAGCTGCAGAGAATATCTTTACTTTGACAAAGTACAGAGGTATGGATCCGGAGTTCTCGGTAAACAACAATATATTGTATCAGGGTGTTGATGCCGGTCTGCTGCCGCAGACACGCAGTTTCCACCTCGGTGTTAAGGTAAATCTTTAATGAAACGAATTTCCTGCTTTATCTTAAAGGCAAGAAAACAAATATATTATACAATGAAAAAGAATCTTGTTTATACAATGACATTCCTGTTCATAGGAACTTTCATGTTCTCTTCATGCCAGGATATGTTGAATGCCGATTCAGACCGTGTAGAATACGAGTATAACGATTGGTCTGCCAATGACTCCGTCTTTTCCGTATTGGGTATCCTGAAGTCGGTACAGGGTATTGCGGACCGTCATATTCTGCTGAACGAACTGCGTGCCGACCTCGTAGTGCCAAGCAATACCGAGGCTGTAGTAGACATTCAGGAGTTGTGCAACTCGAACTTCACCAACAGCGAGACGAATAAGTATCTCAGCGTGAAGGACTATTATTCTGTTATCAACAACTGTAATATATACCTGAATCGTGTCGATACGACTTTGAATAAGAACGGTATCTATTATATGATGCCGGAATATGTGGCGGTAAAGAGCATGAGAGCATGGACATATTTGCAGTTGGCGATAAACCATAACGAAATCCCGTACTTCGACAAGCCTATTACTACCCACTCGGCAGCGCAGGCTGTGCTTGACGCTCCTAAATTGTCACGTGTTGAGGTAATGGATAAGCTTATCGAGGATATCCTGCCATATGAAAACCCGATATCTTATACTATGCCTGCATGGGATGATGGCGGAAAAATTATAACTTTCGGTTATAACAATACGACCATAGAGACAAGCAAGCTGTTTGTTCCCATACGTATGCTTCTCGGAGAAATGTATTTATGGAAGGGTGACTATAAGAATGCCGCAAAGTATTTCTATGCTCAAATCACAGGCGAGGGTACAAACAACAAGGCTCCGCGCTTTGCCGACAACAGTAACTTAGTGAAATATGGTGAAGAGAACGGCAAGAATATGCAAAATTCTTATTCTTCATTGTTCGCGCTTGATAACTACTCATCAAATGCTAACAAGTATTTTGCGGTCGTTCCGTTCGCCAACAGCGAACTGCTTGGCTCGACATCGGATTTGGCTGCCGTATTCTCGCCGCAGAACGACTTGGGCGGAGCGCAAGTGTTCGCCTCTCCCGGCTTTATCGGCCTTTCTCAGTCTCAGAAGTACCGTTACATAAAAGGTGACCCCAAAAAGCCTGAAAAGAGCCAATACGGTGACTCTTACGAATATCCGGGCGACTTGCGTATCAAAGCTACCACATATTCTCAGACCGATAATGACGTGCTGAAGACAGAGTATAAGAATATTATCGCGAAGTTCAATCTGGAGTCGTCCAAGAACTTTAACATGAACTTCTCGCATGTCCCTTCAATAAACACTTCTTTGATAGTATTGCAGCGTGCCGAACTTGCGTATCTGCGTTTTGCGGAGGCGTTGTTGGGCTTGGAACAGAAAGGCTATGAAGGCGCCATGGAGTTCGCTATGACAATATTGAAGTCCGGAGCGAAGGACGAATACCGTCTGATACAGAATCCTGTTTATAAAGACAGCGTGGCTTTGAATGCCGCAGGCGATACCATCTGGAAATATACATACGGCGAAGACGGAAAGAAAGCCGACAGTATTGAGGTAAGAAATGAATATTTAGCTGGGTATAAAGATATTCTGGATTACGATTTTACCCATACTGCATTCACCGGCAATTTTGGTATACACTCACGCGGCACCGGAGGCGATGCTGAACATAACGCTTACTATGCGCTCGACACTTTGTGTGTAGCACGTTACAACGGCGATGTCGATCTGTCCGGAACTGTCGAGACTATCAAACCCGGCGTCAAGTATGAGCAGGAAGACTTCGTGAAATATGTTGCCGACCTTATCCTTGACGAACTCGCTCTTGAACTTTCGTGGGAGGGCTTCCGTTTCGGAGACCTTGTACGTTTTGCCGAAGCATATGATGACCCCGATATGCTTGCTATGCGTATAGCCGGACGTAGCTATCCTAACCATGTAAGGTATCGTAGCAACGAGGGATTCGAGTATGACCCGGCTGTATACAGCAAGATGCTCGACAAGCAGAACTGGTATCTCCCGCTTCCCGATGAGGCGGTAGAGGTTGCTGAAAATGCTAACGAAAATAAATAATGATATGGGAGGGGTGCTTGCCTCTCCCATTTTTTTAAATGATATGAAAAAGATTGCGGTTCTTACCGGTGCCGGCATGAGTGTCGAAAGCGGCCTTTCCACATTCCGCGGCGGTGGCGGATTATGGGATAACTATCCTGTAGAGCAGGTGGCGACTCCCGAAGGTTACAGGGCTAATCCGGAACTTGTAATAGAGTTCTATAACAAACGTCGTGTAGAGATGCTCGAAAAGTCTCCGAATGAGGGACATAGATTGCTTGCTGAATTGGAAGGCAAGTTCGATGTGACAATCATAACGCAGAACGTCGATAATCTTCATGAGCGTGCAGGCTCGACAAATGTAATACATCTGCATGGCGAACTGATGAAAGGCTGTTCGTCGTACGAACCCGAGAACCTTGAATATGTCCGTGAACTCTCTCCCGAAGCTCCGTTGATGTCTATCGGCGACAAGGCGGGCGACGGCTCGCAGCTGCGTCCGTTCATTGTATGGTTCGGCGAGGCCGTGCCAAGAATGGAAGACGCTGTTATGGCTTTAAGGGATATTGACGCTTTCGTCATTATAGGAACATCTCTTAATGTATATCCTGCCGCGGGATTGTTGAATTATGTGCCTTACGGCGTGCCTGTATATCTTATCGACCCGAACGAGGTGCGTACCTCCTGCAATGCTGTCGTTATAAGAAAAGGGGCTTCGGAAGGAGTCCGTATATTGACAGAAGAGTATCTTTCAAAATTATAGTCCTTTTTTGTTTTATTAAGAAAACTTCTTTACGGGTATTTCAAGTATTGTATATATTTGCAATGAGTAGCGAACAAGTTCTATTCATTGCCGTCTATTCAGGCATGCCGAACTATTTTGCTGACAGAATGTTTAATTACTAAAAACTTGAATTATGAAAAAATATACTTGTACTGTATGCCAATGGGTATACGACCCTGAGATTGGCGACCCTGAGCAGGGCATTGAGCCCGGAACGCCGTTTGAATCGCTTCCCGAGGATTGGGTTTGCCCGTTATGCGGCGTAGGAAAAGATGAATTTGAGGTAACTGAAGAGTAACAGGCCCGTTTTCAGCTAAAAAAAATCGCAACCGGTTGCGATTTTTTTTTATAGTCCCAATCTTTTTATCAAGTCAATGCGTCCGGCCTTGCGCAGTATCTGCAGAAGTTTTTTCTTCTCTTCGGGCTTGTACCAGAAGAAGAAACTGCGTTGCGCCTCTTTCTCCTTCATGCTGCGTGCCACATATATGCTTTTGCCCGTCTCCGGGTTTATGCCGGTGTAGTACATTTCCGTAGCCATAGTCATTGGAGTCGGGGTGAAATCCTGTACCTGCTCAAGATGAAAGTTCAGCTGTTTCGTCTCTGCCGCAAGTTCTGCCATGCTCTCGACTGTGCTTCCCGGGTGGCTGCTTATGAAATAGGGTATTATCTGCTGCTTAAGATTATGCTTGCCGTTTATTCTCTCGAATATACGCTTGAACTCATGGAATTGCCTGAACGGCGGCTTTCTCATCAGCGAGAGGACTTCGTCATTGGTATGTTCAGGGGCGACCTTGAGCCTTCCGCTTACATGTTTGCTTATGAGTTCCTCGGTGTATCTCTCTGTCGTTTCGTCGCACTCCTTGTCGCCAGTCTTGTGCAGCAACAGGTCATAGCGTACTCCGCTGCCAATGAAGCTCTTCTTTACTTCAGGCATCGCATCCACTTTTTTGTATAGTCTTAGCAGTGCGGAATGGTCGGTGTTAAGGTTGGGGCATACTTTGGGCTGAATGCATGAGGGGCGTGAACATTTTGCGCATAGTTCGCTTCTTTTGCCGCGCATCATATACATGTTCGCTGACGGGCCTCCGAGATCGGAAAGATAACCCTTGAAATCATCCATCTTCGCAATCTCTTTTATCTCACGCAGAATGCTCTCTTCGCTTCTGTTCACAATGAATTTTCCTTGGTGTGCCGAAATGGTGCAGAAGGCGCAGCCGCCGAAGCAGCCTCTGTGAATGTTCACAGAGTGTTTTATCATATCATACGCAGGGATTCTCTTTCCTTTGTATTTGGGGTGCGGCAGGCGTGTGTAGGGCAAGTCAAAGCTGTGGTCGAGCTGCTCCGTTGTCATGGTAGGGAAGGGCGGGTTTATAACGACAACGCCTTCGGCAGTCTCTTGCAACAGCCTTTTTGCGTTTACCCTGTTCGACTCCTTCTCTATCGTAAGGAAGTTAGCGGCCTGCTTGGCCTTATCCTTCATGCACTCCTCGTGCGGTGCAAGTTCTCTGTCGTTCTCGCTGTCAAATACGATATTCTCTTTTCTCTCGATGTATCCAGTCTGTCTTGTCTCTTTTGCTATTTCTTTCGCTACGGTAGCTGTAATATGGGTCTCTCCGCTCTTGGCAAGCCTCTCCTTCATGGCGTTAGCGATAGCGGTTATTGGTTGCTCGCCCATGCCGTAAACGAGAATGTCGGCTTTGCTGTCTATCAGTATGCTTTTCTTCAGGCAATCCTGCCAGTAGTCGTAATGAGTGAAGCGTCGCATCGATGCCTCGATGCCTCCTATGAGTACCGGGGCGTCGGGATAAAGCTTTTTCAGAATGTTTGAATATACGGTCGTGGCGTATTCCGGGCGTTTGCTGTGTTGCCCGTTGGGCGAGTAAGCGTCCTCGCTGCGGAACCTCTTGGCTGCGGTATACTTGTTCACCATAGAGTCCATGCAGCCCGCCGAGATGCCGAAGAAGAGCCTGGGACGCCCCATCTTCTTGAAATCTCTGAGGTCGTCCTGCCAGTTGGGCTGCGGGACTATAGCCACTCTCAGCCCTTCTGCCTCAAGCAGCCTTCCTATGACAGCTGCGCCGAAAGAGGGGTGGTCCACATAAGCGTCGCCGCTGAATATTACGACGTCCATCTCTTCCCAGCCACGCATTTCAGCCTCCTTGCGTGTCGTAGGCAACCAATCAGTTACTCTCCTGTTATGCATCTTCTTCCTTTGCCTCTTCCTGTTTCACAAGCCACTCGTTATAGAGCTTGGTGAGGTTGCTCAGCCCGAGCGCCTTCATGTCCTCATGGTAAAGCACGAGGCACAGCTCAAGCAGCTCCTTGGAATCCATCTTCTGCGATGCAATGAGCGAGCGTACAGTAAGGCGCAGTTTGTTCAAAGAGTCTTCGTCTATAATGCCAGCGCTGTTGGCGATTCTGTCGAGCAAAGAGTATTTCCTGATAATCAGCAGTTGTGCTTCGGTAACCTCAATGGTTCTTGTCCCCGATGCGTTCGCGTTAATTTTCATGTCTTGTTTATTATGGCTGTTTATTATTCCTTTATCATTGTTACGGTGCGTGAGCCGTCGTTTTCCTCTTCTATTACCACTTTCACGCAATCTTCGGGCAGCAGTTCCTCAATCAGTTCGGGCCACTCCATGAAGCATATCGCATCGCTGTAGAGATACTCCTCGTATCCCATGTTGTATACCTCAGCAACCGACTTTATGCGGTAGAAGTCAAAGTGGTATATCGTGTTCAGCTCCCTGTCCTCATATTCGTTCACAATGGCGAATGTGGGCGAGTTTATGGTGTCCTCAACTCCAAGCTCCTCACATATGCTCTTTATGAACGTCGTCTTTCCGCTGCCCATCTTGCCGTAAAAGGCGAAAATTCTCTCGTCGCCCATCAGTTTCACGAATTCACGAGCGGCTGCGGGATAGTCGTCAAGGCTGTTTATTCTTATGATGTTTCTCATATATCTATCTTCCTTTCGGTCTCAGTTTTACAATAGGCACGAGCATCTCTTCCATAGATATGCCGCCGTGCTGGAACGTGTCCTTGTAGTACGACACATAGTAGTTATAGTTGTTGGGGTATGCGAAGAACTTGTCCCCCGTGGCGAATATATAGCTTGTGCTCAAATTCGGTGCAGGCAGGAATGCCTTTGCCGGTTCTTTTATCTCAAAAACCTCCTTGCTGTTATAGTTAAGCGCCTTGCCTAATTTGTAGCGAAGGTTGGTATTAGTGTTCTTGTCGCCGACAACCTTTACGGGCGACTCGACCTGTATGCTTCCGTGGTCTGTCGTTATTATTACCGTGAAGTCATTGTCGGCAAGGTAACGGAACAAACGTTTAATGGCCGAGTGACGTAGCCACGACAATGTTATTGAGCGGTATGCGGCCTCGTTCGAAGCCAGCTCCCTAACCATCAGCGACTCTGTGCGGGCGTGCGACAGCATGTCTATGAAGTTTATCACAAGAACGTTTATGTCGTTGCCGGCAAGGCTGTTTATGGTGTCAAGGTATTTGTCGGCCTGTGCCGATGTAAGCACCTTGCTGTACGAGAACTTGTCCTTGCGGCGGTAGCGGGCAATCTGCGTGGCTATCAATGCCTCTTCGTTAAGGTTTTTTCCTTCCTCTTCCTCTTCGTCAATCCATAGTTCGGGGAACAGTTCCTTTATCTTGCTTGGCATGAGCCCCGAAAATATAGCGTTTCTCGCATACTGCGTCGCTGTCGGCAGAATAGAGGTGTAAAGTTCCTCCTCGACAGAGAAGTCGTTGCCTATTTCGTCGGCAAGCACACGCCATTGGTCGTACCTGAAGTTGTCTATTATTATGAAAAATACCTTTTCTCCATTATCCACCAGCGGGAATATATGCTCTCTGAATATGTCATGACTCATCAGAGGACGTTCTTTCCTCTCCGCCGCCATCCACCTCAGGTAGTTGTTCTTAACGTAACGTCCGAACATGGTGTTTGCGTCCTCTTTCTGCGATTGCAGCATCTCGTGCATCTGTTCGTCGGCGCTTTCTAACTTAAGTTCCCAGTAGACAATCTTCTTGTATGCCTCTTTCCACTCCTCGACAGTATTGGCCTCGCCAATCTGCATGGCGAGCTTGCCTATGTTCTGTTGGTATGCGCTGTTCGCTTTTTCGGCTACTATCTCCTTGTGATGAATATTCTTCTTAAGTGTCAGAAGAATCTGGTTGGGGTTTACAGGCTTTATCAGGTAGTCGGCAATCTTAGAGCCGATGGCCTGTTCCATAATATCTTCCTCCTCGCTCTTCGTTACCATTACGACGGGGGTAGCAGGAGACATTTCCTTTATTATGGTAAGGGTCTCAAGCCCGGTTAGTCCCGGCATGTTCTCGTCGAGCAGAATAAGGTCGAATGAGTCGTTCTTGCATGCCTCAATAGCATCGGGGCCGTTGGTGACTGTAGTCACATCGTACCCTTTGCTTTTCAGAAATATTATGTGGGCGTTCAACAGTTCAATCTCGTCGTCGGCCCATAAGAGTCTGTTCGCCATGTTCTTTATTCTTCTTCTTCTTCGTAATAAATCACCTCTTCGGCCTCGTCGTAGTCGGGCTCGTCAAGGGTGTATCCGTCAATCTCCATTTCGGGGATTTCAAGCAGGTTCTTTTCGTAGAACTCTTGATAATCGCCGAAGCTGTAATACTCTAATAACAAATCGAGGTTCGATTTTGATATTATCATAGAGTTTATGCCTTCGAGCAAACGTGCGGTCTCGCTGTTTTCGTACAGGCGCTTGCGGTATATGAATGCCTCATCGAAGTTCAGGAACTCCTTTATCTCGAACAAGGTAATCTCGGCGAGCTTCTCGAACGTCATCTCGAAGTTACGTACCATGTAACGCGAGAAGTTGTAGCGCGCTATCTCGAACAGCAAGCGTTTCTCGTCAAGAGAGTCGTTCGGGTATGCAAGGACAAAGTAGTAGGGCTCGTTCCTGTTGCTTGAAAACTCCGGTATGGAATCGCTCAATCTCTTTACTGTCCCGTCGGCCTTTTTGTCCCATATTGACGTGCTGATGCCGCTCTGCAGCAGGCGTCCCTCTTTTATGCCTGTCGAAATCTCAGTGGCCAACAAGCTTATGCTGTCATTTGAGTATGCTTTCAACAGTTCCTCAAGAGCTGTCAGCGCCTCTTCCTGCTTTCCGCCGTACAGCTTGGCCATAGCGTCGATGAACATGAACCTCGGGCGGTGCTTGCCTTTCGGATATTTTTCGGCGGCATGCATGTTCTCTATCTCTACAAGCTCATACTCCTTGTCAGTGTAGTGTTTGTATGCCTTCACGTACATAGAGTCCTCCTTGTGCTTGCGTGTCATTGCGTCGTCAAAGAAGTCGGGTTCCTGAATTTTTTTCGTGAATGAACTGTCAGGGTATTCGCTCATCAGCAGTTCTTTGTAACGCAAAGCCTTTTCGGGTTCGTTCCATCGTGAACTTGCAATGAAGAGCTGGTAATAGGCTTCGGCCATGCGCTCAAACGTCGGGTACTCTTCGGGAATACGCTCAAGGTAAGATATCGTCAGCTCCTTGTCGTTGAGTTTGTCCTTGAACCTTACTCCCGACTCGTAGAGAGCCTCGTAAAGGGCTTTCCGTGCAGCCTCTTTTTTCTCGTCGGTGTAAGGTATCTGCTGAATGTAGTATTCACGTTTGGTGGGGTCCATTACCAATGTGTCGGCAATCTCTTCGGTAATCTCTTCCTCTATAACCTCCTCAACGCTTGTGCTGTCATTGCTTGCGTTCAGTTCTTCGCCTTGTTCGTCGTAAAGGCCGGCCGTGTCGCTCGGAATGTCGTTGCTCATTAGGGATGATATCTCATGGCTGAACCGCCAGAAGTCCTTCAGTTCTCTTTCGCCCCATTTCTGTCTGAAGGCACGCAAGCCTTGCGATACCAGCTGTTTGTTGTAGAAGTACCATTGCGCCTTTCCGTTGTTGTTCGGGACAGAGAGGTCCATCATCGGGTCTTGCTCAACCTCGTCGCCGCCCGCTTCACGCTTGTTCTTCTTCTCTTCTTTTTTCCTCAGTTCCTCTTTTCTCTTCTCCTCTTCAATCAGCTTGTCAATGATTTCGTTCAGCTTCGCTTCGGGGAGAGTGGCCCAGTAGAGCAGTTCGTCCTGTTTCTCCACAATGTCGGTATATTCCGTTATGCCGCCGAGGACATCGCTGCGGAACTTTACTTTTTCGTAATAATCGGCATCCTCTTTTATGAGCGACAGGGCTTTCGAATAGTTCTCGTGCGACTTTGAGAACTTTTCCATGTTCCAGTAAAGCTCGGCGAGCGACAGGTGCAGCATCGCAGTGCCGTAGCCGCTTGTAGCTCCCTCGGCTACGCCGGTGTCATAGGCTTTTATTGCTTCTGCTGTATCTTTTTGGCTCAAGTGTATGTTTCCAATCGCATAATATATCTGCGACAGATACTCCTTGTTCTTGTCCGACCTTGACATTCTTTTGAGCTTGCGAAGTATTTTCTTGTGGTTTTCGTCTGTAGCCGTCTCGGTCTGTCTTATTCTGGCGTTGAATTCAAGCTCGTACGGGGGGCTAAGCGAAATTGTCTTGCCGAAGCTTTTGTAGGCAGCCTTCATGTCGCCGTTCTGCGCATAGAGTTGTCCTAACAGATAATACTCCCTTGCTTTCCCTTTCGCTGTTATCCCTTTGCGTTTGATGCCCTTCTTTACTAAGTCAATAGCCTCCTTGTTCCTGCCCTGCTTGAGCAAAAGGTTTCCTTTTGTGCGGGCATACTCCTTTTCGAGCGATTTAGGAAGCGTGTCACGCTGTATGCGCATGAGCAGGTCTTCGGCCTCGTAGAGCCAATCCATCTCGGCATAGCATTCGGCAAGTCCTATACGGGCTTTCGCAAGTATGTCGGGCTCGTTCTCATACAGCTTCGATATGTATATGTATGTACTTGCGGCCTCGGTGAATTCTCCTTTCTGCAGCTGCGAGTTGGCCATAAGGAACCAAACGTTGTCCATAAACGGGTTGTACTCCTTTTTGGCATAGAAGCGCTTCTGCTTTTCCGACAGCTTTTTCCCGACAGGCTTTTTGGGTCTTTTCTTGATAGAATGGTTTTTTATGGCTTTCTGGGCCTTCTCTATTGCTTTCTTGTAGCTGTCGTCGCCAATTTTCTGAGTGCCTTTGTCGCTTATGATGAACAGAGGCAACTGCTCAAGATAGTTATCCTTATGTCCGTCTTCCTGTGACTTCAACCCCTTCTTGTAGGCCTGGTTGCCGTTGTAGTAGGTGTTGTACCTTGCCGTGAAGGCATGGTACGCCCTGGTCGTCGCGTTGTTTTTGCGTGTCGAGCAGCTGCAGAGCATTGCCGCGATGATTATAGGGAGAATATGTCTTATGTGTCTTGTCACAACAGGTAATATATAATATTATATATTATAACTTAATAATCGGCGTTTTATTGTGCATTGCCGGCTATTGCAGTATTTGCAGGACTTCGTCCTTGATTTCTTGCGGCATTTCAATCCCGCGTGTCTGAAGGCAGTGTACCCATGTACTCACCTCTTTGCTCTTCATGGTGTAGAGTATCTGTCTGAACTCTTCAATGTCGGCCTCGGTGTACTCTTCTTGTTTTGTTCCTTTGAAACGGTCAAGCTCCTCGTCGTCAAAATAGAGGTTGCTGTTGTCATATCCTTTAGCGCAGTTGGTGTGTTTTCCGCAGCATACGCCATCCTCGCTCTCATGGCTGTGATGGTCTTCAGCAACGGGCCTGTTGCGGTAAATTCTGTTTATCACAAGAAAACCGGCTATAATAAGTACGAGTATCGTCGCGAGAATTATGGTGTTGTTCATATTCTGTTCTAATTTGTTTTGAGTTTTGTTGCGGAACGGCCTTTGCCGACTATGATGCAAAGTTAGCAATAAAATCGGCTTTCGTTACTATAAATATAATTTTATATAATAAATAAGCGATTAAAAGCGGGCAAGCTTTTTGTGGAACGGGCGGCTGACAAAATGTAAAATAAGTAAAACCTGATATTTTGTGTAAAAACGAAAAAATATTAAATGTTTTAATAAAAAAATGTTCTCGATATGGCATTATTTAAATATAAATAGTATCTTCGCCAAGCTCATAATTCTTTTTGGATATTGTGGGCTTTTTTAACAAAATGACAGCAAATAATATTAAATAACAATTAAACAGCGAAAAATGGATAAATTCAGCTACGGCCTCGGAATGGGTATAGGCCAAAATTTGCTTTCAATGGGTGTGAACAATATGAGTGTCGAGGACTTCATCAAGGGCATTAACGATGTCCTTAAAGGCGGAAAGACCGAGATGACTCATGCCGAGGCGCAGAAGGTCGTGAACGAACATTTCAAGAAACTTGCCGAGGAGGCGTACGCTCAGAACAAGGCGGCGGGAGAGGCGTTCCTTGCCGGCAATGCGAAGAAAGAGGGTGTAGTGACTCTCCCGAGCGGCTTGCAGTACGAGGTGATTACGGAAGGTGCCGGAAAGAAGCCTTCGGCAACCGATCGTGTGCAGTGCCATTACGAGGGTACTCTCATCGACGGCACAGTCTTCGACAGCTCAATCAAGCGAGGCGAGCCTGCGGTGTTCGGAGTGAACCAGGTTATCAGAGGCTGGGTCGAGGCGCTTCAGCTTATGCAGGAGGGCTCTAAGTGGAGACTTTACATCCCGTATAATATGGCGTACGGCGAGCATGGCGCAGGCGAGATGATACCTCCTTACAGCGCGCTTATATTCGATGTTGAACTGATAAAAGTTCTCTAAAAGGACAATGAGACATCTCTTGAAGGGCTGCGTTCTGTCAGCCATTGCAATGGTTGCCTTCGCATCGTGCGGCAGAGGCGTTGCCGACAGAAAGATAGAACTTCGGAATTCCGAGGATTCAATCTCCTTTGCTGTCAGCATGCTCATATCGGAAGATATGCCTGTTGCCATGAAGGAACTGGGCATTGACGACAGTACACTGCCTTACTTCGTCAAGGGACTGCGTGACGCCTTTCCTGCCGACGGAACGCCCGAAGCCACAGCCTATGCTCAGGGCGTGCTTATGGCAGCGTCGGCAATGGACATGCTTGAGCGTGCCGACAAGGCGATATACCCCAACGATTCCACGAAAAAAGTAGACCGGCGTATGTTTCTCGAAGGGCTTTTGGCTACGGCTTACGGAACGGGCAAGACAATGACGACGAAAGAGGCGGTCGATTACTATAACCGCCGCATCTTCCGCTCGGCAAGCGAGGAGTTCATCGCCCGCAACAGGAAGCGTCCGGGAGTAGTGACTCTGCCAAGCGGTTTGCAGTACAAGATTGAGGCTATGGGCGAAGGTCCTGTCGCGAAATATAACGATACTGTAAGCTGCATATACAAAGGCTCTTACCCTAACGGGGCGGTTTTTGACAGCTCAAAGGGCGTTGCTGTGGAGTTAAGGGTCGCTGCGCTTGTCGATGGTCTTGTAGAGGCGCTTACGACTCTCCCCGCAGGTACACGGTGCAAATTATATGTACCCTGGCATCTTGCCTACGGGGCGAAGGGCTCGGGGCGTGTGCCGCCATACAGCGCTCTCGTATATGACTTGGAAATTGTCTCGGTTACAGGAAAATGACAAACACAAAAACTGACCATAATGAAAAACTTAGAATGCAAGGTCGATGCGCTCGACCTTAAAATCTTGAGCATCATCTCAAAGGACGCGAGAATTCCGTTCCGTAACGTGGCGGAACTGTGCGGCGTGTCACGCGCTGCGATACACCTGCGTGTACAGCATCTTATCGACATGGGAATAATTTCCGGTTCAAGCTACGAGATTGATGTCCGCCGTCTCGGCTACAAGACATGCACCTACATCGGCATACGTCTTGAACGAGGCTCGATGTATAAAGAGGTCGTAGAACAGTTGCGCGAGATACCCGAGGTTGTGGAGTGCTGTTATACCACAGGCCCCTATTCGATACTCGTACGCATGTATTCGCACGACAACGAACACCTCATGCAGTTGCTGAACAACAAGGTGCAGGCTATACAGGGCGTGATAAGCACCGAAACAATGATTGTTCTCGACAATAGCATAAAGCGTAACATGCCAATGGAGTGACTCTGAGGTCTTGAACTTAACATGCCCCGCACAGAGGTTGCTGAGCAATCGCTGTACGGGGCTTTGATATTCTTGTTATGGATAAATTTGATTTGCACAGCGAGTACAAGGAGATGCACCGCCGCTATCCTTTGTGGAATTCCAGTCCGGTGATAGGTATAACGGCCAACTACAAAGAGGGCGGCGCCGCTCTTGCCGAGGCCTATTACGCTTCGGTTATCGAAGCGGGCGGAACGCCGCTTGTCATTCCTCCTTACGCAAACAGGGACGCTCTTGTAGAGACGCTGCACCATGTGGATGCGATTCTGCTTTCGGGCGGAGCGGACATCGACCCTAATTACATGGGCGAAGAACCCGACTTCTCGCTGTTGCATGCGATTAACCCTAAACGTGATGAACAGGAGCTGTTGCTTACAATGCTCGCCGTTGATATGAATATTCCCGTGCTGGGTATCTGCCGCGGCATACAGACAATCGCGGCGGCTCTTGGCGGCAAGGTGCATCAGGATATCTGCGCCGCTATGGGCAAGGGGTTGCTTGCTCATGACCAGGAACCTGTTGAGCGTCATGTGGCCACTCACGACGTGAATATAGTCAAAGACAGCGTTCTCGGCAGAATTTTCGGCTGCGAGAAGCTTGCCGTGAACAGTTTTCATCATCAGGCTGTCAGCGCAGCGCCGCAAGGCTTTGCCGTGACAGCTACAGCCCCCGACGGCGTAATAGAAGGCATGGAGGCCGCTGACGGGCGTGTAATCGTAGGCGTTCAGTGGCATCCCGAATCATTTATCCTTAACGAGGATCGAGTTATGATGCCGCTCTTTGAATGGCTTGTCAGCGAAGCGGCTCTCTACCGCCGTGCAAGAAAAGTGCATGAAAAGATCATTACAATAGACTCGCATTGCGACACTCCGATGCTCTTCCGGCAGGGGTACAGGCTGCAGGAACGCAGCGGGACGGCTCTTGTAGACTTGCATAAGATGCACGAAGGCTCTCTCGATGCTGCCGTGATGGTGGCGTATCTGCCGCAGGAAGCCCGTGACGACGAGTCGCTGAAAAAGGCGACAGCAAAGGCTGTAAGCACGCTTGATGAAATCAAAAACAAGGTCGCTGCATGCAAAGAGTATGTCGAGATATGCGACACTCCGTCAGGGCTTGAACGCATTAAGAGGGAGGGTAAGAAAGCCATAATGCTCGGCATTGAGAACGGGTATGCCATAGGCGACGATATTAAGAATGTGGAGCGTTTCCGCGACAAAGGCGTGGTCTATATGACTTTGTGCCACAACGGCGACAACGATATTTGTGACTCGGCGCGCGGCGACGGCGAGCATGGCGGCCTTAGCGTTTTCGGTCGTGCCGTGGTAAGAGAGATGAACCGTGTGGGAATGATTGTAGACCTCTCGCATGCTTCGGAAGATACATTCTGGCATGTGCTTAGAACGAGTATGCGTCCTGTTGTATGCTCCCACTCGTCGTGCCGTGCTTTGTGCGACCACCCTCGCAATCTTACTAACGAACAGATGAGTTGTATCGCCCAAAACGGCGGAGTTGTCCAGATAACCATGTACGGCGGTTTCTTGCGTAAAGAGGGCAGGGCTACTCTTGCCGACTTTATCTCTCATGTCAGGTATGCTGTCCATGTTGCCGGAATAGACCATGTAGGGATAGGCACCGACTTTGACGGCGACGGAGGAATCGATGGCTGTTCAAATGCGTCGCAGCTGCTTAACGTGACACGGGAATTATTGAGAATAGGCTTTAACGAGGCTGCGCTCGAGAAAATATGGGGCGGTAACTGGCTGCGTGTGATGCGTAGCGTTCAGGATGTACCCTAAATCATTTATTTGATATAGACCTTTTTCCCGTTCCGGATGTATATGCCTCTTTCGGGCCTTTCCGCAATGCGTCCTTGCAGGTCGTAGTACTTGTTGTCCGTTTCGTTGTGCAGCTCCTTTACGGCTGTCGCATAGTCGTCGGCTGTGCCTATGTATATCTCTTCCGGCAGTCCGTCGCTTTCATAATTTGATATGACTCTCATATGCCAACGGAAAGCGCTGCGTGTATCGTCTGCCTGTTCTGCATGTCGCAGAACTCCGTCCTTAATGATGTAACACGCCTCTGCGCTCTTTTCGTCGGGAGCGGTGCCGTATGTTCCTGTAATGCAGTATGTGTCGCGCTCAGTCTCAAGGAGAATGCTGTTAGAAAGGCTCTGTTCAATTATTGCGTTAATGACTGTCACGCTCTTTTCTCCTCTCTCCCTTGCACGTATCAGGTACGGACGGTTTGCGTCAATGTTCTCGTTCTCCTTGATAACGGCAATCTCAAGCCAAGCGTTGTTAATGTCGTCATCGTGCATCTCCGTTATTCTTGCAACCTCGAACTCTTCGAGCAGCGTGCTGCTGTTCATGGCAAAAGGCACGTAAAGCGGTTCCCACTCCTCGCCCTCAAAACTGCGGCGGTATTTCACCGCTCCGTAATAGGTAGGGACGTAATTTGCGAACTTGCCGGCGGTGTCGTCAATTACGGGCGCGGTTATCTCGTCGATATTGAATTTTTCTACTCTGCCGTAAAGGTATTTAGCCCTGCTCTCTATCCAGTATTTGATTGTAGATGTACTGTACGAGGCTGTTCTGCCCCACAGCTCGGCGTCGTTCTTTATCGATTCTTCGCATAGACTGTAGTAACTGCTGACGTAGTCGGCAAGCTCATCGAGGGCCGTGCCCTGCATGAATTTATGCCATACAAGGTAGTAATGCTGCTTGAACACGCCGTTCTGCATCATTTTGTAGAATAAGTCGTTGCCGCCGCGGCTAACATCCATGCTGCTGGTGAAAAGCGTTCCTGTTCTTCCGTTCAAGAAATATTTCGAAGCGACATTGTACCCGAAACTCCAGTCGAAGTCCCATATCGGGCCGAAAACGAACTTGCTGTCGGGCGAAGCCGTATCCTCTTTCCACAGATAGACGCTTTTGGGCCAAATCAGCTCTGTGTTGCGTACAAGATAATTCACGAACATATAACGTGCAAAGGCGTTCATGTCCACGCAGTCATTATAGTCCTTGCCGTCGTATACCTTCTGCTCGAAGTTACGGAATGAATCCGTAATCTTCTGTAATTTCACGCTGTCTACGTTGTTTATCGTTCCGTTGCCGTTGCTTATGTAGTCGCTCAAGTCAGGCTCTTTCACCATTACGGGTAGTTTGTAGTTGTCCGTCGTGAATTTATACATCTCGTCGTAATAATTGTCAATCTCAAGCATGCAGCCCCTCTCCTCGTCAATGTCTACGCTGTTCTTGGAGATTCCAATGCTCTCCGTGAAGTTATAGTGTCCCTGGTATTCGCCGTTTATGTATAGCTCTGCCGGCACTATGTGGTTGGTGTAAGGAGCATCGACAAGATCGCCGAGCTTCATCGCAATGGCGTTGCACAGGGTCGAGCCGTCCTGATAGTTGGCAAGCAACACCCAGTTCTTGCCCTCTTTAAGCCCGAAGGGCGTTACCGCCTTGCTGAACTTGAGCCTGTAAGGCTTTTTGGGATATTGCCATGTCGTATTGCCTCGGCCCTTAATCTGTACAGAGTTTTCAAAATCATCGCACATGCCGTTGCCTGTGATTTTGAAATTAGCGTCGAGGTAATAGTTCTTGCTTATGACGCTCATCCTGTCCTCAATGTCTATGTCAATGCGGGGTATAAGCTCAGCGCTCCATTCCAACGTGACGGCGTATCTGTTGCCGAGCGGTTCGAGTGACTTCGTGTAGCTGCTGCCGCTCTTTTTAAGCGATACGCAGTAGCAGTCGGGGTATGCGACGCAGTATGTTATGCCGTTCGTGAAGTTATGCCGTGACTTGCAGCTCTCCTGCGGTATGTTGTCTACGAATGCGAAGGCTGCATTGTCGCTCAGCGTGAATTCCGGTGTCAGATACTTGCCGATAGAGTAGCTCTTGGCGTGCATCTCTGCTTCCGGTACGATAGAAAAGTCTTTGAAGATGTTGCTGTTGTCCCTGCGCGAGAAACCGAATGAAGTCATTGTGGGGTATTCGGGCGCAACGGACGAGATGCTGTCATACTCGTAGGCGTGATATATGCAGCTGTCGCCGTTGATGAGCGGCATGGCCAGAACGTTGTCCATGAACTGAGGCTCGGATGCGAGAGTCGCCGAAGGATGTCCCGCAACGCCGCCGTTCTTTAGGTACACGAAAACTGTGTCATTCTCTGCCGTGTTCGCGAACGCAACCGTCTGCAGCAGGGCAAGCAGCAGCGTTATATAGTATTTATGAATATGCGTTCGTATCATACGGGCGGTTAATGTTTTTTTTGCTCAAACATTTTTGCCGTTTAAGCGGGAGTGATATAAAAACAAAAAGCATCAATAACATTGATGCTTTTTCAGTCGGGATGACTGGATTCGAACCAGCGACCACACGCCCCCCAGACGCGTACTCTAACCGGGCTGAGCTACATCCCGTTCTGTTTTCGTCTGCAAAGGTACATAAAAAACAGTAATATCAAACAATTTTCCCGAATTTATTTCACTAAAAGGGTAAAAACCCGGCCTCTGCGGTTCATATTCTCTTTGCGATAGAGGCATAATGAAAAAATATTGCTAACTTCGTGTATCAAACACGCAGAACTATGAGTACATCGGGCAACAAGAGAATAAATGCCGAACGGGACCCAATGGGGCAGGCGATAAGCGACTATTACAGGACGGGCAAAGCAGGGAAACTGCGGGTGCTGTCGTCGATGTTCTATGAGGACGAGATACCTGTGCCTACACTGTTCCGCACATTCGGCGAGATGCCCTTGCTCGAACAGAAGGCTATAGAACTATGCCGTGGCAAGGTTCTTGACGTCGGTGCCGGGTCGGGCTGTCATAGCCTAACGCTTATGGAGCGGGGATTCGATGTAACAGCGATAGACATTTCTCAGCTGTCGGTCGATGTCATGAAAGAACGGGGCATAAACGCCATGAACGTGAACTATTTCGATGAGACCTTCAACGGTAAGTTCGACACCCTTCTTTTTGCCATGAACGGCATAGGTATCGTTGGCAAAGTGGAACGCCTTGAGCAGTTCTTCCGCAGCGCACGTCGTCTGTTGGCACCCGGCGGCCAGTTGCTTCTCGATTCGTCGGACATAAGCTACGTGTTCATGAACGACGACGGCTCAATGGATATAAACCTTGCCGCAGGCTATTATGGCGAGATAGACTACAAGATGCGTTACAAGAATATCACTGGCGAGCCTTTCGATTGGCTGTATATCGACTTCGAGACGCTCAGCATGTATGCCGAAGAGCATGGCTTCAGCTGCGAGAAATGCCTTGACGGCGAGCACTACGACTACCTTGCCCGTCTCGCCTTGAAGTGAAGCTTGCGTCTAATTCCGCAAGTTCATGCCCGAACTCCCCCTATAATGGAGAAAATCCTTCAGTTGCTGTTTGAGAATAACCCTTGACACGCATATCCTGTTCTTAATCGTGCCTAAAGGAGCATTCCTTATATAGGCAATCTCTTGGTACTTAAGCCCTATGATCAGCAGTCTTATCGCCTTGTTATGCTCGGCAGGCAAAGCGTTCAGAGCGTTGTAGATATCCTTTATATTGCATCCCGAATCGTTGCTCCTGTTGTAGACAGGGTGACGGAACTCGCATTGTTCCAGCCACAGATCCTCATAGAGCGAGTAGTGGTCGTTGCGTTTACAGTTGTTTACGAAAGAATTTCTCATAACCCTGAAACTCCAGTTCTTGAAGTCCCGCCCATCAAATTTCTCACCCGAAAGAATAATCTTCAAATTAGTCTCCTGCAATAAGTCATACGCCTTGTCCGTGTCTCTCGTGAGGCTCATAGCATACCGTAGCAAGTCTGTCTGCTTTGCTATCAGCAGCTTCTCAATATCTGCTTTTTCCACTGTTTAAGTGTTATTATGTTAGTTCGACAATAATAACACCTGAAAATGCACTTTTGTTCTTTTATTAACTTTAATTAACAAACAATTCAAAAAGAGCCCTTCTTGCATGTGCGCCAATGAATAAAAAAAGCACGGTTTATTAAGATGTATATAATAAGGACGAGAACTCTTTTTAGTTCTCGTCATATGATGCCACCATAATCCTTGAACCATAGCGTTAATACACAATGTTTCAATTACTTATGATTTTACGGCTGTTCAAAAAAGGCCATTTCCATAATTGTATCACTCGATTTTTTCACAATTTTGCATCGAAATCAAGGGGTGATTTTGGGTGGTTTTTCGGGGTAATTTCAGTTGGTTAGTGCAACTAACCAACAGCTTTGTTTCCGACCCAATATACACCTCAAGCGGTTAGTATCACTAACCACTTCAAAAAACCAAACAACTCGTGAGTATCGCTCACGAGTTGCTTGGTTTAATCCTCTCGGTCATTATAAAATCGAATGGATATTTTGGTCATATAATTATGTTCGTATCTATAAGAGTTTTATCATCTACATACAACACAATGAATGTACTCAACCACCTCTGTTTGCTTATATTGCCTTGCGTCGAGTTTATCTGCTCTATACCGTGTGTATGTTCTCGAAAAACAATGATAATCTCCTTTTGTTCTGAGAATTGTTTCAATCTCATCAGGAGTCATTAAACCATCGCTATTATAACTAACAAAAATGTATTGACAACGAACATTAGCTATCAAATCAGCAAATGTCCTCAGTACTTTATCCTTATAGCAATAATTAGACTTTTGAGTATTGTAATCCCTTAAGCCCGTCTTGCCATGCAACAATGGCTTGTCATCTTTGGCTATAGTTTCTAATACATGATAATAAGCAGAATATTGCCTTTCATTATAAGGTGGATCAATGTATATAATATCAGCACTTATTCTTTTTGCTAATTCGTTCGCATCTTCACAATATACTTGATGCTGTAAGTTACTAAGATGTATAGAGAGAGGTTCCATTACCATTCTCTTTTGCGCATTTTTTTTATAGTGTTTCAAAAATGCGCCATACACAGATGCTGTATTTGCAACTTTATCAATATTCTCGATCAATGTTGCAAGCAAATAAAAATACTCTTCTCGCGTTATTAATTCATGCCTAAACCAATCCTCAATAATATGTCTGATAGCATCGCATTTCTGTCCATTCTGAGGAGTGAAATACATTCGTTCGAAACCACATGTTTTCAGACTGCCACAGCAATAATTTTTATAAACAAATCCCTTCTTACCTTGTAAATTATCTAAATATCTACAAACCTCTATTAATCTCTCTTCCTGATTATTAGCGTTTACTAATTGAGGAATAGTATCATGTAATGCCCTAAAAAGCAATTCGCTACTATTGCCAATGGACTGCTGATTTAGCGCATAACTATAGTATTGTAAATCATTTGCTATTACACGGCATCCAATATCCTTAAAGCATGTTCCGACAACACCTGTACCTGCAAATAAATCACAAAATACGAGTTCTTCAGGATGGTCTAAATTTACCACAGCTCGTACACTCTCCTCAATAAAAGGAAGCAAGAACTTTTTACTGCCAATATAGTGCATTTTATTTTTTTATTAACCAAGCGTGTATTTTCTCTATCAACTCTAAATCATCCGGCATAATAACATACGAATGGAAACATTGGTTACGAATACGTTCCAATTGTTGAATCCATTCCGTCTTTTGTTGTTTATTCCCGCTTGTAGCCCACGGCGCAGTATATGCTTTATCAAAACAATCAGCCCAATTATTAATTGCAATTTCCTTATATGCTATAAGTGTTAGGCAATCCCATGGCTCATATTCTGGAGTACCTTCCTCTCTTTCTCGGTTCTTGTCGAATGCCAAATTTTGAGCATCTTTTGCAAATTTAGGAGGCACACCTTTCACATACCAATCTTTGCCGTATTTAGTCTGAAGGCGCTGTTTGGCATCATTCTTAAAATATGACTCTATATCTCTTATTATACCAAATGCCTTTTCCACATTTTGCTTTGAACGACTTGCGATATACTCATCTAATCCAGGTGCATCAAAAGACTCATATTGTGCTCTTATAGCTTTTTGCATAAAGCGCCAATATTTTCGTTCTTCGCCTGTGCCATACGATTTCTTCAAATCTTTATGTTCATCTTCATCAATATTATTGATAGCGTATGCTATCGGCGTGATATATGGATAGGTTGCATCGTACAATGTCTGGACAGAAGCCTTAATAACATTAATACCCTCTTCTTTCTGTATGTAATCCAAAATATCACTAAGAACCCTAATAAATCCATATATTCCACGACTATTCATAAAAACCAGGCCATTTGTCCCATATTCTTTACCTGCATCAACATTGTCTTTTAGATAATTAATACACTTGATGAGATAAGGCAATAATTTTTTCATTGATTCATCAATATTGCCATTGTACATTAGTCCAAGTTCTGTAATCGTTTGCTTATTGACAGAACCTAAAAAACGACCTTCTCGCAATGCTTTTTTAATAAAACTCATTGATATAGGTCTCTTATCTTCGCCAATTTCAACTTGGCCAAATAACGAAGATTTTACATCTTCTCCCAATCTAATTGCTATTGCCGAACACAGCGCATCTAACTGTTCTTTTTTATCTTCTGAATACCAAAATAAATCCTTTTTAAGAGTTTCTCGTAGACTCTTTGGTACAGGGCTTTGGTTTTCATTGATTTGAGTAAAAAGTCTAACTTGCTCTTCTTTGCGCAGTTTAATAAATGCTACAACAGGAATAGTATTATTTGTTGCATGCTTACTACCAGAATAGCCATACAATCTATGCTGTCCGTCTATTATGTATGCAGACTTATATCTATTAGGCAAGTACAATATACCCACATCAGAGATAGTTGTTTTTACTTGAGTATTAGCTCTATCAAAACGGCAGTCTTCATCAATATTAATTACGACAGAATTTGGGAAATAGCCATTTTGATTATCGATAAAGTCTCTAACCTTAATCAATCTCTTCTTTTTAATCAATCGTTGATATGTAGGCATCTCGTTGATATGAGCCTTATTGTTATGTAAAACATAGCCTATGTTTAATAACTTTGCAGGTTCTATTGCAAACGAGTAATACACATGTCCTCCCATTTTGCCACGAACGGCAGGAACTCTCATATCAAGCGAAGCAATTTCTTGGTTATCGAATATATAACCAAAGAACTGATACCTGCTTGCCTCACCTAATTGCTTATGTAATTTTTCGAAGTATTCTATATTATCATTCACTAATAAGGTAGCATGAATACTATCTAATCTATTTTTATCATCATCAGAAATTTCATACCCATCCGTAGCAAAAACAAACTTTACTTTATATTTCTTATCATTAAATACAGAATGAATACTGTTATATAAACCCGATAATATCCCCTTATAGCTTTCTATCTCTTTTTTGAAGCAGACAGTTTTATTTGGGGATGTTGAAGCCTTACACTCAACAATAATAATTGTATCATCCCCTTTTGCGAACACATCTATCTGATGTGTTTCTGATTCACTATTTCCATATGGCAATTTAAATAACCTATCTTTATTTAAGCAAGAATATCCCATATTGGATAGCAATACCCACATTCTCTCTTCCAACAACCTATCAGGTGTTTTTAGCTTCTTGACTTTTGTTATGGTTTTATAATCTTTCACATGCTCCCACCCATCAGAAATGTAATCATCCTTTAGCTTGGGATTAATTGATTCGAATACATACTGATTAGAAAACTCTTTCTTTAATTTTCTAATATCAGATTCATCTACAACTAATTTCGAAAGCGTTAGCTCTTGTAAGTTCTTCATAAAGATTATAGGTATTTGGGATAGTTTATACGACAATGAATAAATTAGATATATAGTTTACTCCTTATTTGCTATTAGTTCTTTTGGCTCTACTTGAAGAATCTTTGCTATCTCGAAGAGTTGTTCGAGGCTCGGTTGGCGGCGATTGCACGCATAGGCATTGACAATACTGAAGCTCTTGCCGAGTTGTTCGGCAAGCCAAGTTTGTTTTATTCCCTTTGCTTCAAGAACTTCCTTTATTCTGTTCATATATATTGTGTTATTTATCCGCAATAATTTGTCATAAAGATATGAAAAATTTTGCTATAATCATAAATTTTGAGGAAAAACAACGCATTTAGGTCAAAACAAAAACGAGAACCCGTGCGGGTTCTCGTTTTGAAGCAGTGTGTAAATCTGTTATCGTCTGCAGTAAACCGCAGGGAAGTCCTCGGCGTTGCGGTGGGCGAATGGAGCGACATAGTTTTTCTCCAATGCCACAGCGGTCTTGCCCGTGGCGCAGCAACGACTCTGACTCCACTGCTCAACAGGCACTCGGCGCTGTGTGCTGAGTTCGGTGTATCTGCCATCTACGGAGATACGCATCATAATAGGTGTTTCGCCACTCTTGCCAAGTCGAGTACGGCGAATGAAGAAGTTTACTGAAAAAGTGCTCTTTTGCATAATATTATAAGTTTTAATTGCGCCTCAATATCGGGGCTCGTTGTAAGAATAGTGCTGAATGGTGAATAGGGGTTACGGGAAAAAGAAAAATCGTGTACATTTTTATGACCATATTATCGCAATGTACACGAATGAACAAAAATACCCGACAAAAGTGCCGGATATTGGATAGTTGAAATCGCTGTAAGATATTGAAAAATAGTGAAATATGACGCAATTAGTGTACATTTTTGAGGGATCCAAAAAATGTCCATGAATAACACACTAAACTGCTTCATTTTGCACCAAAAGTGCCGATTTTGACAAAAGAAAAACTCCCAAATCGTTGCTTTAGAACGTTTTGGGAGTTTTTGGGGGTGGTGCCTTTAATACGCCGTATGCCATTAATTAAAGAAAAAGACGCACCATTGGAAGGCACGTCTTGATTATATAGTTACGAAACAAGATATTTACGCATTTGCTGCGTTATAGATTTTCTTGACTGTTGCCCATAGGTCATCTGGATAAGCAGACTCTGCAAGGGCTTCGCAGGATTTCTTCAGGTAATCAATTTCTTGCTTGCTGAACTCAACAACCAATGGCTGTTCCATGTCCTTCTTGCTATCCCAAGTTACCTTACC
>JAZNPP010000018.1:0-6035 GCA_045589695.1 Bacteroidaceae bacterium
CAAGGTGACATTCACATTCGAGATGAATGCTGTTGTTACAAAAACAGGCACTTATACATTCGAGATACCGGCTGGCGTAATCAAGAGCAAGGACGGCGAAGAATTCGCAGGTCAGACATTCACGTTCCAGGTTGAAGAGCCTGTTATAATCCCTGCTGAGGGTGGTATAGTTGCAGGCGAGGCCGCATTCGTTGCTGAAGGCGCTTCATACGACGGCGAAGAATACGCTACAATCAGCGGTGAAATCGTTGGCAAGGAATACTCAACTGCAAACGTTAAGGTTGCTCACACACAGAAGAACAACAACAACTCAATGGTTCAGAGCGGTCTTGTACGTTGGTATAAGTCTGACATCCTTACATTTACACCGATGAACAACGCTAAGCTGACTAAGATTGTATTTACCGGTACAACTGGCAAATATCTACTCGACCTTACAGCAAGCGCAGGCACAGTAACACTTGACGAAACTGCCAAGACTATCACATGGACAGGCGAAGCTACAGAAGCTCTGACATTAGCAGCTGACAATGGCCAGGTACGTTTCGCTTCAGCAATTGTTACATACGAGATTAACACAGGTTCTTCATCAGTCGCAGCTCCTGTAGCAAACGTTGAGGCCGATACATACTACAACGCATTCGACCTTGAGCTTACAGCAGCCGAGGGCGCTAAGATTTACTATGTAACCGACGACAGCGAGCTTTCAAGCAAGGCTAACGTTTACGAGGGCGCCATCAAGGTAGGCTACGGCAAGACAACAATCAAGGCGTTCGCAGTTGCAGACGGCGTTGCGAGCCCTGCTGTTACATTAAGCTACAACGTAGCAGTCGCTGCTCCTAAGTTCTCAGTAGAACCTGGCGTTTACGAGAGAATCGAAGGATTCGAAATGACGACAGAGAGCGAAGGCGCTACTATCATCTACCTCCAGAACAACACCACCGGCAAGGATGTCAAGAATAGCAATTTCGTATTCAGCAAGCCTGTAAATATTATGGCGACAAGAGAGTATGAGGCTATCGCTTACGTAGTTGTAAACGAGAATGACACTATCTGGAGCGACATCACTAAGGCTAAGTACTACATCTCTTGGAAGACTCCTTACAAGGCTGTAAAGGAAATTACAACCGGCGCTAAGTACGTTATCGAGTACAACAACGCTGTAATAGCTCCTGTTGCCGAGAAGTCAGACTATGGCAACCCCGTAACAGCAGAAGCTGCTATTGCAAACGGTTATGCTGAGGCACTCGCACACTATGCTTACACTATCACAGCTGTAGAGAATGAGGATGAGACAGCTCCTGTAGTTTACACTATCCAGGACACATTCGGACGTTACCTGTATGGCAAGGATGGCTACAGCTCAATCAACGTAGCTGCCGAGCAACCTGAGACCGGCGCAGAGTGGGAAATCACAATCGACGCCGAGACAGGCAAGGCCACAGTCAAGAACGTGCTTCTCGGCACATACCTCTCATACTACAACAGCAAGAAATCATTCAACTTGTACAGTTCTGCCGCAGAGGTTACACTCTACGAGGAGACAGAGTATCCTAACTTCACAACAACTCCTTCAGGCGGTTACGGCGAAGAGATTGAGAGCATAAAGGTTGTGACAATCTCTTGCGAGAGCGGCCTTGCGCTTGTTGAAGAAGCTCCGGCTGTCGTAATGACTGTAACAGACTCCGACTGGAACGAAACAGAATACACTGCAGTTGTAGCGATGACAGAGGACGGCAACATCACTCTCACATTCGAGCAGGAGTTCACAGAGAACGGCGACTACTCTATCTACATCCCTGCAGGCCTGTTCAGAATGGATCCTAACGGCTTGAACAGCTTGAACGAGGAAAGATATATCAACATCAGCATCTTCAAGGCTGAGCCTATTGAGATTCTTGGCGTAACACCTACCGTGGGCAACGTTGAGCAGATCGAGATCATCAAGATCAAATTCAACCAGCTTGTTCAGCCATTCATAATGGGCAGCCTCACTCTTGCATGCGCCGATGGCGATGACGTTGAGTTGCAGCTCGTATATGAGTTGTACGACGAAGAGACACAGGAGTGGATATATCCTGCTGAGACCGAGGTTTGGGTTGCACAGATCGACGAGAACGGTCAGATAGCACCTATAACAGCTAAGGGCACATACACATTAGACCTTGAGGATATCACATTCTATGTTAACAATGCACCGGCATTAGTTGAGGGCACATATACCTGGACAATTGCTGTGACAACCGGCATCGAAGGTGTTGATGCAGAGAACGGCGAGCAGGTTATCTACGACCTTACAGGCCGCCGCATCAAGGAGATCAACAACGCAGGCATCTACGTTGTAAACGGCAAAAAGGTAATTGTAAAGTAACAGGCCCTGACCTGACCCTCCCCGTAACAGGAGGCAGAAGGTAATCCTATAAAAACACACGGCGGAGAGCGAACCCTCTCCTCCGTTATTTTTCCTTTATTTATTAAACTTTTTTCTCCTAACCATTATGCTATCTAAGAAAAAAGCAGTAATATTGTAATTTGTTATCAATAACCCCGAAAAGGGCTACAATTAAAACACATTTTGAAAGACATTCATATATGAAAAATGTAATGCTTATCTTCGGAACCCGCCCCGAGGCCATAAAAATGGCTCCGTTGGTAAAGGAATTCCAGAAGCATCCCGAAACATTCAACACAATTGTATGCGTAACGGGGCAGCACCGCCAAATGCTGGACCAAGTATTACAGATGTTCGAGATAAAACCCGACTACGACCTCAACATAATGAAACAGGGACAGGACTTGTACGACGTGACGGCACGTGTCCTCACAGGCATGCGCGACGTTCTTAAAGAGGCACGGCCCGACATAGTTCTTGTCCACGGCGACACTACGACAAGCTCAGCCGCAGCGCTTGCCGCGTTCTACCAGCAGATACCGGTAGGTCACGTCGAGGCAGGTCTTCGTACACATAACATCTACAGTCCCTGGCCTGAGGAGATGAACCGCCAGATAACAAGCCGCATTGCGGCGTACAATTTCGCCCCCACCCTGCTCAGCAAGGCGAATCTGCTGCGCGAGGCCGTCAGCGAAAGCAGCATTACCGTCACCGGAAATACGGTAATAGATGCCCTGCATTGGGTAATAAACAAGATAAACGGCAGCGAAGCGCTAAAAAGCGGACTGAAAGTAACGCTGGCTAACGCCGGCTACGACGTCACACGCCTTGAAGAGGAACGCAGGCTGGTACTTATCACAGGCCACCGCCGCGAGAACTTCGGCGACGGCTTCATCAGCATGTGTACGGCAATCAAGGACTTGACAATGAAATATCCCGACGTGGATTTCGTCTATCCCATGCACCTTAACCCAAACGTACGCAAACCGATACACGAAGTGTTCGGCGAAGACCTCAACGGTTTAGGCAACATGTTCTTCATAGAGCCTTTGGAGTACCTATCGTTCGTATACCTCATGGAGAAGAGCAGCATAGTGCTTACCGACAGCGGCGGCATACAGGAAGAGGCCCCCGGGCTGGGCAAGCCCGTGCTTGTGATGCGCGACACTACCGAACGCCCCGAAGCTCTTGAGGCCGGCACGGTGAAGCTCGTCGGTACCGACTACGACAAGATTGTCAGCGAGGTATCGTTGTTGCTCGACGACCAGGCACACTACGACGCCATGAGCAAGGCGGTGAACCCCTACGGCGACGGCCTTGCATGCGGCAGAATTATTGAAGCGTTAAAATAAAAAATAATACCAATATATATTTATGAAAGCTTGTTTCATGGGCCTCGGATACATAGGCCTTCCGACATCAATAATTGCGGCTAAAAGCGGCATTGACGTTGCAGGAGTGGACATAAACCCGAAGGTCGTAGAACTGACCAACAAGGGAAAGCTGCATATCATTGAACCGGGGATGGAAGAGATGCTGCAGGAAGTCATAGCGGCAGGAAAGTTCAAGGCATATACAGCCCCGCAGGAGAGCGACGCTTACTTTATGGTAGTGCCCACCCCGTTCAAAGGCGACCACGAACCCGACGTATCATATGTTGAAGCCGCTACACGCGCAGTGATTCCGCTATTGAAGGAAGGCGACTTGTATGTGATTGAATCGACATCACCCATTGGCACGACCGAGAAAATGGCAGACATAATCTTCGCCGTCCGGCCGGAACTGAAAGACAAAATTTATATCGCTTACTGCCCCGAGCGCGTGCTACCGGGCAACGTGATATACGAGCTTGTTCACAACGACCGTGTCATAGGCGGTCTGACACCCGAATCGACCGATAAGGCCATTGCCTTCTATTCACAATTCGTCACGGGCGAGCTTCACAAGACCAACAGCCGCACGGCCGAGATGTGCAAGCTCACCGAGAACTCAAGCCGCGACGTGCAGATAGCGTTCGCCAATGAACTGTCGCTCATATGCGACAAGGCAGGCATCAACGTTTGGGAACTCATCAGCCTTGCCAACAAGCACCCGCGCGTGAACATACTGCAGCCCGGCTGCGGCGTTGGCGGGCACTGCATCGCAGTAGACCCGTACTTCATAACTGCAGAATACCCTGCCGAGAGCAGAATCATATCTACGGCTCGAGAGATAAACAACTACAAAAGCCTGTGGTGCGCCGAGAAGGTGAAGAGCGTAATGCTTGAGTTCGAACTGAAGAACGGCCGCAAACCTGTTGTGGCAATGATGGGCCTCGCTTTCAAGCCCAACATCGACGACTTGAGGGAATCGCCTGCCAAGAACATCGTAGGCAAGGTCATACACATGTGCAACAATTCCGACATACTTATCGTAGAGCCAAATGTCGAGGAGCATAAACAGTTCAAGCTCACAGACTATCGGGAGGCGTACGACAATGCCGACATTGTAGTAATGCTCACTGCGCACGACCAATTCAAGGAACTGCCCTGGGACGACAGCAAGATAATACTCGATTTCTGCGGAATTTACAGAAGGTAACCATAAGCGATAGAGTTAAGATACCGTAGGAGGATGGCTCAAAAGTCATCCTCTTGTCGTCGGGGGTGAATAAAAAGCGAAGTTCAAGGCTTGTGCAGGCTTCAAAACCGGAGTTTACTGAGCGTAAATGAGGATTTTGAAGGCAAATGTAACACAGAAATTCACTTTTTAGTCACCCCCATGAGTTGAGAGTTTATCACCCATAGTTGCCCTTAATAGCTCACCAGCAAAGTCTTGGGGGATAGAATGCGTTATTCTTATCGCAACTTACCCTTAACCGGTCATCTTTTATTCTTCTTGTAGTCGTTGTTTTCTTGTACTTTCTGTGCCGACAGAAAGTACCAAAGACCTCTGCACATGGTCGTTTTCTTAACGCAAAACATAGTTGACATTTTTGGGGTGTCCGGAACTCGCTTGGCAGCGCAAAACAGCAAGCTGTTTTTCTTACCTGACGCTCGAACAGTCCTCCACTAATCCCAAAAATGCTGACACTTGTTTTGCTAAAAACTCTAATGTGCAACAATGAAACAATTAACCCTCAACTTTAAACTCTCAACTTTTATCGTTAATCGTTCCCCTGTTGGCGGCATTCGCTACCGCAACCCAAGCGGCATCACTTTCGGCGATGCCACGCTTGACGAGATGCTGCTCACGCTGCCGAAGCTTCGCTTTAATCGTTAATCCGGCTCATCTGCGAAGTCTGTGGGGTAGGATGTTTTATTCTTGTTGCGATTTACCCTTGACCTGTTGTTTTTTTATTCTTCCTATTGTCGTTCTGTCATGTACTTTTGTCGCACAAAAGTACCAAAAGGCCCGGCACAGGGCGTTCGAGCCGCTTTCTCCTCCTGCTCGTGAATTGCCTTCGGCAATATAACTCGTCCGCCGCCAGCTTGCCGTTTCAAGCCTTTCTGCCGTCCGCAGGGCGCTGCGGAACTCGCTTCGTGCGGCTATGCAATGTAAATTATACCCGCACTTCGCTCATACAGTCCTCGCGCAATGGCCTGCATCCGGCAGAAGTCGGAGGCCAAGCGGTCTTAGGAAGACAAAATTTGTATTCAACTCC
>JAZNPP010000019.1:0-38917 GCA_045589695.1 Bacteroidaceae bacterium
ACCCAAGGAGTTGAATACAAATTTTGTCTTCCTAAGACCGCTTGGCCTCCGACTTAAGAGGCAATTTCAACGACGTGCCGACAGCTATGAGCAGACCGCCGAGCACGAGGTTCACCGAAGCGCGTACAAGGTCGAACGCAACGTCTTCACGCTCTTCGAGCGGAGCAAAACGCTTATTGACCCACTTCTTCACGCTCTTCGGAGTCTTTTTAGCGATAACATCGACAAGTTTAGTCACTGAACGCACCATATTACGTGCAATAGAAGATGTTCCGAACATCTCGTTGCCCTCGTCCTGCTGGCTTGACAGATCGATAGAAGTCTGAAGCACCTTGCGTGCCTTCTTGCTTGTAAACAGAGAGTAAACCATGATGGCTCCGGCCGCGATGAGGAACAGAACGTTTGTCTTTGACGGCAAGTTCAGAGAACTCATCATGAACGTATCGACAGCGCCGGCACCGTTAGCGACGAAATCCTTGAAAGACTCGAAGCCAGCCAAAGTAACACCGATGAAGTTCACAAGGTCATTACCCGCAAAAGCCATTGCCAATGAGAATGTACCCATGAGAACAACAATCTTCAATACATTAACCTTGCACCAGTGAAGCACCTGCATCAACAACGTAAAGAAGACGAAAGCTACAAGAAGGAAGAGAGTTGTCTCTTCAAAAAGCAGATGCTTGACGTCTGCAGGCAGGAAGCTTAACAACGCACTGCCTTTCAAGCCCTTGATAAGCATAAAGTATATGATGGCCGTTGTAGCGAAACCGCCGTACAAGCCTATTTTGCGGCCAAGATTCTTACGGTAATGGAATGTGAATATCAGACGTGACAGCCACTGTACCACAAGACCGAATACAAAAGCTATAGCCACAGACAGGAAAATCGAGATAATGATTGTCATAGCCCTGTCCGTATTGAGCATTGAGAGACCTTCGCCGCCAGAGCTGATGAGCGCCGTAACGAAAGAGGCGCCGAGCAGTTCGAACACCATTGATACCGTTGTAGACGTAGGCAAGCCCAATGAGTTGAAGAGGTCGAGCAAGAAAACGTCGCTTATCACGACCGCAAGATATATGCACATCACATTCCCGAAACTGAAGAAGCTCGGGTCAAAAATTCCGTGACGGGCTACATCCATCATGCCGCTGCTGAATGACGCTCCCACAAAGACGCCGACCGCAGCGACTATAAGCACATGTTTCAGTTTTGCAGCCTTAGAGCCGACAGCCGAACTCAAGAAATTCACGGCGTCATTGCTGACACCGACAGTAAGGTCAATTACTGCAAGGGTGAACATGAACAGGACTACAAAGAGATAGGAGAGTTCCGTTGCACCGAGCGACGACACATAGGATACTATGTCATTAAAAAAATCCATAAAATAATGTATTTTGTTTATTGTCTTTCAAGCAATTGATTCAACATACGCAAATGCGCCTGCTTTTCATTTTACAAAATTTGAGAATTAACATTACAGCCGTATTGCATTATTGTTACAAAATTGTTACAAAAATATACATTCATTTTAAAATGCAAAATAAAAGGGAATAAAAAAGTCGGCAGGCACTTTATGCCTGCCGACTTGCCTGCCGATTCCGGCCATGCATATATCATGCAAAATATTTCTTGCTGCCTCGCAACAGATTTCTCGCCTCGCTCAACAACTCATGAGATTCCTGTATAAGATTAAGATACACGAAATCAATTCTGAGGCTGCCTTCGGCCTGATTCAGACGCTGCGTATGAAGTTTTCTGAGCTGGACAAGTTCACGTTTAAGTCCCTTCGCATGCTCCGAGACAGCATCGGCCGCACTGTAATCGCCGGTTGAGATTATACAGCTTATGTCAAGAAGGACATCATAAACCTTTACGCAGTATGGAGTGAATTCGTCGGCAAGTCTCACGGGCAGAGGACTGAAGCTATGCTCGACATGTTCTTTTATAGGTTCTGCTATACGCATAAGGGTATTAAGCATTTGCTGACAGCTGTTTGAACTCAAATGATACCACGTACCGCGTTCAAAGGCGAGTTGCCGGTCTATCCGCTGCAGCCCGCGTGTCTCAAAGCGACGGTTTTTCTTCAGCAGACCCTTTTCGCCGACAATCTTCGCCATTGAGCTTTTTACAGGGCGAAGCGAATCCTTCGCAAAAGCGTCGAAAACAAGTTTATATGTTACAGCCGAGAAATTCAGGGAACTTGACAGGGTTTCCGCAGAACGTTCCTTAAGCGCATTCCAAACCTCTTCTTCGTTCTCGCTTGCAAGAATGATATTCATGTTCCCGTCGGCCTTTTCGGCCTCACGTTTCTTGTCGAACTGCATCTTGCTGCGGTATAACAGATATATTACAAGCGCAATCATTGCGAACATTGCCACAAGACCTCCGAAGTACATCACGAGCGCCACAAGCGCTGATATCATGAAGGCTGCGCCAGCTGTAATGAGCCAGCCGCCGACAACGGAAACGACGCCTGTCACGCGGTAAACGGCGCTCTCACGTCCCCATGCACGGTCGGCAAGAGAGGAGCCCATACCTACCATGAATGTAACGTAGGTAGTAGAAAGAGGCAATTTCAACGACGTGCCGACAGCTATGAGCAGACCGGCAAGTACAAGATTTACCGATGCGCGGACAAGGTCGAACGCGATATCCTCACGTTCTTCAAGCGGAGTAAAACGTTTGTTCACCCAGTTTTTCATGCCGGCCGGGGTCTTGCGCGCGACAGCGGTAACAGCTTTTGCTGTAACCCGCACAATGTTACGGGCGAACGAAGAGGTACCGAACAGTTCGTCTTCACCGTCCTGCTGTGCCGAGAGGCTCAATGATGTCTGCAACACCCTGCGCGCCTTGCTGCTTTTCCATAATGCCACGACCATTATAATGCCTGCCACGAAAAGGAATATCGCAGATTTTTTTGCAGGACCCGACAACGAGGTCATCATAAGTTCGTCGGGAGAGAGCCCCGATGACACATATACAAGGAAAGAGTCGAAACCGGCCAATGTCACGCCCAAAAAGTTCACGAGGTCATTGCCTGCAAACGCCAATGCGAGCGAGAATGTACCCACAAGAACGACAACCTTCAAGACATTGACTTTGAGCCAATGCAGCAACTGCATGAGCAATGTGAAGAAAACGAAGCAGCCGGCAAGTATAAAGGCGGTATTCTCATCGACAAACTGCTTTACGCCGGCTGTCACGATAGCCGTGCCTTTCAGTCCTTTTATAAGCATGAAATAGACGATTGAGGTAATTGCCACACCGCCGAATACACCTATCTTAGAGCCGAGATTTCTCTTATAATGAAAGGTAAAGATAAGGCGTGATATCCACTGCACCACAAGGCCGAATACAAAGGCTATCACCACAGAGAGGAATATCGATATTATCATCACCAGAGCCTTGTCCGTATTAAGCAGCCCCATAATGTCTATGTCGGCATCGCTCATGGCAACTTTCATAACCGCTGCCACGAATGCGGCTCCAAGAAGTTCGAACACCATTGACACAGTCGTAGATGTAGGCAAACCAAGAGAGTTGAAGAGGTCAAGCAGGAATACGTCGCTCACCATCACGGCAAGGAATATCACCATGACCTCGCTGAAAGCAAAGCTCTCGGGGTTGAATATGCCGTTCCTGGCAACCTCCATCATGCCGTTGCTGAAAGCCGCGCCGATAAACACTCCCGCCGATGCGACAAGCAAGATATGCTTGAATTTTGCGGCCTTGCAGCCGAACGCCGAGCCTAAGAAATTCACGGCATCGTTGCTGACACCTACCCATAGATCTATTACCGCAAGAACGAAAAGAAAAAGAACAATGAGCAGATAGGCCCATTGAGTGCCGCTCATTTCCATTAAAAACAGTTCCATAATGATTTTTTACTTTATTCAATTTACGATGCAAAAATCATCATTACAGATTACACGGCTATTACAGCCGCATTAAACAAAAATTACACGATTGTTACATTATTATTACAATCAAAAAAGGCTGTGCGGAAAACAACAGCCGCACAGCCTTTCAAATAATCAAGTTTTCAGAAATCGTACCTTGCCGAAAGGTTTACACGGTTGGCGTTATATACCTTTTCGTTGAAATCCGTTCTCCAGCCGTGCAGATACTCCACGCCCACCTGCAGGTTTTTTGTGACATTATATACTGCGTTAGCGACAACGTACTGTCCTTTACGATAGCCTTCGGGGTTGAATTCGGCATAACCGTTGCGGGAATGCATCGCCGTTTGGCTGTATGCGGCAGAAACGAAGAATTTTTTAGTAAAGTTATACTGAGCGCCCGCATACCAGCATTCGCTCCTGAGCAGCATGGCCTTTCCGGGGGACTTAGGGTCGGGAAGAATATCCACTCCTACATTAGATATATTATTTACAAGAGAGCCTATGCCCTCGCCTATCGTGAACTGTCCTTTCAGCTGCAGCCCGCCGATTGTGGCAAGCAGAGAGGCCTGCGCTCCCCAACCTACTATGTCGGAATTCTTGCCTGTAAGTTTGTCGGTGTAATACATATCACGCATCACGGCGCCGAGCCGTATATGGTTATTGCTGTTTCCCATAAGGTCGTACTGCACGAATACCGGCACATTAGGTATACGCTGGGCATCCGCCGCCACGAATTCGTTCTCACCGACATTCATGTCGGGGTTCTCTACAGCCACGCCCATCGAGAGTCCCCAATCAAAAGCATATTTCAGCATAACCTGAGCAGTACGATAGAAGGTCATGCCGCAAGGACCGCCGTAATCGAGCGTCGTGGGTATAGCGTCGATATCCATAAAAGCGCCTATTCCGTAACCGAACTTCAGATATTTAGTGCTCATATATGCGTTCAGCAGCTGAAAGCCAAGACCGCCGCCTCTCCAGTTTCCCGATGTATACACCACAAAATCGCCCAAGAAACGGCTTCGGCCTACAAGTTTCATGAACACGGTAGAGTTCGTCATGTCCAGACGAAACTGGCTCGACGGGCCTCCCTTGCGATAAATTGCCGAAGGAAGGAAATCCACGTTATCGACAGCCCTGTCGAAGTCATACTCTATCCTTGTCTGCAGATAACCGCCGATACCGAGAGCCCAAGTACCTTCTTGGTCTACAAGAACAAAACGCGGCGCGCGGGCGTCGTGATGATAAGAGCTCTGCGTATTCTGGAAAATCTCCACTACATCGGGAGCCTCATTGACCGTTTCGCTGATGCAAATCATTGGAGTGACTTCCTCCTTTTCCAGTTCAACCCAACGCTGTGCGGCGACAGGGGCGAATGCCGACAACGACAAGGCCGACAGCAACAAAACTTTAGAAAATCTCTTCATAATAGCTGTTTTTTTAATTGTTTTACACAGAATTGAAAACATACGAACCGCGATAATGTTCTTGCTGCGAACGGAAACCGCGGCAAGAACAGGAAGACTGGAAGAGGAATATCAATATAAATAGAGTCATTTTTGTCAAAAAAAAACTTTATTTGTTAAGATTTTTTATTTTCTTTGCAGAAACACGTCATCGGAGAAGTCGCCGACTGAACGATGCCGCATTTACTGAAACTATGAAAGAGAACACTATCACCGAAAAAAAGAAGGTCGAGCATTTCAAATACCTTCAAGCTTCGCCCCGTGACAAGTCGTGGGGGCTTGCGATAACCACCGCCGGTTTTCAGCACGTGCATACGGGTGAGACTTACCCGTTATCGTCGCACCCCGACGGTTATAATTTTCCCGAGAACAAACGAAGAGTACTCAATGAGTACCAACTTGTATACATCACACGAGGGTCGGGTTATTTCGAGAGCGCTTCATGCCCGAGAACAAAGATTGAGGCCGGCATGATGTTCATGCTTTTCCCAGGAGAGTGGCACACTTTCGCCCCAGACCCGGAGACAGGGTGGGACGACCATTGGGTAGGCTTCAACGGCATATACATGGACGACAAGATTAAAAGCGGCTTCTTCACATTCAAGAACTGTGTCTTCCGTGTCGGAGTGGACGAACGTATCATCAACACCTATCATGAAATAATAGACATCATTTCAAATGAGCAAAAAGGATTTCAGCAGATGGTTGCAGGCCTTACGATGTCGCTTATCGGCAGAGTTTATTACGAGAATATCAACTATTCGAATAACGACAGCTACATCATACGCATAATAAATCAGGCCAAAGTAATAATGAAAGAGGACCTTGCAGGGAAAAAGGACCTTGAGGATATAGCGAAGTCGCTCAATATAAGCTATTCGCTGTTCCGGCGAGAATTCAAGAACCTGTGCGGAATATCGCCGGGACAATACCGACTGGAATTGAAGCTGGCAAAGGCAAAGGAACTGCTGAATTCGACCAACATGAGCATTGCCGAAATTTCTAACATACTCTACTTCGAATGTCTCGGGCAGTTCTCGACGTTCTTCAGAAAAAGGACCGGAGTACCGCCGCTTGAGTTCCGCAAGCGGGGGCCTAAAAACATTTAAAATAGAGTAACATATTCTAAAATATTTGTTTTTTACGAGTACATGCGGCAACTTGCGCTTGTAATTAATTAAAAGCGGTATTATGAAGAAGATTATTTTTGCGGCAATAATTGCCTGCACAGCGTTGGTTATCCCTGCAAAAGGGCAAAACGTTCCTTACATTGACATGAACACTACGGTAGAACGTGAGGTCACGCCCGATGAATTGTATATAAGGATAACAATAAATGAGAATGACTACAAGGGAAAAAGCAGCCTTGAGCAGATGCAGTCGGCCATGATAGGCGTTCTTATGGCCAACAAAGTGGATATTCCGGAGTGCCTTACGCTCAACTACATGGGAAGCGACATAAGCTACACGAAGTTCATGAAGAACATAAAGCCCAAGAGCGAGGCGACATACACGTTGAAGCTGAACGATGTTATAGCCATGCAAAAGATTATCGCCGCACTCGAAGAGCGTCAGATATCAAATATAGCATTGGTCAAGCTGCGTTACAGCAAGGAAAACGAGCTTAAGGCCTCAATGGCTGTAGAGGCAATGCGACAGGCACAGAGCGAGGCGAGGACCCTGGCTGGAGCGGTAGGACAGGAGATAGGAAAGGCTATAAGCATAAATTCCTGGATGAACGGCGGCGAGGGGATACAGCCAAGACTGTATAAGGCACGTTCAAGCATGGCCGACAATGCAGTAATGGAGAACAGAGAGCCGGCTCCCGATTTTGGAGTAAGCAAACTCACTTACCGGTTCAATGTAAACGTAAGATTCGAACTGAAATAACAAAGATTCTGAACATTATGACAGTATGCGGTGTTTTTACATGAAACACCGCATACCATGTATTTACAGAAAATCAAGAACTTTTTGTTCAGCGAGCCTGACACGCCGACAGGCTACTCGATAGTGCTGCTGATAGCACGTATAATGTTCGGCACGCTTTTCATGTGGCACGGAATAGCCAAGTGGACCACATTCTACTGGGAAACAGAGAATTTCCCCGACCCCATCGGCATCGGCAGCACGTTGTCGTTCTGGCTTGCCGTTTTTGCCGAGGTGGCATGCTCCTTCGGAGTGATTCTCGGAGCATTGTTCAGAATCAGCCTCATTCCTATGATTTTCACGATGTGCGTGGCGCTTTTTGTCATACACGGAGAAGACCCGCTAAGCGTAAAGGAACCGGCATTGATGTACCTTACTATATTTCTGTTGCTGTTCATCAGCGGGCCGGGAGAGTTTTCCATTGACAAGATTCTGCGACGAATAATGGGATAAACAAACCGATGTGCCGCATCAACGGCACATCGGTTTGTTATAGAAATTACAATCATTCCGTTTACATCACAGCGCCTTACAGCACTACGACCTTCTTGCCTTCCGACGTGACATATATGCCACGGACAGGCTTCTCGACGACATTGCCCTTAAGGTCGTAGAACGTCACGTTCACGTCGGCCTCGACGCCGTCTATAGAGGTAGCCGCATCCTTGCTCAACTGCAACGAAGCAGCTGCGGTGTCAGCCGTATAATACGCTGTGTTAGCCGCAACATTTCCCGATGCGGCAGTTCTCTTCACGAACTCCCCGTCGCTGATAGTAAAGACATTGCCGCCCTGAACGTTTTCGCTCTTCAGCACACCCTTGAGGGCATTCTCACCGGCATATTCAGTACCGGTACCCAGAGAAACGCTTAATGTATATTCGCCCTTCTCTGCGGCAAGCAACACCGGAGTAGCAGCAGCGACTGTACTATGCACGCCGCCGTCATACTCTTTTATGGGCACGCATGCCACACCGTTCACTTCGGTAACTTCGCCTGCCGCAACGTAGACAGTCACGCCCTCGGGCGCTTCATACTCAAACGGGAAACACACGGCGGCATATTCGTCAATAGAGACCGCAAACTCATCGACAGGCTCAATGTACCAAAGAGATGCCGGAGCGTTATTAGTCCAGGGAACAAGACGTTCATTGTCGCCGGCAAGATGAAGTCCTGTATTGGTGCCCGTATTGTTCTGGCATATTATTGAGCTGTATCCGTTAGGGGTACTGCTTATTTTCCACTTGCCGGCCGCAGAGGCATCGGCTGTAACGACAGGCTGTGTCTCGTTCGCACCGAGCGGGCCTAAATAGTATTCGTGGTTTCCGTTATAAAGAAGGTATCCATTCTGGTCAGAGCCGACGAAAGTGAAGAGCTGGCCTGCGTCGCTTAAGTTAGACGCCGCAGCAGAGACACGTGTATTCTCGGGATTGAGATATAAAGAGCCGTTAATGCGTTCCGTATTGCGTATACGATACCATTTTCCCGATTCGACCTTAATCTGCGGCATATCAGCTAACGCTGCATTTATGGCTTCATAGGCCTTGTATGTAGGCTCTGCCACATATGCGTCTATTTTTTCATTGACAGCGTCAATGCCTTTCTCATCGACGCAACCCACATAATTATTGCCGCTTTCAATACCGGCAAGCTTCGTTTCAATGCCGGCAACGACTACAGCCGACTTGTCAGCTTCGGCGTCATACACATATACGCTGTCGGTGAGATATTCTATGCTGTAGTTCTTGTATACTATAGTATAACCGCCGCCATTTGTGCCGTGAGTATCCTCCTCATAAAGGAAACCGACATTATTATCCTTCTGCAATGTCATCGTCGAATATGCGCTGAAGAGATAGCATGACTGATGACAGCCGTCCCAGTCCGCGGCAAATGCCTGCGGGGTAACAAAGTCCGCAAGAGTTTCCAATTCCTTATAATATATGCCCACATTTGCACGGCCCGAACCGAGAGGAACCGACTGAAGAGCAAGATACATCTTTTTATCATCGGCTTTACGTCTAACCGGAACAAACATGATTTCGCCGTTTGTAGAATTATTCACAGCCGTTGTACCGTTATTGCTATTGCCCGAGAACTGGTATGTTCCCCAGGAACCCTCAGCCTTTTCGCTGTCCGTATATGAGAATATATTGAAATAGCGGCCGCCATTACAACGTGAGCTGATTATTACAGAGCCGTCGGGCAGTTCGTCTGCTTTGGGTTCGTCACCGCCATTAGGTATCGGAGTCGTCTCGCCGCCGCCAAGCACAGTCCAGCTTTCTCCAAAATTGTCACTGTAAAGGACAAAGTTCACGTTCGTGCCGTTTACATTTTTTACAAGAACAGCGCAATAGATACGGTAATAATCGCCCACCTTTATATATTGGCTCTGAGAGATTTTACCCGAACCTACGAACATGGCGCGTACCGGCCCATGCTGCGTATTGTCGAATTGAGCATAGATATGTTCCGAACGATCAACAGGATCGCTCCAACTTTCACCGCTGTTATCGCTATAGAAGTGCGCGATACCCTGGTGGTTGTTACGCTGACCGTCTGGGAATGATACATTGCCCGAGCAGCTTATCACAAGAACCCTGTCGCTCTCACGGTCGGCAACGATTGCCGGGTCACCGAAGCCCACATACATATCATTGTTCGAAGCGTCGATGCCGTCAGCGCCCTTGCCTTTAATAATGTCGAATATATCGCCCCATGTCTCGCCGTTATCCTTGCTTATGCGGGCACGAAGATCGATACGCCCGTTTTCCGCCATACCGATGTCGGAACGGCTGTGACGGTAGTCGGCGACAGCTATAACATTACCGTTCTTGGCAGTCGCTATTGCAGGAATACGATATGGGATATCGTCAGAAGTCAATGTCGGGAAAACCTCGAAACATGGCTCCGGAACACGTATGTCCACCTTGATATACACTTTGAAGTTCGAGAAAGTTATACCCTTGTTCTCTCCCGACTGGACAAATGTCGCGGTACGGGAAGCATCTTCTATCCCGACGTTTACATTCTGGCTTACAGCTGATGATTTGTACGACTTTCCGCCTGCGGACAAATTCAGCTCATAGCTGCCGTCATTACCGGTATTAACGAAGTCAAAACTGTAACCGGCTACCACCATTCCTTCGGGAGCTGTAAGAGTGTAGGTACATGTACCGGACTGCCCTGAATAACCGGCGATATTATCGCCCGAAGTTGTCATATTGTTGGCATTTGCCGAAAGAGAAAAGCCGCTGACAACGTTGCTTTCCCATTTTGAATGCCATGTCTTGTTAGAGTTGCTTGCCGTAAACGTTCCTGTCGCGGCCAAAATATCTACAGTAGCCTCTACAGCGGTAAAACGTATTGTAGAGCCTGCGCCTGTACCTTCGGCCCAGAAAGCCAGCTTGCCAATATTGCCGAAATCATTTACAGCATAATTTGTCCCATGAATTTTCATGAAATAACCGTTCACGTCTGAGATTTTGTCCGACACCGAGAAATCCCAAAGACCTGCATAACCGCTCGGCAGATTATTTTTGTCCTGCATTGTAGGATAGGTTGAGCCTCCCGTACCTTTATAGCCGGGAATAGCGCTCATTGTCTTGCCCGAAGCAAGAACTTTGCCTGCACCCGCCTGCTTGTTATAGATCGCATAGCCGTCGGTCTCGTTACCGACAAAGCACCACAACTCATCGTCCGCGCCTTTGATAAGAGAACTTCCGAGAGCTATGTATTCGGCTCCGGCATTGTCTTTAAGCAGTTTGGCGCCCTCTCCAATAGCCATTGTGTACCATACTGTACCCTCGGCGAAATTTCCGTCCACGATAGTTGTGGTCTTGAACGGAGCCTGAGCGCATACGGCTGCTGCGGCAAAGAGTGAAAATAGTGAAAGTAAAAATTTTCTCATAGATCATTCATATTAAGTTAGCATTAGCCCCATTACGGGAATATGCTGCAAGTATAAAACAATATTTGAGAAAAATATATTAACAAATAGTAAAAGTTAGGCAAATTTTATAAAATGTTATTAATTAACTGAAAAGAACACTAATCACGGATAAAGACAAAAAAAGACGAAGCCATCAGGCTTCGTCAAATCAGGTTGTCCATTAACTTTTTTCCACCTTTACCTCCCGAAACAGGCGAAAATCATTCCAGATTAATTATTGTAATTCCTGCACCGCCGAACTGGACATGTTCGTCGTGAAAACTCTTAACGAACGGCAATGTGCTGAGGTACTGACGCACAAGGGTACGCAGTATACCGTTGCCTGTGCCGTGCAGCACACGCAGCTGATGCACGTTGCAAACGACAGCGTCATCGATGAAATAGCCTATCGCCTGAACGGCTTCTTCGCCGCGCATTCCGCGGATATCGATGTCAGAGCTGAAGTTCAACCGTTTCTGATGAAGCTGTTCTTGAGTTTCCGTTGTCAGGAACGACACTTTACGGACTTCCTCCTTAGGCGCCTCGCATGGTTGCAGCCTGTCGATGGAAACAGTCGATTTTATAGCTCCGAAACGTACTACCGCGCCCGACTTGACAAGCGACAGGACTTCGCCTACAGCCTGTTGCCCAACTATACGCACGAACATTCCCGGAACAATTGACGGCTTAACGCTCCCTTTATACTCCTGACGGTTACCGTTCTGCCGCACATCCGCATTATTCTCCTTTTTACCGTTCTTTTTACGCTCCTGACGGGCAAGAATTTTAGCCATTTCACGGTCGGTCTTCATCTGCATCTTTTGCCTCGCAAGCTCTTCGACCTGTTTGCCGAAGTCGCTAAGCTCCATGCGCGCCTGCTTTGTTCTCTCCTTTTCCGCCTTAGCCTCAACGATAGCACGAATAGTATTCTCTATTTTCGCATTTGCCTCACGCAAAAGTTTGTCGGCCTCGTCACGCGCCTCTCTCATTATCTGCTTGCGGGTCTTGTGCAGTTCATCGCTTGATGCCTGCACCTTGCCTATCATCTCATCTAGTTCTTTCTCTTTCTGATGCACGTTCTTACGCTTGCTTTCCCAATAGCGTTTGTCACGCACAATGTCCTGAAGATACTTGTCGGACTGAATGTAGTCGCTGCCCACTATCCGCGTCGCATCGCTTATTACCTCTTCGGGCAGGCCTATCTTGCGTGCTATCTCTACGGCGAAAGAGCTACCGGGATTACCTATCTGCAACTGGAAGTGCGGACGCATTTCGGCCCTGTCATAGAGCATCGCTCCGTTTACTATACCCGGAGTCGAGTCGGCAAAATGCTTCAAGTTCTGATAGTGGGTAGTTATTATGCCGAACGACTTCCGTTCGTTGAATCGTTTCAACAAAGCTTCGGCAATGGCCGCACCGATGAGCGGCTCTGTTCCGCTGCCGAACTCGTCTATCAGTATCAATGAGTCATTGTTACAGTTCTTGAGGGTATGCTTCATATTGAGCAAATGGCTCGAATATGTGCTGAGGTCGTCCTCAATGCTCTGCTGGTCGCCGATGTCTATGAACATGCTTTTAAACAGACCTGCACGGCTGCGTTCATGAACCGGTATCGGCATTCCGCACTGAAGCATGTACTGCAACAGACCGGCAGTCTTTAAACATACCGACTTTCCTCCGGCGTTAGGACCGGAAATAAGCAAAAGACGACGTTCCGGGTCGAGAGCGATGTCAAGAGGAGACATCTTTCGGCCATGCTTACGCAACGAAAGTTCAAGCAAAGGGTGATACGCAGTACCCCAATCCATAAGCGGGCGTGCCGACAGCGACGGCTTAATTGCATTGAAGCGTATCGCAAGTTCGGCTTTCGCACGAATAAAGTCCATTTCACCGAGAAAATCATACGCTTTCAGCAACCTCGGCACCTGCGGACGCAACTCTTGCGAAAAGGCACTGAGTATCGCAATTATCTCACGCTTCTCTTCGGCTTCGAGTTCACGTATCCTGTTGTTCGCTTCAACCACCTCGGCAGGCTCGATGAAGACAGTCTTTCCGCTTGCCGACTCGTCGTGGACAATACCGTTCATCTTGCGTTTGAGAGCAGGCGCGACAGGGATGACAAGGCGACCGTCACGCATGGCTGGCGAAGCGTCTTTTTCGACAAGTCCTTCGGACTGCGCTTTACGGAGTATCGAGTTAAGCGTTCTTGATATACCGCTTGAGGTACGTACAAGTTCACTGCGTATATGCGCCAATGCGGGCGAAGCGCTGTCCTTCACCGTACCAAACTTATCTATTATGGAGTCTATGCTGCGGATTATTTGCGGAAAAGCCTCGACGTCGCCGGCAAGACTGCGTAACGATGGATATAGAGAGTTATCCTCGCCCTCGTTGCCATCGCTCTGTTTACGCAGCAATGACAATATGCGGCCGATGGTATCGAGCGAACGGCGAAGAGCATGCAATTCTTCGGCGCTCATATACATACCCTCGATGCGTATCCTTTGCAGAGGCTCACGCACATCGAAATAGAACTCATTCGGAAAACCATCATCGAGCCGCAATATACGCACGAGTTCTACGACCTCGTCGAGCCGCCTGCTGACAGCATTGAAGTCGGTGAGAAAATGCATCTCATCGACCCTTTCCTTTCCCAGCAGGCTCAAGCACTCTTCTTTAAGCATGCGGCGGACAACATCGAATTCTATCTTCGCTTCAAAATTATGAGGATATATCATAGTTCATCCTTTTTCGGATCGCAAAGATACAAAAATCGCCTCAAAAGCATGCCAATGAAATACATTTATTTCTTTAAGCAGATACTTCGCAAACAGATACACTGATTGTAAAAAACGCACGCATCGGGCAAGCCAAGACGAATCAAGTTTTTTATGTATAATATTTACAACATTTATTATACGCATATCCATATTTTTATGTATTTTTGTCTGTATTATTATCGTAACGAATTTCGCCACAACAAAACCAAACATTAATAAAACGTCATGAGAACATTTCGAACATTGACAACAATGCTGTTCTGCATTGTAATGACAACAGCCATACAGGCGCAAGAAACCGCAAATGAAGCTAACGTGCCCGGCAACGTGATCGTAAATCTCAACACCGCGTCTTGGGGACAGGGCTACCCTTTCAACGAACAATGCTTTACAACGTATGGCGGCTCTACGCATGCTTTAGCCGGTTGCGTGCCGGTCGCATACGCCATCGTGATGCGTCATCATGGATTTCCTGCAAAAGGAACAGACAAGAAGCTGTACAACTGCCAAGCCGACACGTACGTGGAAATCACGGACAGAACGTACGACTTTGAAAAAATGCCTTTGGTATATAACGGAAACTGGACAAAAGAGCAAATAAACGAAGTCGCAAAGCTGATATCACATATCGGACATGCCTTCATGGTAATTTACGGTTCGGGCGGCACAAGTGTCAGTGACCCGCAAAACACAGACAAGGTAAACAGATATTTCAACTACGAACTTGTATATGCATCGTACCAACGAGACCATACACTGGAGAGTTGGACAGCTAAAATAAAAGAGAGTCTTGACAACAATTGTCCTGTAATATATGCTTCGGACAACGCAGGAACAGGCGACACGCGCCACATGTTCGTTATCGACGGTTATACCGACACCGATTATTTTCACTTCAATTTCGGTTGGGCAGGAAGCAGCAACGGATGGTTCAAGCTTGACAATATCACGCCTTCAAAGGGCGATGACTATTCATGGAAAAACGGAGCCGACCACTATGCGATATTCAACCTGAAGCCTTCGGGAGACAGCGCGGGCGAGGATACGGAAGACAAGGAGACTGAAGTCACTGTAAATGCGGCAGCCTCTGCCGGCGGTTCCGCTACCGTGAACGACGGCGCTTCGGCAACAGTAAAAACCGGCGGGAACATCACGCTCTCGGCAATTGCCGACAACGGTTATGCGTTCGTAAACTGGACCGTAAACGGCACCGAAGTAAGCAAGGAGGCCCTCTTCACCGCTACAGCTACAGAAAGCGTCACATACACAGCGAACTTCGTATCAACAGAGACAACTGTAACCATCAAACTATATGGCAGCGGAGGTTCAAAAACAATAAACGGCACTCCTAACAAATGTGAAGTAAAGGTCGGTTCATTGGTAGAGCTCAGCACATCGGGCGACGGCAACACATTCGCATTCTTCACACTCGGCCAGACATACAAAAACGGCGGTACAATCGTTTCGAACAAAAACCCATACAGATTCATCGCTACAGAAGACGCTACATACTATATCAACTATGTGAATTTCGGCGGGCTGACCGAGGATGAACTTATGACGAACATTGTCGTAAAATGCACGGAGGGCGGAAACGCATACGTCCAGAGCCACGTCACGACAGAATTCAAACTCGGCGAAGAGATAACAATGCTTGCTGCCGCATACGAAGGATATGAATTCACAGGCTGGACCGACAGCGATGACAAACTTGTAAGCACAATGCAGTCATACACGCTCGTCGTGAAGGGACCGGAGACATTTACAGCCAATTTCGAACCGATATACACAAGCATAGACGAAGTAAAAGCCGAGGGCGAGATCGTAATATACGACCTTAGCGGACGTAGAATAGAAAGAATAACAAAGCCGGGCATTTACATCGTAAACGGCAAAAAGCGCGTTATCAGATAAGGGATAATGACTTACATATATAATGGCATAAAAATAAACATCAATGTGCAGGGAACAGGAAAACCTGTTCTCCTGCTGCATGGATGGGGATGCAGCAACGAAATATTCAGCGACATTCAGCAGGTGCTGTCACAAAGTTGCGCCACCTACAATTTCGATTTTCCAGGCTTCGGAGCGTCCGACGAGCCCGATACCGTTTGGGGAACAGAAGAATACACCTGCATGGTAGAGCAGTTCGTTAAAGACAACGGCATTGCCAGCCCTGCGCTGATAGGACATTCCTTCGGCGGCAGGGTAAGCATCGTCTTCGCTTCACGAAACGAAGTGAGCCGCATTGTTCTTGTCGATGCGGCAGGCATAAAACCGAAAAGAGCTTTCAGCTATTACCGCAAGGTATATACATTCAAGACGCTCAAGTGGCTGTGCAACACATTCCTGCCAAAGAAAACCGCACAGAAAATCATCGAACGCCGCCGCAAGGGAAGCGGTTCGAGCGACTACGGCAACGCGTCGCCAATGATGCGTGCCATACTATCGAAGGTGGTAAACGAGGACCTTACTCATTTGTTGCCTGAAATAGCCGCTCCGGCCTTGCTGTTTTGGGGCAACATGGACACGGCAACCCCGTTGAGCGACGCAAAGACAATGGAAAGACTGATTCCCGACGCACGGCTTGCAGTGGCGCACGGCACGGGACATTTCTCGTTCATCGAGAACGCCGGGCTTTTCACGGCCGTCATAAAGAACTTTTTTAATATAAAATAATGGAGCCGACTAATATAATATATGCCTGCACGGCAACGCTGTTCTTTCTTGTTATAGCGAAGTACGACATTCACATGTTCCAGTTGAGTTCGTACCGCAACAAGCGTTATTTCCGTTGGCTTGTACCGGCGAATATCATTTCGGCAAAGAGGGTGTTGGCGGCGTTTATGCTGGCATCGGCTTTCGTGCCAGGCTGTTGGGGCGCAGGCGCGGCTGTCACAGTAACCGTTATAGGCTACATATATTGCTTCAGAGAGAAGTTCAAGACACCGCTTGCATATACGATGAGAGTCAAGAGGCTGTTCGCGACCGACATTCTGCTGTTCGCCGCGGCCGCGCTTGCGGCTTTGTTCATGGCCGAGAAATGGGCAACGGTCATAACCGGCGCTATGCTGTTTCTCTCGAACTTCATAATGCTGCTTGCGAACATAGTGAACATGCCTGTTGAGAAGGCAATCAACCGCTACTACTACAATGACGCAAAGCGTATTGTAGAGAGCCACAAAGGACTTATCGTCATCGGCGTTACCGGCAGCTTCGGCAAGACAAGTACCAAGAACTACCTTGCAAGCATACTTGCCGAGAAGTACAACGTGCTTGTAACGCCCGGAAATTTCAACACCCTGCTGGGAGTGATACGTACTATACGTGAACGTCTGCGGCCATACCATCAGGTATTCATTGTAGAGATGGGAGCAAAGCAGAAGAACGACATCAAGGAGATATGCGACCTCGTTCACCCTGGCATAGGCATCGTAACCGCCGTCGGCGAGATGCACCTTGAGACTTTCAAGAGCGTCGAGAATATCCAGAACACCAAGTTCGAACTCATAAACTCACTGCCGGCCAACGGGCTTGGAGTGATAAACATAGATTCGGAATATATCCGAAATTTCAAGGGTATAACAAGTTCTTGCAATATCATAAAGTACGCCGTCGAGAACAGCTGCGAATACAAAGCCGAAGATGTAACATATGGCGCCGGAGGCGTGGCTTTCACTCTTAAAGGCGAGAGATACTCAAGCAGGCTGCTCGGAACCGGCAACCTGCTCAATATGCTCGCATCTATTGCCGTAGCCGACCGGTTGGGCGTTCCTGCAGGCAAGCAAAAGAGTGCCATAGCGCGTCTGCAGCCTGTAGAGCATCGTTTGTCTATGAGAGTCGCTAACGGCATTACGGTACTTGACGACGCGTACAATTCCAACCCGCAAGGCGCAAAGATGGCACTTGAGGTGCTGAAGAACTTCAATGTCGCGGCCGGCAACAGACGCATTGTCATCACGCCGGGCTTTGTCGAGATGGGAACACGCCAGGCCGAAGCCAACATGGAGTTAGGACGCATTATAGCAAAGAGCTGCGACTACGCTATAGTTGTCAATGCTACAAACCGGGCTGCCATAAAGAGCGGAATAGACGAAGGAGGACTTGCCGAGGATAAATATTTCCTTGCCGATTCGCTAAATCATGCGCACGCACGCCTGGCGGATATACTGCGGACAGGCGATGTGGTGCTTTATGAAAACGACCTGCCCGATAACTTCAAGTAGGCCCCGGAAACTTTAAGAGATTATTCGTTACAAACGGAGTGACAAATTAAACAACAAACATATATACCAAGATGAAAACCAATGTAGGAGTTGTATTTGGCGGAAGATCGGTTGAGAACGAGATTTCCGTTATCACCGCCAACCAAGCCATGGCTGCAATGGACCATGACAAGTACGAAATAACACCGATATACATAACAAAAGAGGGTAAATGGTACACCGGCGAAGCATTGCTGAACGTCGCCAACTACCGCGACACAAAAAAATTGCTCGCTATGTGCGAAGAGGTTTACATGAAGCCCGTATACGGCGACACCAACCTTTACCGCACCGACAAGAAACTGTTCAAGAAAGAGATTGTGACAAGGCTCGATGTCATTCTCCCTGCACTGCACGGAACGAACTGCGAGGACGGCACGTTCCAGGGAGTAATGGAATTTTCGGGCATACCGTACACCGGTTGCAACACCCTTGCCTCGGCAAACGGCATGGACAAGATCACCATGAAGATGATACTCAAGGAGTGCGGAATTCCCGTCATCGACTACAGCTGGTTCAGCGACAAGGAGTGGGCCGATAAACAGGAGAGCTGCATAGAGCGTGTTGAGAAGGAACTTGGCTACCCCGTTATCGTCAAGCCCGCCAACAGCGGGTCGAGCGTAGGAATACGCGCCGCGCATAACAGAGAGGAGTTTCTTGATGCTGTCGATTATGCGATATCGTTCACAAGCCGTGTAATCATAGAGAAATACGTGCAGAAGCTTAAAGAGGTGAACTGCGCCGTGCTTGGCAACTATTACGAGTGCCGGCCGTCGGTATGCGAGGTGCCTGTACGCAGCGGAGAGATACTTTCGTATCAGGACAAGTACATGAGCGGAGGAGGCAAGCAGTCGCGAGGCATGCAGTCTACAGTCCGTGAGATACCAGCCAACCTGCCGCAGGAGAACACAGACTTTATTCAGAAAGCGGCATGCGACACCTTCAGGGCACTTTCATGCGACGGAGTAGCACGTATAGACTTTATCATAGACGAGGCTACCGGCAATATTTTCGTGAATGAGATAAACACCATACCCGGCTCTCTGTCGTTCTACCTGTGGGAGTACAGCGGCATAAACTTCACCGAACTCATCGACAAACTCATTGAGATAGCGTTCCGCCGCAAGCAGGATGCAGGCTTCAAGGCCGTTAATTACGGCGAGAACATATTTGCGGCAAAGAGTACCGGCGGAGCGAAGACCGGAGGCAAGTTCGGAGCTAAAGGCGGAAAGTTCGGCAGATAAATGAGCGAGATTGACATCTTCACGCCCGACAATGACAAAAGCATGGAGCTGCCGCTGTCGAACGAGCATGTGGCAGCAGGCTTTCCATCGCCTGCCGAGGAGTTCACGCAGTGCGGCATTGACCTTAACAGAGAGCTTATAGCGAACCCCGCTTCGACATTCTACGCAAGAGTGAGCGGGCTTTCAATGGTGGACGAGGGCATCAACGACGGTGACCTGCTTGTCATTGACAAGAGCCTCATGCCGCGCAACGGCTGTCTTGCCGTATGCTACATCGACGGCGAGTTCACCTTGAAGAGATTCGAGAAGCACAAGGACCACGCCCTGCTTCTCCCCGCCAACAAGGAGTTCAAGCCGATAAAGGTGACAGAGGAGAACGATTTTTGCATCTGGGGCGTTGTTACATACGTAATAAAGAAAGTGTAACAAGAAAAGGGATAAACTCAACCTTTTTCCGTTTTGACTTTTTACCTTAACATGTTCGGACTCTGCGATTGCAATAATTTCTTCGTATCGTGCGAAAGGGTTTTCAACCCTTCGCTCGAAGGACGTCCTGTCGTGGTACTCAGCAACAACGACGGCTGCGTCGTGTCACGCAGCAACGAAGCTAAGGCCATCGGAATAAAGATGGGGCAACCGCTGTACCAGATACGTGACTTCATAAAGAAATTCGATGTCGCCGTATGCTCAAGCAACTATCACCTTTACGGCGACATGTCGCGCCGTGTCATGGCAGTTCTGAAACAACATGTTCCCGCTATTGAGATATATTCCATAGACGAGGCCTTTCTGATGCTCGACGGTATTCCCGTAGAAAAACTCAAGAAATTCGGCGAGGAGCTTGCTTCGACCGTCCGCCGGAGCACAGGCATTCCCGTGAGCATCGGGATGTCACGCACCAAGACTCTAGCAAAGGTAGCAAGCAGACTATGCAAGAGATACCCCAAGCTGAACAACGCATGTCTCATGTACCGTGACGAGGATATTGAAAAGGTACTCAGGAACTACCCTATAGAGGATGTATGGGGCATCGGACGCAGGCAGGCTAAGATGTTCAAGGAGTGCCGCATCGATACTGCGGCACAGTTCTGCGGGCTTGGTGAAGAGTGGATAGACAACCGCCTGAACATCACCGGCAAACGCACATGGCTGGAGCTTAAGGGAAAGCCTTGTATAGAGTTCAGCCACGATACCGCCGACAGGCAGTCGATAATGGTGTCACGTTCATTCGCTAAGGAACTGTACGGGATTGACGAGCTTCACGAGACGGTTACCACGTTCGCAAGCATCGCTGCAGAGAAGCTTCGCAAGCAGAGGAGCGTCGCGCAAGAGATGCAGGTGTTCATCATAACAAACCGCCACCGTGACGACCAACCGCAACACTACGAATGGGGGCAGATATACTTTCCCACAGCCACCGACAGCACGCTTGAGATTGTAAAAGCAGCGACCGACGAGCTGCGCAGAATATACCGCAAGGGTTACGGATACAAGAAGAGCGGAGTAAGGCTTAGCCGCATCACTCCGTCAAATGCGGTGCAGTCGTCGCTTTTCGACACCATAGACCGCCCCAAGCACAAGAAGCTCATGGAGACCATAGACCGCATTAACAATGACATGGGAATAGAGAGTGTAAGACTCGTTTCGCAGGGAGCTATAACGGACCACACCAACCGTGAGCACCTTTCGCCGCAATATACCACCAAGTGGGAAGATATATTAATTGTTAAGGTGTGAGTTTTACTTACCGAAATGTTTTGTTCTAAAATACATTTTTAGTTATTTTGCACAAGCTGCAACCATAAAAGCGATACTATGAGCATGAACGGCAATAACGGACAGGGCGAGAGCCCGCTGCAACTGAGATGCGCTCCCATAGAGTGCGTACGCATAGGCTTTGTTGGCCTTGGCGTGCGTGCCAAGCGTGCCGTTCACCGCATGATGCACATCGAGGGCTGCGAGGTTGTCGCTCTTTGCGACCTTGTAGAGGAGAATATCGAAGAGGCAAAAGCAATCATTGCCGAGTACGGCACAGCAGCCCCTGCCTCCTTCTGCGATGCCGACGGCTGGAAGCGGCTGTGCGGGATGCCTGGCATAGACCTTGTATATATATGTACCGACTGGGCGAGCCACGCCGACATTGCCGTATATGCGATGCGACAAGGCAAGCATGTAGCGACCGAGGTGCCCGCAGCCACTACGGTCGCCGACTGCTGGAGACTTGTAGACACGGCAGAGGCGACACGTCGCCACTGTATAATGCTTGAGAACTGTTGCTATGACGAGTTCGAGCTATGCGTGCTTAACATGGCTCAAAAAGGCGTTTTCGGCGAGATTATTCATGCCGAAGGCTCATATCTGCACGACCTGCGCAAGCGTATTGCCACCAACGATGACGGCGGACGCAAATGGAGCAACTGGCAAGTTGAGTTCATGAACAGGCACAATGGCAACCCCTACCCCACGCATGGACTGGGACCCATTGCCCTTGCAATGAACATAAACAGCGGCGATAGGATGAAGAGCATAGTATCGGTATCGACAAAGCGAATAGAGGGCAATGGAGTTGAGAGCCTCAGCGGCACGATGAACAGCTCCGTTATAACGACCGAGAAAGGGCACACCATTCTTGTCCAGAGCTGCATGACCCTGCCACGCCCCTACAGCAGAGCGTTCCTTGTAAGCGGAACAGAAGGATTCGCGCAGAAATACCCCGTTCCGGCATTCGCATTAGCTCCGGAGAGCGACAACGCTTTGATGGGAGAAGAGTGCGACAAACTGCTTAAGCAGCACCGCCACCCGTTCGTCGAGATGTATAAAGAGCGTGGCGAAGAGCTGTGCGGCCGCCGCTGGATAGACTACGCCATGGACTGCCGCCTTATCCATTGCCTGCGCAACGGCCTGCCTCTTGACATGAACGTGTACGATGCAGCCCTATGGAGCAGCCTTGTAGAGCTGACCGAGATTTCGGCAAACAATGGCGGCATGCCTGTCGAAATACCCGACTTCACACGTGGCAGATGGGGTTAATGGGCTTTGCCCAATAAATTAACACGATATATTTTTAAAATCGCATATTTATGTTATTTGCCTAAATATTTAAATTGATATGGTCCATTAGTGTCTAATAATGAGTAAACTTTATTTTTCACAAGTATGAGGCTGATTGAAAATACTTTTCAATCAGCCTCATGCGGTCAAATACCTTTAAATTCCAAACTCTACTTCCACCCTTTTCTTGCATAGAAATGTACAGCAGCAGAAATGGCCAGAGTCATTACTCCGCCGAGGATATATGCAAATGTGCGGTTTTCCATACCGCACATCATCGGGGATATGAATATGTACGAAGAGCATACGTATGTCATTATCAACGCAGGCAGCAGCGCAATCATCATCGGCTTTTTCTTTTCGAAAAGATATACTGTTATACACCACAGAGTGATTACGGACAATGTCTGGTTACACCATGCGAAGTAGCTCCATATTGTCTGGAACGGCAAGGCGAATATAATAAGCAGAGCTCCTGCAAAAAGAGGGACGCATACCATTATTCGCTTGAACAGACTCTTTTGGTCGATGTTGAACATGTCGGCAACGATGAGTCTTGCGCTACGGAACGCCGTATCGCCCGACGTGACTGCACAGCCTATCACTCCGACAAGCACGAACGCAGTCACCACAGACCCCATTGTGGTCTCTGTTATCACATTGACCATTTTGGCGGCGCTGCCGCCATATTCGGCTATTGCGGCGTTAAGGCCTTCGACACCGCCCCAGAACGCCATACCTATGGCTGCCCATATAAGCGCTACGATACTTTCTGCGATCATCGCTCCGTAAAAGATGCTACGGCTCTGCTTTTCCGATGTCATGCAACGTGCCATCATGGGCGACTGCGTAGCATGGAAGCCCGAAATAGCTCCGCAGGCAATGGTTGTGAAGAGCATCGGAACGATAGGGAATTTATCCGGATTGGCTATCTGATTCTTGAGCGAAGTAAGTTCCGGTATCACATAGGTGCCGCTATTGGTTAAAAGCACAAAAAGTATGCTCAACGCCATCACAAGCAAAGCTATGCCGAAGAGAGGATACAGACGGCCTATGATTTTGTCTATAGGCATAAGCGTCGCAAGTATGTAATATAAAAGAATCACCATAAGCACGGCGAAGAGTTCCCACGAAATAGTGCTGAAGGCGACAGTCTCAAGTGCCGGGATTGATATATTAGATGCTATAAGCTCTGCAGGCTGCGACATGAATACAGCGCCGACAAGTACCATAAGCAACACCGAGAATATTCTCATGAATGTTTTTGTACCGTTGCCAAGATACTTGCCTATGATTTCGGGCAGGCTCTTACCGTTATCCTTAAGCGATATCACGCCTGAAATAAAATCGTGCATGGCCCCCATGAATATTCCGCCGAGCGTTATCCACAAAAAGGCGACAGGGCCGTATGCAGCGCCGAGAAGGGCGCCGAAGATTGGACCGAGCCCCGCAATATTGAGCAGCTGAATGAGAAATACTTTCCAACGGGGCATAGGGATATAATCGACGCCGTCGTACATCGTTTTCGAAGGTACCGGGTTAGCCGGATTAATGCCGCAGACCTTTTCGAGGTATCTTCCGTAGGTAAAATATGCCGCGACGAGCAATGCAAGACATGTAATGAATGTTATCATAGTTTTGTGTTTTTATTGTTATCTCTTGTTCAGTTTTATCCTCTCTCCATTTATTGTTACGGTTTCTTCATCGCACAGTCCACGCAAAAGGCCGTTCATATCCTTACGGGGCAATGCCAGGCTGTCGAGTTCACGGACATTATGCCATGCACCGTCGGCAAGCAGGGACAACAACGCCTCGCCGCCTTGCGGCAGCCGTACGTTGTCACGTACCGAGACACAAACGTCGCAACGCCCGCAAGGCGCCGCATGCTTTTCGCCGAAATATTCGAGAAGCAGGGTACTGCGGCACTTGCTGTCGCAGACAGCATAGTTTATCATGGAGTTGAGCCGCTCGCCGAACGCAGCCTTGCGGCTGTCATACGTTTCGGCGGTAAATCGCAGTTCGCTTCCCAACACCCTGTGACGTGTAAAGGTTATTATGGGACATTTCTTTGAGGGCGCATAGGCTATGAGCCCCTTGTTGCTCAACGAGACGAGTATCTCGTACATACGATGACGGGAGAGCTTGGTGATGCGTGACAGGTAACGCTCGTCAATAAAGACATAGTCGCTGAAAAGACCGCTGTAATTACGCATCAACGCATTGACAAGCAGTTCATAGTCGGAAGGCAGGCCACGGAACCGGTAAAGCGAGTCCTTGTCTACTATGAAACGTACTCTTGACGCATATTCCATCTCTTCGACATATTCGATGTATCCCATGCGGGTGAGGAGACGCAAAGCGCTGTCGGTGCGGAGCATCGGACGGCGATATTTCTTGCAGAAATCGCTTAAAGAAAATTCAAAAGTGCAGTTCATGCCGTCGCCGAGCGCCATGCTGTAATAAAAACAGACCTCGTCATATATCTCCCTTACGAATTCTTGAGGAGGATAGTTGTCTTCGAGCCGCCTTGAAACAGCCTGCTTGTCGTTGCCGCCGAAAAGCGTTACGGCATAAGCCGTATTGCCGTCACGGCCTGCACGTCCCGCCTCCTGAAAATAAGCCTCTATTGAACTTGGCAGATCAATATGTACCACAAGACGCACGTCGGGCTTGTCGATACCCATGCCGAAGGCGTTGGTAGAGACCATAACACGCGCCTTGCCGCTCTTCCAGGCCTCTTCGCGCTGATCCTTCGTTTCGGGAGCGAGCCCGGCGTGGTAATATTCAGCGGTTATCCCATGCGACAGCAAGAAATCGCAAACCTCTTTCGTCTTTTGACGGTTAAGGGTATATATAATAGCCGAGCCCTGCATGCTGCCGAGTATGTGCAGCAGCTCCTTAGCCTTATTTTCGGTTTTACGCACCACATAAACGAGATTCCTGCGTTCAAAGCTCATGCTGAAGCAGTTGCTTTCCTTGAAGCCGAGCTGCCGCTGGATATCTTCGACGACCTCGGGTGTAGCCGTTGCCGTGAGAGCGAGTACAGGCACTCCCGGAAATATCTCACGCAGCTCGCCTATGCGGCGGTAAGCAGGACGGAAGTCGTGCCCCCACTGCGAGATGCAATGAGCCTCATCGACAGTTATCATGCGTACGTCTACCTTCCGTATCTTTGTAAGAAAGAGTTCCGAAGACAACCTCTCGGGCGACACATAAAGAAACTTGTAACCGCCGAATATACAGTTTTCAAGAGCCGTGACAATGTCGGCGCTCTTCATACCCGAGTATATCGCGGCCGCTTTTATGCCACGGCTGCGGAGATTGGCGACCTGGTCCTTCATAAGCGCAATAAGCGGAGTGACGACAATGCAGAGGCCGTCGCCCGCAAGAGCCGGCACCTGAAAGGCGATGCTCTTTCCGCCGCCGGTAGGCATAAGGCCGAGCGTGTCACGCCCGGCCCCTATGCTCTCTATGATTTCACGCTGTATACCGCGGAAACTCTCATAGCCCCAATACTGTCTTAGTATCTCGCTGTACCTCACTTATCGGGTTATCTTTGTATGTATGCTCTCTATCTGCAGCTGCACCTCGCCATGCTTGTACGCATTGTCTTCGAGCGTGTAGCAGATATCGAAAGACTGTTTTGACTTTATATACTTCGCCTGACGGCTCTGGCCGAAAGCGATGCCGTTAAAGACCTTGTTCGACATGTCATCGACAAGTTCGAGCTTTATATGCTCCTGACGACGGCCTACGACCTTGCTTGTTCCGTAGTCGCACACGTTATGCGTACAGAAGAGAGGTTTAGGGTTGTCCGGGCCATGAGGCGCGAACTTCTTAAGGTCATTGAAGAACTTGCGGGTTATCTGGTGGAAGCCTATCTCGGCGTCAATCTCTATAACAGGGTCGGTATGTTCGGGCAGAATGTTCTCGGCAACGAACTGCTCGAAACGCTCGGCAAAAGCCTCGACGTTCTCGACCTTGAGAGAGAAGCCTGCAGCATATGTATGGCCGCCGAAATTGTCAAGGAGGTCACGACAACTCTCCATAGCGCTGTAAAGGTCAAAGCCCGTTACGGAGCGTGCGGAACCTGTAGCCACCTCACCGGAGCATGTTATCACCACGGCAGGGCGGTGATAGACCTCGGTCAGACGTGAAGCCACTATGCCGATGACGCCTCTGTGCCAGTCGGGGTTGAATATAACGATAGCCTTGCGTTCGTCGAAGCTCTCAAGCTCGGCCACGATATTGTTCGCCTCTTCGGTCATGTTCTTGTCGAGTTCCTTGCGTGTCTCGTTGAACTCGTTTATCTGGAGACTCATTTCAAGCGCTGCCTGAAGATTGTTCTCTATAAGAAGGTCTACCGCAACCTTGCCCTTCTGCACACGGCCCGAGGCGTTTATGCGCGGCCCTATTTTGAAAATAATGTCGTTTATCGTTATCTCCTTCTCGTGGAGCCCGCAAACGTTGATAATGGCCTTAAGACCTATACTCGGGCTATGGTTTATCTGCTTTATGCCATGAAAAGCAAGTATTCTGTTCTCGCCCATGATTGGAACAAGGTCCGACGCGATGCTGACCGCCACAAGATCGAGCAAGGGGTATAGCTGCTCTGCCGGAATACCGTTGTCAATGGCAAAGGCCTGCATGAACTTGAAACCCACTCCGCAGCCCGAAAGGTGCGGACAGGGGTATGCGGAGTCGGCACGTTTGGGGTTGAGTATGGCAACGGCGCACGGCAGTTCCTCGTCGGGAACATGATGATCGCACACGATGAAGTCAATACCCAGAGACTTAGCATAGGCAATCTCATCTACGGCCTTTATGCCGCAGTCAAGAACAATTACGAGCTTTACCCCCGTTGAATAGGCGTAGTCCACTCCACGTTTAGAGATACCGTAGCCGTCTTCGTTACGGTCGGGGATATAATAGTCAATATTCGAAGAGAACTGCTGCAGAAACTTATACACTAAAGCCACAGCCGTGGTGCCGTCTACATCATAGTCGCCATAGACCAGGATGCGTTCCTTTTTCCCGAGAGCCTTATTGAGGCGCTGGACAGCGATATCCATATCGTTCATGAGGAACGGATTATGGAGAGCGTTCAGTTTCGGACGGAAAAAGCTCTTCGCTTCGGCAACAGTCGTAATGCCTCGTTTCACGAGCAGATTGCATAGAACAGGACTTATATCAAGCTCCGCCGACAACGTGTTGGCTACGATTGTCTGCTCGTGCGTAGGAGGTTCATATTTCCATTTCTGTCCCATTATATATTGTTTTTTATTATTCTGTTGAAGGAATTACCCTGCGCCGTTCATTATGCCGGCAGAATGGCACAGATGCAAAAAGCACCTATTATTCTTAAGATAATTCATAAATCGTGTAAAGATAACAGAAAAGAGTGAATTAATCACCTATTAGCGAAGTTTTTTAACTAAAAAGGATTTTATTAACGATTAAAGCGTTGAAGGGGTAAGAGTTGAGAGTATATAGTTGAGAGATGAGAGATGAGAGATGAGAGGTGAGAGATGAGAGATGAGAGTTGAGAGATGAAGCACTAAACTCTAAACCCTAAACTTTAAACTCTAAACCCTAAACTCTAAACCCTAAACTCTAAACCCTAAACTCTAAACCCTAAACTCTAAACTCTAAACTCTAAACAAAAAAGCCTGGGAACGCAAAAAGTGTTCCCAGGCTTTTTTGTCGTATAAATCAAATCACTTTATACCGAGTTTCTTGCGGATATCCTTTGGAATAGCGTTCTTGTGAACAACGATATTCATTGTCTTGTAACGGACGAAAGCCTCTGAAGCATACCAAATACCCTTGTATTTGCCACTCTCGCCCCAAGAATTCTTTACCATGTAGTACTTTGTACCATTCTGGTCCTTAGCGATACCGTATATCTGCATGCCGTGGTCGTCGGTTGTTTCCCAGTTGTCGTAAGCGAGCTGACGTTCCTCCTGAGTACACCACTTCTCGTTAGAGGGCTTCGGAGTGACCTTCTTCTCATCCTCGCTGAGCTTGAGCCAACGTGCCATGTCTGAGCCCTGGAGGTCACCGCCTTTTGCATCGTTAGGCATAACGGCTGTACCGTCACGTGTAAAGCCGCTTTCGCTCACGTCGCTGCCCCATGCGATTGTATAACCCTCCATTACCGCATGCTCGAATACCTGCATAAGTTCATCGATAGGAAGGTTGTAAGACTCCGCCCAACGCCAGTTGTCCTGAATTTCAAGAACGAACGGCTCATAGAAAGGATGATGTGTATATGATGTCAAAGAGATGTAATCGGCAGCGTTCAGACCGAGTGACTTATAGAACGACTGCGGAGTATATTCCTTGCCATTGTATGTAAATTTCTCGGGACGCTCGCCAAGATAGATGTCATGGATAGCCTCGATAGCCTTCTTCCAAAGCATCTGACCGTCGGGCGACGACTGCAGGCTGCGGTGCTTGCCCTTTGCGATAGCCGCAACGACAGCGTCGCTGACAGCTGAAAGTTCGTTATGGTTACTCAACTCCTTGCCGTACATTACGCCGGGACGCATTTCCGATTCCGGAACAAGACCGAACTTGTCCATACCGTAGATAACGTCGTAGAACGAACCGCCCTGCGAGAATGAGATATCGCCGTGAGTGCGGACAGCCTTATCGGCACGGTCGAGATATGTGTTATGAACGATATACATTTCAGAGAAGTCATATTCGCCCTTTCCCATACGGAGAAGCTCAGACTCAATGAATGCCAATGATGAATAGCACCAGCATGTACCGGCCTGATTCTGATTCTTGATACTTGTTGTAGGGTTCTCCTTTATCACCGTAAATTCAGGAGCGTCCTGTGCGAAAGCTCCGAGACCGATGAAGGCAAGAGCTGCAAACAAAATAGATTTCTTCATAGTATTTTAATATTGTTTATTCGGTTTATGGCGTTGCCGCCGGTTTTTATTCAATTATCTCCTCGGCATTACCCTTTATGGCGCTTGCGATTTTCGCCTCAAGTTCTTCGGCAAGTTCCGGATTGTCGGCAATGAGAGCCTTTGTGCGGTCACGTCCTTGCGCCAGCTTGGTGTCGTTATAGCTGAAGAACGAGCCGCTCTTCTTGATTATGCCGTACTGAACGCCCAAATCGACGATTTCGCCTGTACGAGAGATGCCCTCGCCGAACATGATGTCGAATTCGGCCTTGCGGAAAGGAGGAGCCACCTTGTTCTTCACGACCTTGACGCGAACTTGGTTGCCGACAGCCTCTTCGCCGTCCTTGAGCTGGCTTACACGGCGTATGTCAAGGCGTACCGATGCGTAGAACTTGAGAGCGTTGCCGCCGGTCGTCGTTTCAGGATTACCGAACATGATACCGATTTTCTCGCGCAACTGGTTGATGAAGATACAGGTTGTCTTTGTCTTGCTGATTGCCGATGTAAGCTTGCGTAGCGCCTGTGACATAAGACGGGCCTGAAGACCCACCTTGTTGTCGCCCATTTCGCCCTCGATTTCGGCCTTTGGCGTCAAGGCCGCGACAGAGTCAATGACAATAATGTCAATTGCCGACGAGCGGATAAGCTGCTCGGCAATCTCCAAAGCCTGCTCGCCGCAGTCGGGCTGCGAAATAAGCAGGTTATCAATGTCCACGCCTAATTTCTGCGCATAGAAACGGTCAAACGCATGTTCCGCATCCACGATAGCAGCAATGCCGCCCATCTTCTGAGCCTCGGCGATTGCATGTATCGCAAGCGTTGTCTTGCCTGATGATTCAGGACCATATATTTCGATTATACGGCCACGGGGATAGCCGCCGACGCCCAACGCCGCATTAAGGCCTACCGAGCCTGTAGGAATGACATCAACGTCCTCAAAATTGTCGTCGCCGAGCTTCATTATAGAACCTTTGCCGAAACTTTTCTCTATTTTATCCATCGCAGCCTGCAAAGCGCGCAGTTTCTCATTGCCTGCGATATTTTCCAATTCTTCTTTCTTTGCCATGTTTAAATAACTAAGGTAACTAAGGTGACTAAGATAACCAGGACATCAATGAACGATTAGAGTTCAAGGTCCTTGTCGAACTCCTCGTGCCAGGGAAGACCCTGCTTGTTAAGCTGCTCCATGAACGGATCCGGGTCGAACTGCTCGACGTTCCAAACTCCCGGCTTACGCCACAGGCCTTTGAGGAACATCATGGCGCCAATCATCGCAGGAACGCCTGTCGTATAGCTTACGCCCTGCATGCCCGTCTCCTTGTATGCCTCTTGGTGGCTGCAGTTATTGTAAACGTAGTATGTACGTTCCTTGCCGTCCTTTACACCGCGGATGCGGCAGCCGATAGATGTCTCGCCCTCATAGTTCTCGCCTAAATCCTGAGGATTAGGAAGAACCGCCTTGAGGAACTGCAGAGGAACAATCTTCATGCCGTTATAGTCGATTTCGTCGATACGGGCCATGCCGATGTTCTGAATTACACGGAGGTGTGTAAGATATTCCTGTCCGAATGTCATCCAGAAACGGGCACGTTTGATTGTCGGGAAGTTCTTGGTCAGGGACTCAAGTTCCTCGTGGAAGAGCAAGTACGATTCACGAGGGCCGATGTTGGGATATGTGATAGGCTGGTGAATCTCCAGCGGGCCCGTCTCTACCCACTGACCGTTCTCGTAGTAGCGTCCGTTCTGTGTAATCTCGCGGATATTGATTTCAGGATTGAAGTTCGTAGCGAAAGCCTTGTGGTGGTTACCAGCATTGCAGTCTACGATATCAAGATAGTGTATCTCGTCGAAATAGTGCTTAGCGGCATACGCAGTATACACTCCGCTCACGCCCGGGTCGAAGCCGCAACCGAGAATCGCTGTAAGACCGGCCTCTTTGAAACGCTCATGATAAGCCCACTGCCAGCTGTACTCGAAGTGAGCCACATCCTTAGGCTCATAGTTGGCTGTATCGAGGTAGTTCACGCCGCACTGCAGACAAGCCTCCATGATTGTAAGGTCCTGATAAGGCAACGCCACATTGATTACGATTTCGGGCTTAAAGCTGTTGAACAACGCGACAAGTTCCTCAACGCTGTCGGCATCGACAGCCGCAGTCTTGATGTTCGGGTTACCGATAGCCTTTACAATAGCGTCACACTTTGCCTTTGTACGGCTTGCAATCATAATGTCAGTAAACACATCGCTGTTCTGAGCGACCTTAAAAGCAGCAACAGTACCTACACCGCCTGCGCCGATAAGCAAAACTTTTCCCATTTTATTGAATAATTATAAATTGATAAATCAAAAAAAACTTAGCAGCAAAACGAGCGCTACCAATTTTGCAAAGATAACACAAATGCGACGAAATGCAAATTTAACACAGTTATTTTTATTTAAGGTAAACCGGAGCGACAGCGCTTAGACAAAAGCAAAAAAGAAACGGTAACATTGCTATATAATAAACAAGTCTCCGCTAAATACGACATTTTGGCAGACAAATTGTCACACAAACAAACATTTATGGCATAAAAAATCGTCTGTTGGCAAAGTGGCAGAGCCTAAAAACACTTTGGCATGCACTTTGTTCTATAAATTACGGAGCGCTAAGACAGCGCACGACACTAAACTTGAATAATAATTAAAAAAGAAAATAGAATTATGGGAAAAATTATCGGTATTGACTTGGGTACAACCAACTCATGTGTAGCAGTTTTTGAGGGCAATGAGCCTGTAGTAATCACAAACAGCGAGGGCAAGCGCACCACTCCGTCAATTGTAGCGTTCGACAACAACGGCGAGCGCAAAATAGGCGACCCGGCAAAGCGTCAGGCGGTGACAAACCCTCAGCGCACAATATTCTCTATCAAGCGTTTCATGGGAGAGAATTGGGCACAGGTAAGCAAGGAAATCTCACGTGTTCCTTACAAGGTAGTTGAGGAGAACAATATGCCGCGAGTAGACATCGACGGCCGTCTTTACACACCGCAGGAGATTTCGGCTATGATTCTGCAGAAGATGAAAAAGACCGCAGAAGAGTATCTTGGACAGGAAGTCACAGAGGCTGTCATCACAGTTCCCGCATACTTCAGCGACTCACAGCGTCAGGCGACAAAAGAGGCAGGACAGATTGCCGGTCTTGAGGTTAAGCGTATCGTGAACGAGCCTACAGCCGCAGCTCTCGCTTACGGCATCGACAAGGCTAACAAGGATATGAAAATCGCCGTATTCGACCTCGGCGGCGGTACATTCGATATCTCAATCCTTGAGTTCGGCGGCGGCGTGTTCGAAGTACTTTCTACAAACGGCGACACCCACCTCGGCGGCGACGACTTCGACCAGGTAATCATTGACTGGCTCGCAAATGAGTTCAAAGCCGAAGAGGGCGCAGACCTGAAGGCAGACCCGATGGCGCTCCAGCGTCTTAAGGAGGCTGCGGAAAAGGCTAAGATTGAGCTGTCATCAACAACATCTACAGAGATTAACTTGCCGTACATCACAGCCGTGAACGGCATGCCTAAGCACTTGGTAAAGACCTTGACACGCGCAAAATTCGAGTCTTTGGCCCACAACCTTATCCAGGCTTGTCTTGAGCCATGCAAGAAGGCTATGAGCGACGCAGGTCTTAACAACGCCGACATCGACGAGGTTATCCTCGTAGGCGGTTCAACACGTATCCCCGCAGTTCAGAAGATTGTAGAGGACTTCTTCGGCAAGGCTCCATCAAAGGGCGTAAACCCCGACGAAGTTGTCGCAGTAGGCGCGGCTATCCAGGGCGCTATCCTCAACAAGGAGGGCGGCGTAGGCGACATCGTATTGCTTGACGTCACTCCGCTTTCAATGGGTATCGAGACACTCGGCGGCGTAATGACAAAGCTCATCGACGCAAACACCACAATCCCTTGCAAGAAGAGCGAGACATTCTCTACAGCAGCCGACAACCAGACAGAGGTTACAATCCACGTTCTGCAGGGCGAGCGTCCTATGGCAAACCAGAACAAGTCTATCGGCCAGTTCAACCTTACAGGCATTGCGCCTGCACGCAGAGGCATCCCGCAGATCGAAGTCACGTTCGACATCGACGCAAACGGTATTCTCAAAGTTTCGGCAAAGGACAAAGCTACCGGCAAGGAGCAGGCTATCCGTATCGAAGCGTCTTCAGGCTTGAGCAAGGAGGAGATAGAGCGCATGAAGCAGGAGGCTGAGGCGAACGCTGACGCAGACAAGAAAGAGCGCGAGAAGATTGACAAGCTCAATCAGGCCGACTCAATGGTATTCCAGACAAGGAACCAGCTTACAGAACTTGGCGACAAGATACCTGCCGACAAGAAGGCTCCTATCGAAGCGGCAGTTCAGAAGCTCGAAGACGCTCATAAGGCGCAAGACCTTGACGCAATCGATGCAGCCACAGCAGAACTCAACAACGCATGGCAGGCAGCAAGCGCCGAGATGTATGCACAGAGCGGAGCGCAGAGCGCTCAGGGCGCTCAGCAACAGCAGAGCGACAGCAAGCAGGACAACAGCGACGTACAGGACGCTGAGTTCGAGGAAGTCAAGTAACAAAAGGTTATATATTGATGACATGAGGGTGACCCAAAAGATAAGGGTCACCCTCATGCGTTATTGTCACTTGCCAAGCAACGTTTTTATTATCATCCTGTTGGCACGGTCTATGACCGATGTCTCAATTGAAGAAAGATATATCTGCGTTGTAGCCTCTGAGTCATGGCCCATACCTTCACTGATAACCGATATCGGAATATTCTTGCTTTTGGCAATGCTCGCCCAAGAGTGGCGCGCGACATACATCGTCAAAGGCTTTCTCAAATTAAGTTTCTCGGAGATTCTCTTCAGAGCAATATTTATATTAGACATGGCATTAGCATATTGTTTGTGAACGTCAATATCTTTTTTGATGATTATAGGCATCAGGTAATCGTCTATGCCAGTGCCGTGCTTGTCGATAATATCCTGCATGCAACGTTCCCATTTGACGCAAAGACGCTGTCCTGTTTTCCGGCGATAATATTCAAGCACGCCGTTTCTTAGATCGCTTTTCTTAAGATAAGCCAAGTCTACGAAAGACATGCCGCGGGTATAAAATGAAAACAGGAATATGTCACGCGCCTTGCAAAGCCTGGGATAACGTGACAGGTCCAATTCTATAATGCGTTTCATATCCGATACCGGCAACGCCCTCTTTACAGTCTTGTCTACGCCTGTATACACTAAGTCGAACGGCTTATTGTCGGCAACGAGTCTCTTTTTTGCAGCTTTGTTATAAATTGAACGCATAATACGCATATAGAAAGAGCTGCTGTTCCTTTTTACATGCCTCTCGTTTATAAGGAACGCTTCGTAGCGCAGTATTGTGTCAGACGTAATATCCGACAACAGCATATCGTGTCCCTTGTTGAAAGCAAGAAAGCTTCTCGCGGTAGAAAGGTAAGTTTCTGCGGTTCTGTAGCGGCCTAACGTTTTCAGCTGCGAAGCGAGTTCGTTCGTGAAATCAGCAAACATTCTCTTCGACGATGTTTTTCTAATGTTTCTCATAGCATAAATTTTATAAAGTTATCGTTTAGGGTATTCTTCACCCGTTCTCTTTATTCATTGAAGACGCTTAGCTTCGTTACACTACGCTCAAACATGACAACCCTTCGTAAAAAGTAGTTCCGTTAATCGTTCTTAAGCATTTTAAACAGTATCAGGGCCGCCGCATATTTCATTATTAAAAATTTAAGGCTAAATTTGCCCGTATAAAACAACTTTATGAAATACATAAAAATTGCTTTACGCCTGTCGCTTAGAGTGATTGCGGCAATACTTATTATCGCTATGGCAGCGATTGCAGCGACAAGCGTGAGCTTGATTTACAATTTCAAGGAACCTGAACCTTTCAGCGGCCCCGACATTTTCAATCCTTACAGGAATATTGATTCCGTCCACTGTTGGAAAAGGGCTGATTTTCATGTTCATACCAGAGTCGAGGGTATATTCAACGAATGTGAATACTGGCCGGCAGAGGTGTACGAGGCGCATGAGAAGCTCGGTTATGAAATCGTAACGTTCTCTAACCATAACGAGCTGACGGCACATCCCTTCGACAGCACGTTGCAGGTCAATGTATATGAACACGGATACAACCTTTTCAAGTTCCACAAGCTGGTGTTCGGCAGCAACGGCGTAAACCGTTTCGACCATCTGCTGCCGCTGTTCGCCTCACAGAAGCAGTTCCAGATAGATATACTGAAGAAAGAGAGCGATATCATACAATACAACCACCCTTTGCGTACCGCAGGCACCTCAAAGAGCCACATGGAGAAGCTTGAGGGATATGATATAATGGAACTTGACTGCGGCAGAAGCACCGAGAACGAATATTGGGACTGGGCATTGAGCGCAGGGCACTATAGTTTCGGGCTTGCCAACGACGACCTGCACTACCCCGACAGGACCGACAAGATTGCCAGACGCTGCAATTTCGTATGCGTGCCGTCGGGACGTTACGACGACATTAAGAAAGCGTTGCTCGACGGACGCTACTATTCCATGAGGATACCCGACTACGGCAACGGCGACTGGAAAATAAAGATTGAGAGAAACAAAGAATTGCCCTACATAAAGGATATAGGCTACGATAACGGGTGCATGTACGTTTCCTTTACGCAGACAGCTGACAGCATTAAGGTTTTCGGCGACGGACACGCCCTGCTCGACATTACCCTGAACAGCAATGAGGCAAGCTATAAAATCGAGGATAAGGACACATACGCCCGCTTCACGGCATATTTTCCCGGCGGAGAGGTCATCTACACTAACCCGTTCGCGCGTTACGACGCGACAATCGCCGACAGTCCGGTAAAAGTCCCCTCGCACAGCGTGAACATACCATTGACAATAATCTTTAACGCAGCCCTACTCCTTATATTAGCAGGACTTGCCATGTTGTTTTACAAAACGGTAAGAAGACGATGAAGAATATATTCGCAAGAAGAGATATCGGCATAATGCTCACAAGTCTTATTCTGAGCGTTTATACCACGATCGCATTCCATTTCCCCGCATTCAGCGCTGTTATCGAGAGCGTAGAGGAGGGATGGAACGGAGTCCTTATATTCGTAAGTTTCGCAGTTCTCATGCTTGCAGTAGACTATCTCTTCTATTACCTGCTGCTCTACTCTGGACGTATCGCCGGAAAGATCATAATAGCTTTTACGCTCATAGCCGACGCCGTAAGTCTCTATTTCATAAACACCTATGAAGTGCTTATTACGGACATGATGATGGGCAACGTGTTCAACACCCGTTATTCCGAAGCCTCGGGCTTCTTCTCGTGGGCGGCGATAGCCTATGTCTTATTCTTGGGAGTGCTGCCATGCATCTGGCTGTTTGCCAACAGATGCCTCTATTCGACATTCAAAAGGTTCATCGCCAACATTGGAGCGTCGCTGCTTGTGATAGTATCGGTCATCGCCGTGAACATGAACAACATTCTATGGATCGACAACAATTCGAGCCGTCTTGGCAGTCTTCTAATGCCCTGGTCCTACACGGTGAATACCGTACGCTACTACAACAAAGTCAGCGAACGCAACCGCAAGGAGATAAAGCTGCCCGACGCCGAGATTGTCAGCGGCGACAAGAGTCTTTTCGTGCTTGTCATAGGTGAGTCGGCACGCAGGGAGAACTTTTCGTTGTACGGATACGGCAGAAAGACAAACCCCTTGCTTGAAAAGGATAGCGTAAAGGCATACGTCGCAAATTCGGCAGCGACATACACTACCGCTGCCGTGAAGGCTATAATCGACCACAAAGAGACAGGCAAGCTGTACGAAATTCTGCCGAACTACCTCTACCGTTCAGGAGTGGATGTCGTGTGGCGTACAAGCAACTGGGGAGAGCCTCCGCTGCGCATAGAAAAATTTTACAACAAGAAGAGCCTGATGCAGAGATACCCCGATACCGACGCGAGGTACGACGGCATTCTGCTCGAAGGGCTTGAAACGGAAATCAGGGAGTGCGGCAAGGACAAGCAGCTGATTGTACTGCACACCAGCACGAGCCACGGCCCGACGTACAACCAGAAGTACCCTGCCGAGTTCGAGAAGTTCGCCCCTGTATGCGAGACCGTTGAGATTGCCAAAGCCGGCCACAACGAGCTTATCAATGCATACGACAACACAATCTTATATACAGATTATCTGTTGCACTCAATAATTGAGATTCTGAAAAGATTTCCCGACAGACGCTGCTGCATGCTTTTTGTTTCGGACCACGGCGAATCGCTCGGCGAGAGTAACCTGTTCATGCACGGCATGCCTATGAACGTAGCGCCAAAGGAGCAGTACGAAATACCTTTCATTGTATGGCTGTCGGACAAGGATACCGCCACGAAAGAGCTTGACGAAGTGGGGCAATACCATGTATTCCACAGCGTAATGAACTTTTTAGGCATAAAAAGTCCGATATACAATGAAGAAATGAATATATTTACAACGTCTAACAAATAAAAAGCTGTACCATGGAATTGCCTAACGACCCTATGATGTTGCTCAGCACGGTAAACATGTATCTTCGTGACCGTTATTCATCGCTCGACGAGTTGTGCGACGACCTTGACATAAGCCGCAGCGAACTTGAAGAGAAGCTCAAGAACGCCGGTTTCGAATACAGTCCTGAAAACAATAAGTTCTGGTAAGACAAAAGCCTTGCTGCGGCAAGGCTTTTGTCCTGCTTAAAGCGAATATGTCACGTCATCGTCACGTTACGCCCGGGAGCGCTGATACCGCAACCGTAAGGGCGGTAGCGGCGGTCGGTAATATTCTCAAGAACAGCATTTATATGCAGACCTTTGATCGCCATGTACGACAGGCGCATGTTAAGAGTTATCCAACCCGGAGAATAGGCATTGCCGTTGGCATCGAGAGCGTATATTTCAGTTTTCCCTTTCTCCTCTTCGGGCATTGAGACCGCATCACGCTCGGCCTGGAACGAGGTAAAGACCTCGGCTTGAAGCCTGCCGTTGTCAAACCCCACGGCAGCACGCCCGAACAGAGGGGCTACATGACGCATAGTGGATATATCGCCGTTGTCGAGTTCCTCGAAACCTCGTTGCCAGTTTACGTTCGCTTTAGCATAGAAATAGCGGGCAAAACTTTGGGAACATCTCTTTACAGTGCTTGCAGATATAATGCAAGTAATAATGTTTGAAACAGCGAAATCCGCCTGAGTGGAAATGGATGAGTATGACTATATTTCTGCATCACTCAACCTGTTGGGTTTACGACGATGCTTCTTGCCGTCTTTAGGGCATTCAAGCATTGATTTTTCCTGTTGTGCATCAAAAAACTTGCAGAATTCATCGGCCAAATAGAAAATTTCTGTAACTTTATC
>JAZNPP010000020.1:0-12320 GCA_045589695.1 Bacteroidaceae bacterium
GACACGCTTTGCCAACAGCAACAACTACAATATCATTGGCACATACGAAGAACACATAAGCGGAGCAACAAAGAACGAGAACAGAACAGTGCTAATGGAGTGCTTGGATTTTTGTGTTAGTCAAAATGCTAATTTTTTACTGCTTTCTGAACTTTCACGCTTAGGCCGCTCTACTCTACAAGTTTTGAAATCGCTTGAAATGTTGCACGAAGCGGGTGTTAGTGTATATATTCAAAACCTCGGCATTTACACCCTGAACGCCACAGGAGAGGCGAACCCCGTTGCAAGCATAATGGTAACTGTTCTTGCAGAAATGGCGAACATAGAGCGTTCCAACATCGTTTATCGCCTAAATAGTGGCAGAGAAAGTTACATTGCAAGCGGTGGCAAGTTAGGTCGCAAGAAAGGTTCTGTAAAATCCACAGAACAGAAGAAAGAGGAATACAAAGAGGTTATTTCACTCTTAAAGCGTGGTTACTCTGTACGCAACACAGCGAAACTATCAAGCGTTAGCGTTAGTACAGTACAAAGAATTAAAAGAGAGTTCATTAACAAACAATCATGATTTTTTGTACATTTGCAAAAAAATCAAAGAATATTTTGACTTATTATTTTCTAAAGTATATGTTTGGTCTATAGAAAAGTCAAGGGGTAAAAGCATTTTTTTCGATTTTTTTTTCAAAGGTACCAGGAAAATCTCATCTGTTCGAATGGTGGCAACTGCTACTGGTGTCAAAAAGTGGTGTCAATTTACATTCGTTAACTATAATGTCAAAATACCCTCCAGAATGGTTTGGAGGGTATATGTAAAGAGCAACCGCTCCAACATAATGAAATGTTGAAGCGGTTGTAAGTTGTTGATTTTTAATGTTTGCCCTGCGGGCAACTCCCATTGACCAACCTTTTGTTGCCTTTGGCAATCGCACCCCGCGTGGCACTATCTTTGTCAGTGCTGCACGCGACTAACTGCTTGGCGATTTTTATATTGGCTGTTCTTATAGTATAGTATTTGTCCCCTTCGGGGCCATCCCATTGAGGGTTTCAATGTTGCCCGTGGCAACCGTATCCCGCACGGCACAACTTTCAGCTGTGCTACGTGCGACTATTACTCATTGAAACCCTCGGTAGTCGTAATAAAAAATAAGTTCGGAATTAATTCCGAACTTATTTTTTATTACTCCCACTCAATAGTTGCGCTGGGCTTGGGGGACATGTCGTAGCATACTCGGTTGATGTTAGGCACTTCGGCGAGTATGCGGTCGGTGATCTTTAATAGTATGGGCCATTCTATCTGCTCTATTGTGGCTGTCATGGCGTCTACTGTGTTCACGGCACGAATGATGACGGGCCAGTCGTAAGAACGGGCGTTGTCGCGTACGCCTACTGACTTGAAGTCGGGCACTATGGTGAAGTACTGCCATACTGTTCTGTCGAGACCGGCGTTCTTGAACTCTTCACGCAGGATGGCATCCGACTCACGAAGGGCTTCAAGGCGGTCACGTGTTATGGCGCCGAGGCAACGTACTCCCAAACCGGGACCTGGGAACGGCTGGCGGTATACCATGTCGTACGGCAAGCCGAGCTCAAGGCCGCATGCGCGCACTTCGTCTTTGAAAAGCTGACGGATTGGTTCTACCAGCTCGAAACGAAGGTCTTCGGGGAGACCGCCTACGTTATGGTGCGACTTGACCATCTTGGCGGTCTTAGTACCGCTCTCAACGATGTCGGGGTAGATGGTGCCCTGTCCCAAGAAGTCTATGCCGTCGAGCTTGCGTGCCTCTTCTTCGAATACTCGGATGAACTCGCCGCCGATAATCTTGCGTTTCTCTTCGGGGTCGGCAATGCCAGCGAGCTTGTCAAGGAAACGGTCTGTGGCATCGACGTATACAAGGTTGGCGCTAAGCTGCTTGCTGAATACGTCTATTACCGCTTCGCTCTCGCCCTTACGCATAAGTCCGTGGTTTACATGTACGCATACGAGGTTGTCGCCAATGGCTTTGAGCAGCAACGCTGCCACGACTGAACTGTCTACGCCGCCTGAAAGGGCAAGCAGCACCTTCTTGTCGCCTACCTGACGGCGGATAAGTTCTACCTGGTCATTGACGAAGTTGGTCATGTTCCAGTTAGGCTCGGCCTTGCAGACGTCGAACACGAATGATTTTACTGCCTCTTTTACTACGTCTATATCGTTGCTTATCTGCTCAATCTTGTTGTCGCACAACGCTTTATCGTGTCCTGCCGACATGATAGGGTAGCCGGCATCGTATATTTCGTGATTGACATCGATAGCTACGCCGTCTATTACGTTGTTAGGGCCGCCGTTGATGATAATGCCTTTTACGTTAGGGAGCGCCTTCAGCTCGTCTGCCGTAATGTCATGAGGGTATATCTCGCTGTATACTCCCAATGCGCGTATGGCTCTCGCAAGCACGGTATTTTCGTGGCTGCCGAGGTCTAAAATGACAATCATGTCCTGTTTCATATTTTTAAATATTTGGGGGTTATCTGTTTTGCTGTGCAAAAGTAATTTTTTTTCTTTTTTTTTACAAGGCTTTGAAGTTAATGTTGTTGTGAAGTTGTTATTTTTTTTCTATGGTTATGTCGGCTGTTCTCTCCTCTCCGTTCGGATTTGTGCTTTTAGCAGTTTTCAAGAATTAGGAAATCGCTGTCGCATTTTGTCGTTTTTTTTTGTTTTATAGGCTTTTTTTTGTTTAAAAACATTAAATTTGCATAATTGCGTATTGATGAATGCAGATGCCGGATGCTCAAGGAACTCTGCATATTTTTAGCATACGAATATCGATGAATTAAAACAGGTTGCCATGAATATGAAAAATTATCTTTTTGCTGTTGCTTTTGCCATTTTCTTTTTATGCGTGCCTCAACAGGCTTGTCCTCAATTCAATAAAGGGTCTGTAATAAGGCTTGTGAACAAAAGTTCCGGCAAAATAGCGGCGGCTGACGCATCATCGGTGCGTTGCGCTGAACGTGACAATTCCGACTATTCTCAGTTGTGGTATGTCGAGGCTCGTACATATAACGCGATTCCTATCGGTTACAAGGTGAGGTTGCGTAATTTGAGCAACGGGTGTTACATGCAGGGTAACGACAATCCTTCGACACCCTGGAGTATTGTAAAAAGTTCAGGAACTTATACCGCTGATAATATAAAGTATACGACGGAATTATGGGAAGCTTCAAGGGACGGTTATTATACGCTGGGGGCTGAAAGCAAGAAGACCGGCGACTCAGATTATTATTACGACAAGATACATGGCAGCGCGGACGGTACGTGTGTCAGTTGGATAGCATCGGCCGACGCCTCTCTGTGGACGGTTGAGCTTGTAAACGGTATTGACGTGCAGGCGCAATGGGACAAGTTGGCGCGCTTTGAGGACGAGGTGAACAGAAAAGATGAATATCAAAGCTATTTGAATACTCTCTTTACCGATAATCTCTGTGTCGAGTTGCGTGACGCTTATAAATCCTGGAGCGCATTGTCGGCTTCCTCGGCATATCAGGCTTTGCCTTCGTCATTGAAAAATATGGCAATGAAAGTATGTAATGCCGATTGGGCAGAAACGAATCGTGATAACGGTAATGTGTCGTGGACCGGTTCATCTGCAAAACGTTTCAGGGTACAGAGAATAGAGCCCTATTCGGTTGCCGAAGAAATAGCGGGAGTGGTGAAAACGGGCGCGTATTCCAATATGAACAATCCGACAGGCCTTTATGTCGGCGATATGGATATGTTGTATGTCATGGTTAAAGGAACTGTAAATCCGGGAGCCTCTCTCTCACTGGCTGTTCTGAGCCATGATAATAAGAGCTATCTTACATCAATTCAGGGAAGCAATCCTGTAGCGTTGAACACGGGACTTAATATTATTCCTTTCTACGGCGATAAGAAAATGCTTTATATATTATATGCCGTCAATAGCCAAAGCAGCAGCTATCCTTTGACAAACTATCCCGACATCGAGGTGCATATCGAGGGCGGCAGCATTAATGGCATGTATGACTCTTCGATGGATGATGAGTCCCGATTTGACGAACTGAGCAGAAATGCTTCGAAAGCCGGTCTTGAGTTCTATGATGTCCTGGGCGGAAAATTCGTTTTTCATACGAGTTGGGAAACTGTATTCAAAAATAATACGGCATCGTCGATAAATCGTGCTTTGGGCGTGTGGGACATGATCGGCGGCACGCAGCATATGATTATGGGTGTGTCTTCGGCCGCAGAGACGGCAAGCGACCCTTTGGGGCTTCATACATACACTTCGGACTTTTCACGTTCCTTCAATAACAAGCAGCTTGTGCATACATTGCCTGTAATAGGCGCATATACCCAAGCTCCGTTCCGTATACAGTTCGCTCATGGCGAAGGTATTCTGCAAGGTGACGTTATGGAGAAACAAGGGTATATCTGGGGACCCGCTCATGAAATGGGGCATGCGAACCAGAATGTCATAAACATGGTGGGAACAACTGAAATAAGCAATAATCTGTTTTCTAATGTAGCTGTCTTCTATCAAGACTATCTGCTTTCGCGCGGAGGTACCGTTGCCGATAATTATGATGGCTATAAATCAAATACGGCATGGCATTTCCGTAATTCCGATTCCCGAATGAGAATGCTGTATCAGTTGTGGCTTTACTATCATGCTGCCGGCAAGAATAAGAATTTCTTCCCAAAACTGTTTGAGTCTCTGCGCAATGACCCGATGTCGATTTATGATTCGTCAAAAGGAGACGTATACACATCAAATGAATCTTTGAAGTTCTATAAGTATGCCTGTCGCGCGGCAGGTGAGGATTTGTCCCCGTTTTTCGAGGCTTGGGGCTTTTTCGTGCCGTTCGAAAAAACTACTATAACTGACTATAATACATATTCTGTATTGAGCAGGGAAAGTGATATAGCAGCCGCAAGGAATGAGGTGGCCGGATATGGATATAAAAAGAATTATTCTGTTATATTCATAGAAGACAGAATAGGAACTGTCATGAGCAAGAAATTTCCTTCGCGTGTCAAGACTTGGTTCAGCGAGGCGTTGAACACGGGCAGTATGGGGCAATACTCCGATTATGCGGACGGCGTCTCTCTGAGCGGCGAATATGTATGGATGCAGAAGTCTGACAATATTGTCAAGGTTGATGGCGGCAAAGGCGCAGTCGGCATAATAATTGAAAAAGCCGGACGTTTGCTCGCGTTCGGCAATGATAGCGAATTGTATGTGGATGACGAAACGATGAGCGCAATAAAAACGGGAGAGTGTATTGTCAAAGTCGTGGGAGCTGACCAGTCAATGATTAATGTCAAGAATGTCAGCGAATCAGGGAACGATGAGGCTAAAAGAGCCGTGCTTGAGTCTTTGCTTGGTAAAGCTGAAGCTGTTTCGGCCAATATTGATGCTGAATGCCGCAAAGTGGGGTGTTACAGCCCGGTATACACGCAGGGCCTGATGCTGGTTTACGAAAAAGCGTTGGGAGTCTTCAATAAACGGGTGGCGGAGGAGTATGTCATTTACATAGAAAAGCTGACGGCTGAGATTGCTGCTGTTGAAAAAATGGGCGGGAACGCTCGTATAGGCATTCTTGACGGCGCTGTATATATGGTTGAAAATAAACAATATCCCGGTTATTATATGTGTCTTGGGAATAATAATGAAGTGGACGGGAGAACCGGAGTGTATAACAGTGCCGGATACTGGACTTTTGAACAAGCCGGAACGCCTGGAACTTATTACATAAAAAACAATAGCAACAACCGATATGTCGAAACTGTAAATTCTTATAGCAATCAAGTATATGCGGACAAGACCGCAAATTCTTCGGCAGGCGTTTATCCTGTAGAGATTGCGGATGACGGGAATGTGCTTCTTGGAGATGCGTCGTACTGCTTGCATCTCGATGCTGGCAAAAATGTCGTAGGGTGGGTAAAGACTGCCGATGCTTCATACTGGAAGTTGAGAATGGTGTCGGTAAATGAAACCGATGCCGCAAGGATGGATATGGAAGTCGCGCTTCAAGGAGTCAAATGGCTTGTTGAAGAGATGGCAGCAGGCGCCGTGTTCGGCAGCAATCCCTCAGTGACCGGAATAAAAGAAAGGTATATAGGGTCTGTGGAACTGCGGGAACTTACGGATGCATGCCGTTCGGTGAGCGATGCGTTAAGTATGAGCGGCGCTGAAAGCGCTTCATACAAAAGTATGTCAGCGGAACTGAAAGAGCATTACGCTTCGTTGAAGAGGGCTTATGATCTGGCTAATGATGTCGGACTGAAAGCGGCTCGCATTGCTTTGAAAAACGGAATGGACGAGGTGCGCGGCTGTCTCTCGGGCTCCGCAGCAGGAACACTGCAGTTGCAGTGTTCCGACAGTTCGGCTCCTAACTATCTGTCTTCAAATGCGGAACACAATGCCGGCGGGGGCGTAAAGGATGGCGGAGGACTGCCTGCTCTCATAGACGGTTCCGAGGCTTCGTATTTTCATAGCCGTTGGGCAGGTACACCCGTGGACGAAAATCATTATTTGCAGATTGATATGGGTTACGGGAATTCAATCTCGGATTTCTGTTTCAGTTATAGCCTGCGCAATGATGCATATCATGCAGTGCCGGCTGGTATAGTTGTCTTGGGCAGCGACAACGGAATAGATTTTGAACAGATTGCGGACTTGGGACGCGAAGAACTGACAGGGGAGGATGATGGCGGCAGCGCAAGCTATTCGCTGAATTCTAACTTTGAGGCGGTGACGAAATATGAACGTAAAATATCCTCGGTAAAGCTTGTCAGTCCAGGATGCGGCGAGCAAACGGCAGTTCTTGACGCTCCCAGTATGTTGTATAACGATTTGACTGAAATCGTTTTTGAGGCGCTTCCCGGCGAAACTCTTACCGCGTCATTCGTGAAAGATGGCGATTGGGGGTGGATGAACGGATACATATATATTGATGCGGACAAGAACGGTTTTGATGCTTACATTGAAAATAATAATCCTCAAGGTGATATAGTGGCATATTCTTTTTACGGAAGCGAAACGAATGAAATGAACGGCAGAAACAGTCTGGGAACTTATATATCGGGTGAAGGACGCAATGTACTCGATCCGCCTTCATTTACCGCGCCTGATAAGCCCGGCGTGTACCGTATGCGTTATAAGGCCGATTGGAACAGTATCGACCCCAAAGGCGATAATAACAGTAATTTCGGCGGTACTATAGCTGATACGCATGGCAGCATTGTTGATGTGACTCTTCGTGTCGGTGATGCCCGGAATGCGACTATAAGCGGTTCTTTCATGTCCGATACGATTTCATGCGCTAAAAGATATCGTTATCTGCGGTTTGCTGTAACGGAATCGGACTGCTTCGTTGAATCGCACAATTGTTCGAGCGGACATCTGCAATACAACGGACAATATTTCTTCTGCATCTCAGAATTCGGTCTTCATAAGATCGACTACGCCGAAACGGAAGGTACATGGCTACCGTTATATGAGGCCGCTGCAGAAACATTGCTCGCTGACGCTGAGGCTCTGCTCGATGAGGAAAATTCAAGCGATAGGATTGAGGCATTCGCCGCCGAACTGCGATTGATGGCCGATACTCTGAAAAGAGCATTGAAAACTCCTCTTCCTGTTGAATTGACATTTGAAGAGGACCTGCCGGTTTACTATCGTATCATTTCGGCCGTAGGTGATTCTCCAATCGAATACGACAGTTACGCTACGCCTAACGTCTATGATGCGGCGGCTCCGTTGAATCTCGTGACGTTTGCCGGAGATGAAGGCGACGCTTTCGGCAGGGCTTGGTATTTCGCGCAAGGAACCGATGTCGGCCGATATTATATATGTCCTGAACGGGGCGATGGAAAAGTTCTTGGAGCTAACCCGGCATGGAGAGAGGTCATAAGGACTGGTGAAGGCCGGGTCTGGGGCGTGGATAAGGATGCCCCAGGGTACATAACGGAATGGGAAATAGAGGTTGCGGAGAATGGGCATTGCGTTTTCCGGCCGGTATATGCTACGTCGCTTGTGTTGGGACGTGTCGATGCCAATGCTCAAAAACTCGGTTTTGTCGCCGACGCGTCGGCCGATAACGCGATGTTTATTATCGAGGAACGTGAACCAGGCTTTGTCGGAATTGACGATACGGTTCATGACGGATATGACAGCAATGGGGAGATTTATGATATTTTCGGACGTCGCGTCAAACAGATCGTTTCTCCGGGGCTGTATATCTCCGGTGGGAAGAAAAAACTTGTTTTGCCTTGAACCTGTATGTTTTTTTGAGACTATTATGGTTCCGATGAGAATATTCAGGGGTTTTCAGAACGCTCTTTCAGGTGCTTGTAAGTGATGACGGAGATTTTGAATGCAATAAAAAGAGGCCATATTGCAACTTTTTTGTTTTGATGCTTTGAATGTGAAAACATTTTCTTAAATTTGCACTAGAATTTGCGAAAATAGGCTGCACTCGCTGTGATATGCTAAAACAAGTTTTGCGTCTTGCCCGTTTGCGCTATTGTCGCACTTGAAAGTACAAGAGTAAATTATCAGGTATGAAGATTGTCCGGTTTTTGATGGTTTTTGCTATAACTGCGCTTGCTTTTGCAGCATGTAGCCCGGCAGTCTATTGTAATTGCGAATAATATTAAGGTATTTTTTAACCATTTTTAAATTTATAAATTTATTATGACAAAAGTAGGTATTAACGGTTTTGGCCGTATCGGCCGTTTCGTTTTCCGTGCCGCTCAGACAAGAAACGACATTGAGATTGTAGGTATCAACGACCTTTGCCCGGTTGATTACTTGGCTTACATGCTTAAGTATGACACAATGCACGGTATCTTCGAGGGTACTATCGAGGCTGACGTTGAGAACAGCAAACTTATCGTTAATGGTAAGGCTATCCGTGTAACAGCTGAGCGTAACCCGGCTGACTTGAAGTGGGACGAGGTAGGCGCAGAGTATGTTGTTGAGTCTACAGGTCTCTTCCTTTCTAAGGACAAGGCTCAGGCTCACATCGAGGCTGGCGCTAAGTACGTTGTTATGTCTGCTCCTTCAAAGGACGACACTCCAATGTTCGTATGCGGCGTAAACGAGAAGACTTATGTTAAGGGTACACAGTTCGTTTCTAACGCTTCTTGTACAACTAACTGTCTTGCTCCTATCGCTAAGGTATTGAACGACAAGTGGGGCATCACAGACGGTTTGATGACTACAGTTCACTCTACAACAGCTACTCAGAAGACTGTTGACGGTCCTTCTTTGAAAGACTGGCGTGGTGGCCGTGCTGCAGCCGGCAACATCATCCCTTCTTCTACAGGTGCTGCTAAGGCTGTAGGTAAGGTTATCCCTGCATTGAACGGCAAGCTGACAGGTATGTCTATGCGTGTTCCTACTCTCGACGTTTCTGTAGTTGACCTTACTGTTAATTTGGCTAAGCCCGCTACATACGCTGAGATCTGCGCTGCTATGAAGGAGGCTGCTGAGGGCGAATTGAAGGGTGTGCTCGGTTACACTGAGGACGCAGTCGTATCTTCTGACTTCTTGGGTGATACACGTACTTCTATTTTCGACGCTAAGGCCGGTATCGCTTTGACAGATACTTTCGTTAAGGTTGTTTCTTGGTATGACAATGAGATCGGTTACTCTAACAAGGTTCTTGACCTCATCGCTCACATGGCAACAGTTAACGCTTAATCCGTTAGAAGTTGATTATAAGATAGGCTCCTTTTTTAAGGGGCCTATTTTTTATACTCATTTTCGCCTTATATTTTGCGTGTTAGCCGAAAAAATCATTACCTTTATAAAAAATATACCTATTTATAATATAATGACACTACTATGCGAAAAAGTATTATCCTAATGTTGCTTGCTGTGGCATTCGTCGCAGGCGGTTGCTGCAAGCAGTCTCATACTTTCGAGGTCAAGGACGGCAGCTTCCTCTATGACGGCGAAAAGGTACAGCTGATATGCGGCGAGATGCATTATCCTCGTATTCCGGTAGAGTATTGGAGAGACCGTATGCAGTGCGCGAAGGCTATGGGCCTGAACACTGTTTCGGCGTATGTATTCTGGGCTGTTCATGAGCCGCAGCCAGGCGAGTTCAACTTTGAAGGCCAGGCGGACATCGCCCGTTTTGTAGAGATCGCAGCCGAAGAGGGTCTCTTCGTGCTTTTGCGTCCCGGTCCGTACGTATGCGCAGAATTTGACTTCGGCGGCTATCCCTATTGGCTGCAGAAGGACAGTACCATGAAATGGCGTAGCGATAATCCTGCGTTCCTGGCCGCTTGCGAACGTTACCTGAACGCTCTTGGTAAGGAACTCGCGCCGCATACTGTAACCAACGGCGGAAACATAATAATGGTGCAGGTCGAGAATGAGTACGGTTCATACAGCGACGACAAGGTGTATCTTGGCAAGCTTGCGGAAATGATAAAGAACGCCGGCTTCAATGTTCCTTTGATGACTTGCGACGGCTCGGGACAGATGCCGTACGGATATATTCCCGGCATTCTTCCTACGGTGAACGGTGCTGTAGGCGAGGACATTATGACATCTATCGACCGTTTCTACCCGGGCGGCCCATATTTCGTGGCGGAGTTCTATCCTGCATGGTTCGACGTGTGGGGGCTTCCTCACTCGGCTGTCGATTACAAGCAGCCTGCGGAACAGCTCGACTGGATGCTCAAGAACGGCGTGTCAGTGAGCATATACATGTTCCACGGCGGAACTAACTTCCATTATACCAACGGCGCTAACACCAACAACGGCTCTTACGAGCCGCAGCCTACAAGCTACGACTACGACGCTCCGCTTGGCGAGTACGGCAATGCCTATCCTAAGTACCATGCTTTCAGAGAGGTAATTCAACGTAACCTTCCCGATGGCGTGACTCTGCCTCCTGTTCCCGCCGATAACCCGACGACGACATTCGCAGAGGTGGAGCTGACCGAGTGGGCTCCTCTCTCTACGGCATTCGGCGAAAGAGTGAAGTCCGAGAAGACAATGACTATGGAGGATATGAATCAGGATTACGGTTATATTCACTACGAGACCGTCATTCTGGCTCCTGTCAGCGGCAAACTTGTCATTGACGAGTTGCGTGACTATGCTGTGGTGCTGCTTAACGGCGAAGTCGTCGGAAGCCTTGACAGACGTTTCCGTAAGGACGCTCTTCAGCTTGATGTCAAGGAACCTAATTCTGTTCTTGAGATACTCGTAGAGAACGGCGGACGTGTGAACTACGGCAAGGATCTTGTAAATAACCTGAAAGGTATTACAAAACGTGTTACTCTTGCCGGCAAGGAGCTGAAGGGATGGACTATAACATCGTTACCTCTGCATCGGGCAGACGTGACTAAGTTCGTGTTCCCCCGCTTGCGTCACGAGGGCAACCAGCCAGGTTTCTGCCGCGGCACGTTCGAGATTGAGAAGGTCGGCGACACGTTCATCGACATGACGGGATGGGGCAAGGGCGCTGTGTGGGTGAACGGCAAGTCTCTCGGCAAGTTCTGGGGCATAGGTCCTCAGCAGACGATGTATCTGCCCGCTCCCTGGCTCAAGAAAGGCAAGAACGAGATTGTGGTATTCGAAATGGAGTCTACCGGCAAGCGTACATTGTGCGGCGTAGACAGACCGATACTCGATAGGCTGGGTCCCGACAAGAATTCGTTCAAGGTGGCCCGAGAGTATAACCGTGTTCCTGTTCTTGACGAGTTCGACGGCGTGTTCAGGGGCAAGGCCGCTAAGAAGAGCGGCTGGCAGGAGTTCAAGTTCGACGGAACGAAGACTCTGCGTCACCTATGTATAGATATTCAAAGCACGTACGGCGGAAGGAATACTGCAATTTGTGAAGTCGAGCTGCTTGACGAGGGCGGAAACGTAATAAACAAGAGAAAATGGAATATCGTCCATACGAACACCGAGACTGTTATTGACGGCGTTGCCGAAAATATGATTGACGGCAAGGAAGACACGGCATGGCGTTCGGCTGCCGGAGAGGTAAAGGATATGCCTCATCAGGTAATTATCGACCTGGGTAATATACGCACGGTAAGTGCGTTCCGTATATACATGAATGATGCGGAGAAGAAGAACGGCGTCAAGGAGCTCCGTCTATACGGCCGCCCGCAGTTCTTCCTATATGAATAATTATCCGCATACTCATATTTTAAGGGGGTGACTAAAAAGTAAATTTCTGTGTTACGTTTGCCTTCAAAATCCTCATTTACGCTCAGTAAACTGCGGTTTTGAAGCCTGCACAAGCCTTGAACTTTGCTTTTTATTCACCCCCGACGACATGAGGGTGACTTT
>JAZNPP010000021.1:0-4213 GCA_045589695.1 Bacteroidaceae bacterium
TAGTTAATTGTTTCATTGTTGCACATTAGAGTTTTTAGCATTACCATTGCCGGCGGTATAGCAGAAGTAATTTTCAAAATAAACCGGCACTGTAAGTGAGAGAGTGCAAAGCCCTGCCGTATGCAGGCCATTGCGCGAGGACTGTATGAGCGAAGTGCGGGTATAATTTACATTGCATAGCCGCACGAAGCGAGTTCCGCAGCGCCCTGCGGACGGCAGAAAGGTTTGAAACGGCAAGCGGACGACGAACGAGTTATATTGCCGAAGGCAATTCACGAGCAAGAGGAGAAAGCGGCTCGAACGCCCTGTGCCGGGCCTTTTGGTACTTTTGTGCGACAAAAGTACATGACAGAACGACGACAAGAAGAATAAAAAACAACAGGTCAAGGGTAAATCGAAACAAGAATAAAACGGCTCACCTGCAAACTTTCGGAGGCTAAACGACTTTTTGTTTAAAACAAAAGCCTCGCTCTGTTTTTAACGGAGAACGATTAAAGCGAAGCTTCGGCGGTGTGAGCAGCATCTCGTCAAGCGCAGCATCGCCGAAAGTGATGCCGCTTGGGTTGCGATTGCGAATGCCGCCAATATATTAACGTTGAGTCAGGACCTTGTCATTCTTGAACGGAACAAAGCTTCTCTTTCCTGTCATTTGAGAATGACGTTCTTTTTGCAATTCCGTTATAATATATAATAAGGTATAGCGGCTCTTTGTTCAATCCTCAGCAAAGATGCTGAAAACATTTAAACGGAAGGCTGAATCGTAAAATTCAGCCTGCCGTTTAAATGTATGTTTATGTTTGCGTCTCTTGGCAAGAGATGCAAATTTTAGTTGAAAAAAACGCCCGTCTGAGCCCTCTTTAACCTCTTTTAAATTAATTATATACGCCGTAAAAGAAATTTTATAAAAAATAAAGCATTTTATTTCTTTGAAAGTGTTATTTTTGCGCAAATTGAGAAAAATGTATATATCTCTTGCCAAGAGATGCAAGTAAAATTAATTATTAAAAACTTATAAATCAATGAGAAAATTTACTCTATTTATCGTGTCATTGTTCATGGCGTTTACAGCTATGGCGCAGACCCCTGTGTTGAAAATAAATAATCCCGATGTGTCAGCAGGGCCTGTAGAGCTTACAGCTGAGCAGGTTGCAGCAATACGTTCATGCAACGGTGTTGTTACGGTAGTTGCTGATGTGACAATTACAAGCTCTTCTGCGAATTCGGTTGTTTTTGGTGCTATAACGGATTATACGAGCGCTAATACCGGAACTTCTAACATTATCGGACTCGGTACGGGTGGAAACGGCTACAGAATTCATGCGGGTACTAATGGAGGTCATTATTGGACGAAAGACAATAATAATGCACAAACCCCAGTTTCTACCAGTACTAAAAGACTTTTTTATGTTGTGAATGGCAGCCATGTAACTGTCTATGCGGAAAATGGAAAGAATACATATGTTAATATAAACTTAGAGACATCAAATATCTTCAGTGACAATTATGCCGGAGAAAACACAAAATTCTACATTGGCGGTATTGTGCATAATTCAGAAAGCGTGTATGCTCCATTCAGCGGTGCAGGCACAATAAGTTCTATATCTTTCTATGACGGTGCTTACACGCCGATTCAGATATATCAGGCCGAGGCTCTTGCAATCGTTGAAGGCGTAGAAGGCAAAATTGGTTATCCTACAAATGATGTTATAGAAAATTACAAGTCTGCAGTTAATGAAGCTACCGATTTAGCGGGTATTGAAACTGCAAAGCAGGAATTGTATAATTCTGAGGAAATAAACACTCCTGTTAATGGAGGTACGTATACATTTACATTTGTGCATAAAGACGGTGTTGAGGCATATATTAATTGTACCGGTAGTGCATTGACTATTGTGAAGCGTGAAGCAGATACAGATTTGCCATATACTGCAATGTTCCGTACGTATATTGACGAGTCGGGCAAGTATTATGTAAAAACGTACAATGATAAATTCGTGAGATATACAAGAACAGACTCGGGAATTGCTAATGATACAACTAAGTATACAAGAGTAACGTTCCCAAAGATTCTTGATGATAATAATTTTGTTGCAGTTGATAATAATAAAGAGTTGTTCGGAATGCTTTATATTAGGCTCGATCATCGTCAAGATAATGGTGACAAGCCGGGGGCGTTGATCTCAAAAAAGACATCTGCAGGAGTTTTGAGCTTTGATTGGACTGAAAAACCATATTTCCAACTTAATAATACAAATTATTTTACCTCTGCTATAAGAGTTGAAAAGGTGGATGTTCCGATGTTTGGTAATTATTATCGTTTACAAGGAAGTTCCGATAATTATGTCGATGCCTCAAGTATATACAATAACGCTACTGCCACTACAGGACAGATGTCTATGAAGTCTGACGAGAATTGTAATATGGCAGGTTCTATATTCTATTTCAACGAAGATAATCGTTTCTTGAACTATGCGACAGGCACAAATGTAGGTAATACTCGTGAGATCTTAAATGTCGGTGAAGCCGGTAATCCGTGGGCTTTCTTCCCATCTTCGGAGGCGAATAAATATAAGGTGGTTAATACAAATGTGCAATATTATTTGCATGATAATAGTGGCAATCGTGCTGATAGATGTGACAGAGATATTCAAGATCATAGCGCAACGCATTCTTGGAGAGTTGAGAAGGTTGCCTCTCTTCCTGTAACAATTACAGATGCCGGGTACGCTACATTCCACGCTCCCGTTGAGGTTACTGTTCCCGACGGAGTGACAGCTAATACCGTGACAATTAACGGTAATTGGGCTATATTGAACGAGATTGAGGGCAAGGTTATCCCTGCCAATACTCCTGTAATTCTTAAAGGCGCCGCAGATACATACAACCTTGCTATCACAACGACAGGCGCTGCCGCTATCGAGGGCAACGCTCTTTCCGGAACTGTGGCAGCAGAGTACGCTACGATCGAAAAGGATGTGTTCGTGCTTGCGAACGTGGAGGGCAACGTAGGCCTTTACAAGGCTGCGACAGCAACCTCGTTCACATTAAAAGGCCATGCTGCATACCTTGCGCTTGACAAGGCAGACCCCGCGAACAACAGCGTAGGTTATCGTTTCGGCTTCGATGGCACAACAGCTGTGGAGAAAGTAGAAATGAGAAATGAGAAAGAAGCTATCTACGACCTTCAGGGCCGCCGCATCGACGAGATTACCGAGCCGGGCATTTACATTGTTAATGGCGTTAAAGTGCTGGTTAAGTGAGTGAAACACTAAGCTTGCTTAAGTGTTTCCCAACGAACGCAAAGCAGTTCGCACGAAGTGCAAAGTGCTGGTTAAGTAAGTTGAGGGTTTAGAGTTTAAAGTTGAGAGATTGTGTGGGCGGGCTTGTGTGTCTGCCCGCGCAAAAACAAAAAATAAAGAAGAAACGATATGAAAAAGAATTATACAGCTCCTCTTATGACAGAGGTAAACGTTGAGGCTGAGAACATGCTCGCAGCTTCATTGCAGATTAACAAAGATGTAACGGTAGATTCAGGGGCAATGCTCGACGACGGTCACCGCGGCGAGTGGGGTAACCTTTGGAAGTGATAAGGTTGAGAAAGTTGAGAGTTTAGAGATTAACGATTAACGACTGTAGGGGCAAACCGGTGTGTTTGCCCGGTAATGATAAATCCTCTTCTCTGTCGCGAATTGCGACAGAGAAGAGGATTTATATTGAGAACAAAGATGATTAGATTGCTTGAAGTTCTCTTCATAGAAAGGGCTCACCGGCAAACTCCGGGGACTAAGTAACTTTTTGCTTAAAACAAAGACCTCGCTTTCGCTCGCCGTTATATTTTACCGCAGTCCTCAACCTTAAACTGCGGATTGTTACAATGCGTAGGTCTTTCTCTCATTACTTTTTCTCTCGTGAAAAAGTAATCAAAAAACGCCCGTCACGCGAAAAAAAACAGTCGTTCGCCGCTTTGCTCGCGAGTCGCACAGCGACATAACTCGGTCGCAGCGAACTTGCCGTTCAGCTCTTTCCGTCGTTCCTCAGGGGCCCCGGAACTCGCTCGGCGTTGCGTTACTGAATAATAATATAACGGCACACCTCGCTCTGCATGTCCTCGCCTTTTCCCTGAGAAACAACGGAGCCTCACTCTGTTTTTAACGGTGACGGTATTGTTCGGAAATTACTCTTGCAATGAATAAACGACAGCTGAAGTAACTTC
>JAZNPP010000022.1:0-3768 GCA_045589695.1 Bacteroidaceae bacterium
ATATCGGAAACGCCGGACATAAATGCCGACGCCTTATTTTTCAATTCAGTTTGTACTGGCCGGAAAATTCGTATTATCAAATCTAATTGACGGTTCGTTTTTCGTTCCTTACTTTACACTTTGACGATAATGACACATAAAAAAATATCATCATCGACCGTTGTACTGCTTGTCTGTATGGAATGTTTTCAAGGATCATCTTCGCTTACCGCATTTTATTGCCGAAAGCGATGACAAAGGTAGGGCAAATTTCCGGACTACAAAAACTTTTCGAACCTTTTTTTCATAAAAAATTGAAGAAAATTTAGCAGCCCTTGATTTTCAACACATTACAACAATGCAAAAATATGTTAAAACCAAAGAGCCGCGTGAACAAAATCCAATATTAAGATTTCGCAAGGAGTTCTTCGAGTTTTCTGGCGTCGAGATTCTGCATAAGTTTTCCTCCGAAAGCCGCAGATATCAAGCCCGTCTCTTCGGACACCACTATCGCCAACGCATCGGAGTTTTCGGAAATGCCGATAGCGGAACGGTGACGAAGCCCGAGTTTCTTGGGAATATCAAGGTTATGAGATACGGGCAATATGCACTGCGCCGCAACTATACGGCCCTTTTGGACAATCATAGCTCCGTCGTGCAAAGGCGCGTTCTTGAAAAAGACAGCTTCAATAAGACGCTGGCTGACATCGGCATTTATAACCTCTCCCGTCTTTACATAATCGTCGAGCGAGACATTGCGTTCAACAACAATCAGGGCGCCGACCTTTTGCTGCGCCATATTATTGCATGCCATAACAATAGGCATCACGTCGGACATGTCGGCATCGCCTTTCTTGCGTGAAAAGAACTTTGAGATGAAACGCAAACGGCGATGCGAGCCGAGCGTACGGAAGAAGTTGCGAATTTCGTCCTGGAATATGATGACAAGCGCTATCGTACCGACGCTCATGAGCTGGTCGAATATGGAACCGAGCAGACGCATGTGCAGAAGCTCGGAGACGAGTACCCAAGAGAAAAAGAATATAAGAATTCCCAAAAATACATTCAGAGAGCCGGAATCCTTCATCACACGATAGAGGTAGTACAGCAACAGAGCCACAAGCACCACATCTACAATATCCATTATCGTAATATCGAAAAACATACCTTATATATATTATATATTAATTCTCGAACAGCCTTTGCTGTTTACTGCTTCCCAAAGTCTTACGGCCTGCACAGCCTCCTTGACATCGTGTACACGCAGGATTGCCGCTCCCCTATCGAGCGCCATCGCATTGAGCGCCACAGTTCCCTCGAGCGCTTCGGCCGCGCTTATCCCGAGCAACTTCGTTATCATTGATTTGCGTGAGACGCCGACGAGCAGAGGAGCGTCGAGCATGCCGAAATCACGCAGACCACCGAACAGCTCATAGTTCTGCTCCAGAGTTTTGCCGAAGCCGAAACCCGGGTCGATTATGATATCGCACAGCCCGTACTGCCTTAATCGCAGCATTTTTTGAGAAAGACACTGCAGTACAGCAGGCATACAGACCGCACTGCCGGTAACGTCTACGGCATGGGTAAGGACGTACGGCAAAGAGGCCTCGACCACCGCGTCGAACATGCCCGAATCCCAATCAAAGCCCGACACGTCGTTTATGATAGAGACGTTATGCTCTTTTATGCACTCCCTGACAACCGACGCGCGGAAAGTGTCGATAGAAACCACCGCGCCGGGCAGTTCCTTGTCAAGAATCTCAAGCGCCGCATGCAGCCTCGCGAGTTCTTCCTTTTCCGAAACGAACTCACAGCCGGGCCTTGTCGAGCATGCCCCCAAATCCAGTATCGACGCCCCGGCATCGAGCATCTCTTTCGCTCTTGCGAGCAGAGAGTCGCCCGCAACACGTGAGCCGACATAGAAAGAGTCGGGCGTAACATTCAATATTCCCATTACTACAGGAGTATCGAGATGCATGAGAGTGCCTTTTATATTCAGCGAATATGCCATGCTTTAACGTTCTGCACTTTTCAAAGTTACAAATAAAATATAAAAATAGAAACAACGGAGCCGTTCAATTGAATTTTAGTATTATTTTTCATAAATTTGCCGTTGATAATGGAAGAGCATGGCCTTGCAGCGGCCGTGACATCAATTGATTGATTTAAAATGCGAAACAGCGACTTCACAGTAGCGGGGCACACGTTTTCGGTAGCGACAAGCGACATTGACATAACCGCAATGCTGCCGAACCTTAAGCCGTTCATGACAGAGAACGGCAACGCTCCATTGTTCAACATAACAATAGACAACACCCTTATCCCCTCATGGAGGGGGAACAGGGTAGGCAATTTCCCTTGCCCGTCAGCGACGTTCGAGGTATACAGGCAAGAGAGCGGAGCGTACTGCATACTCATTTCAAACGAGTTCGGCATACCGTGCGCATTCTTCCAGAGCGACGCTGAGCGCAAGAACTTCACGCTCACCACAAGAGGCAGCGAAGACGAACAGATATTCGGCATAAACAATGCTCTTATGGTTATATACACGATATGCACCGCTCCGCACCAGACTCTGATGGTACACTCTTCGGTTGTAGAAAACAGCGGAAAGGGCTTTATGTTCTTCGGACAGAGCGGAAGAGGCAAAAGCACCCATAGCGACCTTTGGGTAAAGCACATCGAGGGAAGCACGCTCATAAACGACGACAACCCTGTCATAAGAATAGCCGAAGATGGAACGCCGTACGTTTACGGCTCGCCGTGGAGCGGCAAACGCCCTGTATACAAGAACGTAAGCTACCCTATCGCAGGCATGACCGCCATTGAGCAGGCCCCCGAGAACAAGATAAGAAAGGAAAGCGTTCCTAATGCGTTCGGAATAATGCTCAGTTCGTGCAGCACGCTCAAGTTTGACAAGAATATACACATGGAGATTTGCGGCACCATAACCAAAGTGCTTGAAAGAATCCCTGTCCACACGCTCTCATGCCGCCCCGACAAAGAGGCCGCGGAGGTATCGAGCAACGCTTTTGGCTTATAAAATGGGCACTAAAAGAATAGAGATAGAGAACCACTTGCTCATGCAGGAGATAACCCGCATGTTCAAGGAAAAAGGCAAAGAGAGCGTAACCATTGTCGTGAAAGGCTACAGCATGAGGCCTTTTTTGGAGAACGGACGCGACAAGGTGGTACTCGTTCCGCCACATGCGCCTGAGATTGGCGACGTGGTGCTTGCGAGAGTCGGCGAGAAACGCTACGCTCTGCACAGAGTAATAAAAATCGGCAACGGTACATACACCATGCAAGGCGACGGCAACCCCGTAAGCATGACCGAGGAGTTCACCGATGCCGACATCATCGGTATCGCGAAAGGATTCATCAGAAAAGGCAAACTCGTTCCGACAGAGAGCCGCGAATGGAGAATATACTCCGCAACGTGGGCCTTTCTGAAACCTTTAAGACGAGTTTTGCTTGCGGTATACCGCAGAATATAAGATAAGAAATATGAGAATAAAAGAAGGATTTGAATTGCAGAACGTATGCGGAGAGCATATCGTCATTCCCGCAGGAGAAGAGAATGTCGATTTCAGCCGCATCATAAGCCTGAACCCCACAGCGGCATATTTGTGGGAAAACGTGGCAGGCAGAGAAGATTTTACGGTTGAGGATTTGGCGAAGCTGCTTCTTGACGAGTACGAGGTAGACGAGCAGACAGCCCTTGAGGACTGCAAGCTTATTGCGGAACGCTGGGAAGTCGGAGGCCAAGCGGTCTTAGGAAGACAAAAT
>JAZNPP010000023.1:0-7036 GCA_045589695.1 Bacteroidaceae bacterium
CTGGCGGCTCATCGCAAGGTACATGCCGACCTCGGTGCATTCGCCGATGAAGTGGTTGTTGAGGTCTTTTATCATTTCGTCGTCGCAGCCCTTAGCCACGCCGATAACGTGTTCCTGAACAAATTCTATCTTGCCGTTCTCTTGCAATTCGTTAAACTTCTCAGCCGGCACCTTACACATAGGGCAACGCTCCGGAGCTGAATCACCTTCATGAATATAACCGCAAACTGAACAAATGTACTTTTTCATAATTCTAAATATTTTAAGCCGTTAATAATTTCTTTTTTTGAATTTCATTTCTGAAATCATTGCAAATATACAACCATTTTACTCAACTGCAAACTTTTCCGCAAAAAAGTTTTTGGAATTTTAGTTAAAAAACGCAAATGCGCATTTGCGGGCAAAAAACAAAGAAATAAAGGGTTGAAAAACGTCATACTCACGCTTTGGACATTAACATATAAAAAGTGATAAAAAAAGAGAAAAATCCTTTGATAATTAAAGTATAAGAGCTAATTTTGAAAGGTGTATAATAAAATTATTAAGAAGGCTTGCGGTTGCGGCATGCCGTCAAAGCCATATTATCGAGGACAGAAACATTTGACACACAACGAGATAATATAAAAAACAACAACAATATGAACTACAACATTTCTAAAAACCTTAAGAAATTGGCCGTCGGAGCCATGCTCTGCTTGTCGGGCATAGCATTCACGAACTGCACCGACCCATTAGAAAATGAAAACCGATTCATTTCTACAGGCCAGTCTATTGCAGATTATTTAGAGGAAGACTCAGCGGGACGATTCACACTTTTCTGCGAAATTCTGGAGAAGGCCAGCATTGGTAAGAAAGCTGCCGGCAACATGCTCAAGACATTGTCCACATACGGCTCTTACACATGCTTCGCACCGACAAACGAGGCTGTACGTTCTTATATTAAGGAACAATACAAGCAATACATAGACGAAGGCAAGGAGACAGGCGTAACATCGGAAGATATAAGCGAACTGACAAAAGAAAAAGCGACCGAAATCGCCAAAAACCATATCATAGAAAGAGGATATAAGACTATTGATATCAGCAAGGGCGTATTCCCGAATGTAACGATGAACCGTCGTTCCGTTTATGTAAACTGGGTAGAAACCCCAACAGGCTATAACATCGTGCTTGACCAGTCTGCTATAATCAAGGAACAGGATATTGAGACCGAGAATGGCTATGTACAGGTAATCGACAAGATGCTCAGCCCGTCAAACAACATGCTTCCCGCACAGATAAAACTTCACGATGAATTCAGGCTGTTCGCCGAAGCCATTTATGCTACCGGTCTTGACTCGATTTTGGACCTATATGACAACATTGACCCCGATTATGACGGCTTGCTGTTCGGCCCGATAACAATCGAAAAAGAGGGCGAAGCTCCATATCCGGAAGAACTCCACCAGCGATACACGGTTCTTGTAGAGACGAACGCTACATTCGCCAACTCTGAAAACAATCACCTCGGCATTGAAATCAGAGACATACCCTCGCTCTACAAATTGGCGAAATCAATATACGGAGACGCCGCTGAGGACAACTACAAGGATACAGCCAACGCTCTTTACAAGTTCATGGCATACCATATCATAGACAGACAGCTGGAGTACAGTTCTTCCGACGGTCCCGGCGGTTTCATCATGGAAAATTACACGAGCAGCAATGGTTTCAAATCTGAGGTAAACATGCCTACAAGATTTGACCGCTACGACTACTTCGAAACAATGATGCCGTACACATTGATTAAGGTGACAAAACCTTTCACCAACACTAAACTTAAGGCAGAGAACAACAACGAGACACCTATTGTCTTGAACTACGCTCAGGAAAAAGGAACGTATCTTTTGCCACGTACCGACAACATTGACATGAGCAAATACATTAACGTGATTGTCCAGCATGCGGAAAATTCCGGAGTGAAAGATTTTGCACAGAGCGCGATAAACGGAACAATACATACCATAAACAAGATTCTCGTATATGACGCCAAGGAAATGAGCGGAAACATACTCAATGAGCGCATGAGATGGGACGTTTCATCACTATTCCCGGAGCTTACCAACAACAGAGTTCGCTGGGCAAGAAACGATGTATACAAAATAACATATATTCCTAACGGATATTGCGAGCGCCTTATAACAAACAGCGCTGACGCGAATGTATATTATCTGCGCCCCTACGGCACATCAATTGGAGGATACCCGAACTACCAGGGCGACGAACTGCTTGTAACAGGAAAATATGACTTCCAGTACCGTATCCCTCACGTACCGCCAGGCGACTACGAAATACGTTTCGGCTACAGCGCATCGAATTTGCGCGGCGTATGCCAATTCTACTTTGACGGCGAGATTTGCGGCATCCCCGTAGACATGAGAGCAAACAAAGAAAACACGGCTTTTGTCGGATGGTTCGAAGAAGAGGATATGCAGGAAGACGAAATCCGCGAGAACGACAAAGCCATGCGTAACCGCGGTTTCATGAAAGGCCCTGCAAGTTGCGTACTGGAAGAGACAGGCGAAAGCATGCGCGATTCGGAGTTGGCCCTTCGAAAAATCATTACCACAAAAAAGTTGGGCAGAGGAGACCATTGGCTGCGATTCAAGAACGTAACCGAGAACTCGACCACGGACCAATTCAATCAGGACTACCTTGAGTTAGTGCCGACAACGGTCATCACGAACCAGTCAAAACCTGAAGACATAAATTAAACATAAAAGAGCCTTTCCTCGGAAAGGCTCTTTTATGTTATACAGTTTGCATAATCCGGTTTTAAATTCCATAGCCAAATATTATCTTTGAGATAAAGCCCTTACACCAGTTACGGCACGATATAAAAAGATGAAAATATTTTGTCCTCCGACCGACTTGCACTATATTTGCAATAAGCAACAATATACCTTATATAAAATAAAATAAGATGAAATACGGGTTTGTCAGAACGGCGACAGCAGTTCCCGCCATAACAACTGGTGACTGCAAAAAGAACGCTGCTGAAATGGTTTCCCTATGCAAGGAACTCGCAGAGAAAGGGACAGAACTGATATTGTTCCCCGAACTGTGCCTGACGTCAAATAGTTGCGGCGACACATACTTGCACAATTTGATGACAGAAAAGTGCAGCGAAGCCATAAGCTACATTGCAGAAGCTACAAAAGCATTGGAGCCGATAATCGTCTTCGGCGCTCCCGTATCAGCAGGATATTCGCTCTACGACTGTGCCGTCGTAATGCACAAAGGAGAAATAAAAGGAGTTGTAGCGAAGAACAACTGCCGCAATACAAGGCTGTTCCGTGACGGAGACGCCCTTACATCCGGCTCCGTAACATTAGCAGACCAAGAAGTGCCTGTTCTGAAGAACGCCGTCTTCAGCACCGGCAGGTATTCTTTCGGAATAGAGATCGGCGACGAAGCGTCTTTACCTATTCCTCAAGGCGCTGTCCTTGCAATGAACGGAGCCGAGATAATACTCAACCTTGCTGCAACCGAGGAGTTTGCCGACAGCGACAGACAGACCAGAATTAGAATAGAAGAGCAGAGCAGACGCTATAAATGCGGATATATGTACGCATGCAGCGGTTGGGGAGAATCTACAAGCAAAGGCGTATATGCCGGCTATAGCTCCATTGCCGAATGCGGGCATATAATAGCGGACAGCAAGCGTTTTGCCACAACATCGCAATACGCCATAACCGAGATCGACGTCGAAAAGATTGCCAACAGACGCATGGGCGACAGCCATTTCGCCGCAGCCGGAAACGCCGCATACGTTCGTATATATCAGGAAGACAACGGCAACGATAAGATATCCAGAACCGTAAGCCCTACCCCGTTCATCCCCGAATGCGACGAAGAGAAAGAGAGACGCTTCGAAGACATATTCATGATACAGGCAACCGGTCTCGCGCGAAGAATTAAGCATACGGGATGCGCGACTTGCGTAATAGGAATTTCAGGCGGGCTCGATTCCACACTTGCCTTGCTTGTCACCGATAAAGCATGCGAAATGGCAGGAAAGAATGCCTGCGACATCATAGCCGTGACAATGCCGGGCTTCGGAACTTCGGGCCGCACATATAACAACGCACTGAAACTGATGCAGAGTATGGGCGTGACAATAAAGGAAATATCAATAAAAGATGCATGCATACAGCACTTTAAGGACATTTCCCATGACATAGATAAGCATGACATAACTTATGAGAACTCTCAAGCAAGAGAACGCACTCAAATACTCATGGACATCGCTAACCAACGCAACGGCATTGTCGTAGGAACGGGCGACTTGTCGGAGCTGGCGCTCGGATGGGCAACCTACAACGGCGACCACATGAGCATGTACGGAGTGAACGCTTCAGTACCGAAAACCCTTATGCAGCACCTTGTACGTTGGGCCGCAGGCAAAAGCGTGGACGAAGCCGTACGCTCTACCCTGTTGGACATTATTGACACGCCGATATCACCGGAACTGATACCTGCCGACAACGGCGACATCAAGCAGAAGACCGAAGACCTTGTCGGACCATATGAGCTGCACGACTTTTTCCTATACAATTTCATACGCAACAGATTTGCTCCTGAAAAAATACAATTCCTTGCCGAGAACGCCTTTAAAGGAGCATATGATAATGAGACGATAAAGAAGTGGCTTTCCACATTCATGAGAAGGTTCTTCATTCAGCAATTCAAGCGGTCATGCATGCCCGACGGACCTGCTACAGGACATTGCAACCTGAGCCAACTGAGCGGTTGGTCAATGCCGGCAGACATGAACGGAACGATATGGAACGAAAACTGCAACAAAAGATAAGGCAAATATTATGAAAGCACATTTTATAAAAGGTGTTTTAGCGATTGTATGCAGTGCCGTGATGGCAACACTTTCTGGATGCAGAGATACCATGAAAGAGGAAAACCGTTTTACCTTCACCGGCGAACTGATTGCGGGGCATCTTGAGAAGCACCCCGAAAAGTTCGGCAAATTTACAGAGATACTCAGGAAGGCGAAACTTGGCAACAAAGGCGCAGGCAATATTCTCAAGACATTGTCCACATATGGTTCATACACCTGTTTCGCTCCGACAAACGAGGCTGTAGAGGCTTTTATGGAAGAGCAGGTGGCACAAAAGAACCCTGACATAACCTCAACCGATGTAAAGGACCTAAGCCAAGAAACGGCTACCAAAATAGCAAAGAACCACATCATAGAGATGGGATACAAAACCATAGAAGTCTATGAAGGCTCATTCCCTATGACAACCATGAACAACCGTTTGACGACAGTCGAGTGGATAACCGACGAGAACGGCAAAACATTCACGCTGCTGAACAACAAATCACGCATCATTGAACAGGACCTGAAAATGGAGAACGGCTACATACAGGTAATCGATGCCGTAATGAACCCGTCGAACGAAAAGCTGACAGACCATTTGAAGAAACAAAAAGCGTTCACGCTTATGCACAAGGCGATTGAAATGACAGGTTTCGACTCCGTTCTGAATATATATGAGATTGACCCGGAGTATGACCCATTGGCAAAAGGCGCGAGGCTTGATTCCGAAGGTATCGTCTGCCCCCTTCCAAAAGAGAAAAAACAGAGATATACCCTGCTTGCCGAGCCGGATGCGCTATTCAAATCATTAGGATACGAAACGATTGACGACATTATCGAGCTTGCCAACAAATGGTACAATTATGACGAGGACGGCAACGGACTGAGCGAAGAGATATTGAAAAATTACCGTCATAAGGACAACCCGCTATACAGGTTTGTGGCTTACCACATAATTGACCGACAGCTATCTTACAGTTCGAGTACTGGCCCCGGCGGTTTTATCATGCAGAACTACGATAATGCGGGATTCAAATCCGATGTCAATCTCAGCAAGAATTTCGACAGCTATGACTATTTCGAGACATTGCTGCCTTATGCGATGATCAAGGTTACAAAACCATATACAAACGAAGCGCTCAAACAAGAGATTGTAATAAACTACGGACAAGAAAAGGGGCAGTTCGTGAAAGACCCCGAAATGGCCAAACACATAAATGTCGTCGTTGATAAGATTTCCACCACTAAGGAAAAATACCCGGAATTGAAGGATTTCGAACAGACTGCCCTTAACGGTATCATTCACACTATCGACCGTATTCTAATATACAACGAGAACGAAATGATTGCCAACGTGCTGAACGAAAGAATACGTATTGACTTGGGTTCGATAATGCCGGAACTTACCAACAACGCAGTACGCTGGTCATTGTCGAAGGACGGCGAAACCGCCACATATATCCCCGGCGATTTCAGCAAGAACCACCTTAAGATCAACGGAAACGACTGTGAGATATTCTATTTACGTCCTCACTCAACCGGACTTGACAGCTATGCGCTAATGCAAGGCGACGAGCTGTTGGTAGAGGGGAAATACGATTTCGAATATCGCATACCCTCCGTACCGCCCGGCAACTATGAAATACGATTCGGATACGGAAAGGGATATCACCGAGGAGTCTGTCAGTTCTACTTTGACGGAAAAATCACAGGAATACCGGTAGACCTTCGTTGGAACGAACAGACAGAGGCGCTCATCGGTTGGGAGCCGGTCAAGGACCTGAGCGAGGAGGATGCGAGGCTAAGCGACAAAGCCATGCGTAACAGAGGCTACATGAGAGGCCCGGCAAGCATTGTCGTAGATGCAGAATCTGAACACGGCACTCTGCGCGACAGCGAGCAGGCGTTACGTAAAATTATCGGTATATTCAAAATCGATAAGAGACCTTACTGGATACGCTTCAAGGATGTGAGCGATGCAGGTTCTCCGACTCAATTCGAGCAAGATTATCTGGAACTCGTCCCTACCAGAATCATAACGGACATCAGCAAGCCCGAAGACATATATTAAGGATATCCTCCCACTGCAAGGCCAAGTTGCGACTGACGTTTTGTCTTGATTTCTGGCAAAAAGGCAGTCGGAACATAGTTGGGGGGGCA
>JAZNPP010000024.1:0-55683 GCA_045589695.1 Bacteroidaceae bacterium
ATCGCTCACTGAGCTTGATGATTTGCTCGAGAGTCTGAATCTTTCGTTTGGAACAGATATTTCAAAATATAAATTAGACAAAGAATAATTATGAGACATAAGAAATCTTTTAACCATTTGGGCCGTACTGCATCTCACAGACATGCTATGCTTTCAAATATGGCTGTTTCGTTGATAATGCACAAAAGAATCACTACGACCCTTGCAAAGGCAAAAGAACTCAAGAAGTTCGTAGAGCCGCTTATAACAAAGTCAAAAGAGGATACAACCAATTCTCGTCGTGTAGTATTCAGCTATCTCCAGAGCAAAGAAGCTGTTACTGAGCTTTTCAAAGAGATCTCAGTAAAGGTTGCAGAGCGTCCGGGCGGCTATACTCGCATCATCAAGTTGGGCACACGTTTGGGTGACGCAGCCGAGATGTGTTTCATCGAGCTTGTTGATTACAACGAGAACATGGCTAAGACTCAGGCTAAGAAGACACGCCGCCGTCGTTCTACAAAGAAGGCTGACGCGCCTGCAGTAGAAGAGGCAGCAGTTGCAACAGAAGAGACACCAGCTGTAGCAGAATAATAAATTACTTACTTAATAGATGTGAGAGGGTACCGTGAGGCACCCTCTCATTTTTTTTATCCTCTTCTTGCGGCTTCTGCAAGCTATCATGCGCTTCGGCTTGCAAATTCAGAGAAAAACATTAAAATATTTTAAAACATCTTGTTAGTAATGCGGAAATTTTTCTTTAAATTTGTGACGGATAATGTACTAACGTAACCCAAACTATATGCACAGAGTTGTAAAAATTTCTAAGGGGTTGAATATCAATTTGAAAGGTGCTCCTGTTCCGGAAATGACATCGGTGGAGGCGGCGAAGCTTTACGCTTTGATGCCGTCCGATTTTACACGCATTGTTCCTAAGGTCGTAGTTAAGCCCGAGGATGCTGTAAAAGCCGGTGATCCTTTGTTTATTGACAAGACTATCCCCGAATTGCAATTTGTTTCGCCTGTGAGCGGAAAGGTTGTAGCGGTTAACCGCGGTGAGAGAAGACGCGTTCTTAGCGTAGTAGTAGAATCGGACGGCAAGTTCGAGTCAGTAGAGTACAAGGCAAAAGATGTTCTTTCTTTGTCGGCGAACGAAGTCAAGGCAGACTTGCTGAAAGCGGGTTTGTTCGCATTCATGCGTCAGAGACCGTATGATGTCATTGCCGCTCCTTCTGATACCCCTCGTGCCATTTATGTATCGGCATTCGACTCTAAGCCGCTTGCGGTAGATTTCGAGGTCGCTCTCAAAGGCAATGAAGATGACTTCCAGACTGGTCTTGATGCGCTTTCACGCATCGCTCCCGTTCACTTGGGTATCTGCGCTTGTCAGAAGTCTACGGCGTTGCTCGTGGCAAAGAATGTTACCACGACAATTTTCAAGGGCCCTCATCCTGCTGGCAACGTAGGCGTTCAGATAAACAGGACAGCTCCCGTGAACAAGGGCGAGATCGTTTGGACAATAGGTGCCGAAGAGGTAATCTTCATAGGCCGTCTGTTCAACAAGGGCGTTGTTGATTTCACACGTACTGTGGCTCTTGCCGGCAGCGAGGTCAAGAATCCTTCATACAGCAAGGTTGTTCTCGGCGCTCAGCTCTCTTCACTCGTGAAGGGTCGTCTCGAAGAGAAACACGAACTGCGTATTATCGACGGCAATGTCCTCACAGGCAAGAAAACGGCTGCTGACGGTTTCCTCGGCGCATTCTCGACAGAAGTTACCGTCATCCCCGAAATAATGGGCGGTGACGAGCTTATAGGTTGGGCGGCTCCTCGTTTCTCTATGTACAGCACAAGCCGCAGCTACTTCAGCTGGCTCTTCCCCAAGCGTAAGTATACTATCGACGCGCGTATCAAGGGCGGTGAGCGTCACATGATTATGTCAAACGAGTACGACAAGGTGTTCCCGATGGATATCTATCCCGAATATCTTATCAAGGCAATAATAACAGGCAATATCGACAAGATGGAGCAACTCGGCATTTACGAGGTTGCGCCCGAGGACTTCGCTCTTTGCGAGTTCGTTGACTCTTCAAAATTGGAGCTGCAGCGTATCGTGCGTGAGGGCTTGGACAAACTCCGTGCCGAGATGTGCTGATAATACGAGGCCGTAAGGCCGAATTTTAATGCAAAATAAAATCAAATCGTATGAAATTTTTGAGAAACTATCTTAATAAAATTAAGCCTAACTTCGAAGAGGGCGGCAAGCTCCATGCTTTCCGTTCATTGTTCGATGGCTTCGAGACTTTCCTGTTCGTTCCTAACGACACCTCGAAGAGCGGCGTGAACATACATGATGCAATCGACAGCAAGCGCATCATGTCACTTGTCGTTATTTCTCTTTTGCCCGCGATGTTGCTCGGTATGTATAATATCGGTCTTCAGAACGCTCTTGCAGCGGGCACAGCCGAGACTACGAGCTGGTTCAGCATGTTCCTTTACGGTCTGCTCGTGATGCTTCCCAAGATTGCGGTATCATACATCGTCGGTCTTGGCATAGAGTTTACGGTAGCGCAGTGGAAGAACGAAGAGATTCATGAGGGTTTCCTCGTGTCAGGTATTTTGATTCCGATGATTGTGCCGGTAGGCTGTCCGTTGTGGATACTTGCCCTTGCGACAGCGTTCGCCGTAATCTTCGCTAAAGAGGTCTTCGGAGGTACAGGCATGAACATCGTGAACGTTGCGCTTGTAGCGCGCGCGTTCATCTTCTTCGCTTATCCTTCTGTTATCTCAGGCGATACGGTATGGGTGGCTACCGAATCTATTTGCGGTCTCGGCTCAACGGTAGACGGCTATACATGCGCGACCGCTCTGCAGTATGTTGCCAACGGTCAGGAAATTATGGGCGCAGCCGGTACGGCTCTCTCGACAACCGACATGCTATTCGGCTTCATGCCGGGTTCAATCGGCGAGACAAGCGTCATAGCAATAGCGATTGGCGCCGCGATACTTCTTTATACAGGCGTCGCAAGCTGGAAGACAATGCTCAGCGTCTTTGTCGGCGGTATCGTTATGCTCTTTGTTTTTGCTGACAAGCTGCCTGCCGGCATGCCGATATGGGAACATCTGCTTCTCGGCGGCTTCTGCTTCGGTGCAGTGTTCATGGCGACAGACCCTGTAACATCGGCCCGTACCGAAACAGGAAAATACATCTATGGCTTCGGAATCGGCGCTATGACAATAATTATCCGTGTCCTCAACCCCGGTTATCCCGAAGGTATGATGCTTGCGATATTGCTCATGAATGTCGTGGCTCCGTTTATCGATTATTGCGTAGTGCAGTCAAATGTGAGCGCACGTGCAAAACGTCTAACAAAAAAGAACTAACACGATATGGCAGCAAAGAAATATGTTTGTAAAGTGTGCGGATATGTTCACGAAGGCAGCGAGGCTCCTTCTGTATGTCCGTTGTGTAAGGCCGCGGCTTCGGAGTTCGAGGCTGTTAAAGGGCCTAAGAAAAAGGGACTTGACACCAACAGTGATATCTATGCAGTCATCTATTCTGCTGTAGTAGTAGTTATCGTGGCTTTCCTTTTGGCAGGTGTGTCATCACTCCTCAAACCGCGTCAGGATGCGAATGTGGAACTTGACAAGAAAAAGCAGATATTGGCTTCTCTCAACATCAAGAACTCTCCTAATGCGGCCGCAGAGTATGACAATGTTATCAAGAGCGACCCGGTTATCAATTCCAAAGGCGATGTCGTTAAAGAGAACGGCGGCTTTGAGGTTGCCAATGATGCTGTGGATGAATCCAATCTTCCTTTGTATATAGCAGAGGTCAATGGCGAAAAGAAGTACATCATTCCGATGACCGGTAACGGTCTTTGGGGCGGCATCTGGGGATATCTGGCCTTGAATGATGATTGTAATACAATATATGGCGTTTACTTCTCTCATGCAAGCGAGACACCCGGTCTTGGCGCAGAAATAGCAGGCGACAAGTTCCAGTCACGTTTCCCTGGCAAGTTGCTCGCTAAAGACGGCGAGGTTGCGCTTACTATTGTCAAGAAGGTGCAGGACGAAGCGGTCGAGGTCAATGCTGTTTCAGGAGCTACTATTACCTGTAATGGTGTAAATAATATGCTCAAGAACAAAATTGCTCCTTACTTGGCATATCTTTCTGCAAATGCTTCAAGTGCGAATGTTGAATCCGCAGCCGCAGCTGCACAGTAAATAGTGGAGGAATAATTATGGGACTATTTTCAAAGAAAAATAAAGAGGCGTTCAATACTCCTCTCTTCAAGGAAAATCCTGTAACAGTTCAGGTGCTCGGTATCTGTTCGGCTTTGGCTGTTACAAGCAAATTGGAGCCGGCTATCGTAATGGGTCTATCAGTGACCATTATCGTGGCTATGGCTAACGTGATCATTTCGCTTATCCGCAATACCATTCCGATGCGTATCCGTATAATCATCCAGCTGGTTGTGGTGGCAGCTTTGGTTACATTAGTAAGCGAAGTTCTCAAGGCCTTTGCATATGATGTCAGCGTGCAGCTGTCAGTGTACATCGGTCTTATCATTACCAACTGTATCCTTATGGGACGTCTTGAGGCGTTCGCTATGCAGAACAAGCCTTGGCCATCGTTCCTCGACGGTATCGGTAACGGTTTGGGTTATGCGATGATTCTTGTTATTGTGGCATTCTTCCGCGAGTTCTTCGGTACAGGAGCTTTATTGAATATTCAGATAATTCCGCAGAGTTTCTACGATGCAGGTTATCTCAATAACGGTCTTATGCTCATGACTCCTGCCGCGTTCATACTTATCGCGTGCATAGTATGGTATCAGAGAGCTAAGGACAAAAGTTTACAGGAATAATAATTAGATACGGTAAAGAATAATAATTATGGAACATTTCATTAGTTTGCTTGTCCGTTCGGTTTTCGTGGACAATATGGTATTCGCCTTCTTCTTGGGTATGTGTTCATACCTGGCTGTATCTAAGAGCGTAAAGACCGCTATAGGTCTCGGTATCGCTGTCGTTTTCGTGCAGGTTATCACACTCCCGGTGAACTACCTTCTTCAGACAGCTGTTCTTGCTAACGGCGCTATTGTAGAAGGCGTTGATTTGACATTCCTCGCGTTCATCCTTTTCATTGCGGTCATTGCTGGTATAGTTCAGCTTGTTGAGATGATTGTTGAGCGTTTCGCTCCTGCACTGTACAATCAGTTGGGTATATTCCTTCCGCTCATCGCCGTGAACTGCGCTATCATGGGCGGTTCGCTTTTCATGCAGCAGCGCATCGGCCTTCCTGCCGACAATTCACAGGCTATTACCTGTTTCGCCGACTCTGTTGCTTTCGCTATCGGTTCAGGTTTTGGTTGGATGGTGGCTATCGTCCTGTTTGCCGCTATACGTGAGAAAATGGAGTACTGCAACGTTCCTAAGCCTCTTCGCGGTCTTGGCATCGCCTTCATCACCGTAGGTCTTATGGCTATGGCGTTTATGTGCTTCTCTGGTATTAAAATGTAATAAAGTAAGGATATGAATACAAATTTGATATTAGCAAGTATAGCTGTCTTCCTTGTAATAATCCTTGTATTGGTTGTTATTCTGCTTGTGGCAAAGCGTTTCCTGTTGCCGGGCGGAAACATCAAGGTTAAGATAAACGGAGAGAACGAAGTTGAGGTCGCTGCAGGCGGCGCATTGCTCGGTACGCTTGCCGAGAACGGAATATTCCTTCCGTCTGCTTGTGGCGGTAAGGGCTCTTGCGGCCAGTGCAAGCTTCAGGTTATAGAGGGCGGCGGCGAGATTCTTCCTTCTGAGACCAGCCACTTCACACGCAAAGAGCAGCAGGCTCATTGGCGTCTCGGTTGTCAGGTGAAGTGCAAGAACGATATGGAAATCAAGGTGCCCGAATCGGTTATGGGCGTCAAGGAATGGGAGTGCGAGGTTATCTCGAACAAGAATGTCGCTACTTTCATCAAGGAGTTTATCGTTGCGTTGCCTCCGGGCGAACACATGGACTTTGTGCCGGGTTCTTATGCGCAGATTAAGATTCCTGCATACGACATGACATACGATAAGGATATCGACAAGTCGCTCATCGGTGAAGAATATCTGCCTGCATGGGAGAAGTTCGGCCTGCTTGGCCTCAAGTGCAAGAACACTGAAGAGACAATCCGTGCATATTCAATGGCCAACTATCCAGCCGAGGGTGACCGCATTATGCTTACAGTACGTATTGCGACACCTCCTTTCAAGGCCGACCGTTCAGGCTTTATGGATGTGCCTTGCGGTATAGCTTCATCCTATATCTTCACTCTGAAACCGGGTGACAAGGTTATAATGAGCGGTCCTTACGGTGACTTCCATCCTATCTTCGATTCTAAGAAAGAGATGATGTGGGTAGGCGGCGGCGCCGGTATGGCTCCATTGCGCGCGCAGATTATGCACATGACAAAGACATTAAAGACAACCGACCGTACGATGACCTATTTCTACGGTGCCCGCGCGTTGAACGAGGTATTCTACCTTGAGGACTTCCTTCAGCTTGAAAAGGAGTTCCCCAACTTCTCGTTCCATCTTGCGCTTGACCGTCCGGACCCTGCAGCCGATGCGGCCGGCGTCAAGTATACGGCAGGCTTCGTTCATCAGGTGATTTATGAGACATACCTCAAAGACCACGAGGCGCCTGAGGATATCGAATACTACATGTGCGGTCCTGGTCCGATGTCAAAGGCTGTCGTAAACATGCTTACGGATCTCGGCGTAGAGGAAAAATCTATCATGTACGATAACTTCGGAGGTTAATGATGCATCCCCGACAAACAAGAGGGCGACCCATTTTGGGTCGCCCTCTTGTTTGTTTCAGGAACACTCTCTCATGTTCGCTCTGTAATCATTATTCCGTTGAATATCCTTCCGGAATTTATTCCCAATCTTCTTGCAGAAAAGAAGTCAAGGTAACGCTCGTAGGTGCATATAGCCGAGAGGTGGACATTCTCTTCTCTTATGCCCATCTCAACAAGCTGCATGCGGTTACACTCCCATAGGTCGATATGCCATTTCTCGCCTTGCCGGGACGGGTAGCGTCCTGCAATTCTTTCCATATCAAATCCGCTCTTCCTGAATGTCTCGTAGACCTCATCGCCTACTTCAAATGCCTCTTTTGAGATTCCAGGCGCTATAATCGCTCTGATATTAGCGCTGTCGCATCCGTAACGGGTTCTCATCTGTAACACGCACTCCTGAACAATTCTTGCGACGGTTCCTCTCCAACCGGCATGTACCGCAGCCGCAACGCCTTTCGTGCTGTCGTAGAGCAGTACGGGAATGCAGTCTGCCGTAGATACACCTACGCATACATTTGAGAGGTCAGTAATTATTGCGTCAATCCCATGCAGCCGCTTCTCCTGTAACGGCTTGGGCTGTTCAAGAAAATCCTTGTCGATGCGGATGACACGGTTGCCGTGTGTCTGTATTGGAAGAACAAGTCTGTCGTCATCAATACCAAGTTCCCGGCAAAGCTCTTTGCGGCACTCTGCGACATGTTCCGGCCTGTCTCCGCAGTAGTGCGTGATGTTGAAACCCTCATAATTGCCGGAGCCTCCCCCACGACAGGTGGAGAAGGCTCTTATATTGCAGTCTGTCCTGTATTCAAACAGTATCATAACCTCTTATCGCGGCTTTTCTTCAAGCTCAGAGTACCTGAAGCGCCTGCTCTATGTCTGCAATGATATCCTCGACATCTTCAATGCCTACAGAAAGGCGTATCAGGTCGGGGTCGATGCCTGCTTCGAGCAACTGTTCGTTGCTCAGCTGGCGGTGAGTGTGGCTTGCGGGGTTAAGTACGCATGAGCGTGCATCTGCAACGTGCGTTACAATAGATACAAGTTTGAGGCTGTCCATAAATCGTATAGCGTCTTCCTTGTCGCCCTTTACCGCGAACGCCATTACGCCGCATCCTCCGTTGGGCAGGTATTTCTGTGCAAGGTCGTAGTATTTGCTGCTTTTGAGCCCGCAATAGTTCACCCACTTCACGTTCGGGTGCTGTTCGAGGTATTCTGCCACCTTCTGCGCATTCTCGCAGTGGCGGGGCATACGCAGGTGCAGGGTCTCGAGTCCGAGGTTCAGCAGAAAGGCATTCTCGGGAGCCATCATCGCTCCGAGGTCACGCATTACCTGCGATACCATCTTTGTTATGTATGCGGCCTTGCCGAAGTTCTTGGTGTAAATGAGTCCATGATATGAATCGTCGGGCTCGGTCAGGCATGTGAACTTGTCGTGCTGTGCCTCCCAATCAAAGTTGCCGCTGTCGATTACGCAGCCTCCTACGGCTACCGCATGTCCGTCCATGTACTTTGTAGTAGAGTGGGTGACAATGTCAGCGCCCCATTCGATAGGGCGGCAGTTCACTGGAGTCGCGAATGTGTTGTCTATGATAAGGGGCACGCCGTTACGGTGCGCAATGTCGGCGAACTTCTCAATGTCGAGTACGTTTACGCTCGGGTTTGATATTGTCTCTCCGAAAAGAGCTTTAGTATTGGGCTTGAACGCCTTTTCAATCTCTTCGGCCGGAGCGTCTGCGTCAATGAATGTCACTTCAATGCCCATCTTCTTAAGAGTCACGGCAAAGAGATTGTATGTGCCGCCATATATTGTCGTAGTAGAAACGAAATGGTCTCCCGCTTGGCAGATGTTAAGAATAGCATAAAAGTTTGCGGCTTGTCCCGACGATGTCATGACAGCTCCTACGCCGCCTTCAAGTTCTGCAATCTTCGCGCCTACGGCATCGACAGTAGGGTTCTGCAGTCTTGAATAGAAATAACCCGAATCTTCAAGGTCGAAAAGACGTGCCATCTGCTCGCTTGTTTCGTACTTGAATGTGGTACTCTGGTAAATGGGCAATACGCGTGATTCGCCTTTCTTAGGCTTCCAACCGCCCTGAATGCATATAGTTCCTGTGTTAAGTTTCTTTGTCATGATAAAAAGTTTGATGTTTAAAAATCTTTGCGAATATAATACATATTCTCGGTTTTTTTCATTTGCTCGGCTTTTTTAAGCTTTTGTAACAGCCTTTTATGGCTGGATGTCCTTTACGAAACGGATGTATTGCGTGGCATTGTTTCCTATGGTCACTCGGTCGTTGTAGATTGACCACGAATAGAAATGTTCACCGTTTGTGTAATCGTATCGGTTGCCATGATAACCGAATGAATAGAAGTTGCTTACAAGGGTACCTTTGTTGCCGTCCCACCATGTAGCATTGTCGCAGTAGAGGTGCATTATGACACCCTCTCTCAGGTTGGGTACACGGTATCCTGCCGGCGACGGGGAATCTCCGCTTTCCAGTTCTGTCTTCAATTCATTATATGAAGGGTTGCTTGTCGTATATTGCAGCAAGGTTCCTGTCTCAAAGCCGTCATAGACACGTGCAAGCGAACTGTACTCATTGTCGGGTACAAGCTCATGGGTCGTATAATATGCGCGCAACGACTCTTTGTTCATGTTCCTCATGTCGAACCTGTAGACCGAATTCTTGCTTATTGTGCCTGAAGGACGTTCTACGTTCACCAACTGGTCTTCGGGGCAGTTCTCTCCCGGCTTACATATATTGTCGGCTGTAGCAGGCTCTAATCCCAAGTTCCTTATGCAGCGTACAGGTGAGTAACCCGGCTTGCCCCAGTGTGCCTGGTATTCTCCGGTCGATGCGCCCTCTTCGGCCCATACAATGGTCGGGACATTACCTGCCGTCTGTTGCCATGCGGTGCTGCTAACGACATGAATGCGCCAGGGAAACACGCCGTTGAACACTCCTCCGTTTATGGTGGTGTTAGGCTCTCTGCTGGCTGCTATAGGGTAAAGCTGGGCGTCGCCGCTCAGACCCTGGTCGCCTATGAACAGTCCGCATAGCTGGTCAAGCGATGCAAGATACCATCTCAACTCCTCAGGGTCAATAATGCCGTCACCGTCGAGGTCACGGTTACGCAACAGTACGGAATACAATCCTGATAAGTATTGATCTTTAAGTTTGACGTCACTGCCTGAATAATCGATGAATGTATCCCATCGCAGATTGCCGTTTACGCTCTTGTTGTTTCCTGTGCCGTTTATAAGGTTAATAAGACATGCGGTGTTATAGAGCCCGTCTGTCCGGGAGGTGTTGTCGGGAGTATATGACGGCATGTGAGAAGCCGAAAGGTTCCCGACACGTTCATCGGGGTGGTAGAACCATGCTTCGTTTTTACATTCGTCATCCGTCTCGCATCCCCATGCTTCGTCAAGGTCGGTCCGTTCCTTGCTAATGTTGTAAGGCGTCTGTATCGAACGCTGACGTATCGTAAGGATACTTCCCGTAACAGAGCTTTCATTGTCTGCGCTACGGTTGTTCTTGCATAGAATATGCATCAGACGATTAGGCTGGTTTACGAATTTTTTCCATAATATATCATTGTCATTGGGGTTCATAGGGTTTTCATCGTAGTAGAACTCATCGACGAATATGGTAAACTTCATCTCATCGTTCTCGTCGAACTTGTTCTCCCTGTTTTCCCTCCATGCCAGCACCTCGTTCTTTACCATTCCGAGCATCTCGATTACATTCATAAGACTGCTCTTGTCGGCAGGGTAGGGCATGTTGCTGTCCGAATAGCGGTCGTTGCCTGCAGTCTTCTCGTTCAGCATGAACTCTACCCATTTGTAGTCAAGGTCGTTGTAAATCTCTTTTCCTGTATCGTCTTTTGCCGGTATGCCCTCTCTTCCGAAGGGGGTACGTACGTACCAAGTCATGTTGTCGGTATCCACGTCAGTCGCCTTTATGGTATATACTCTCTGGCCGTAGTGAGCGTCAAAAGTGTATATATCCTCTTCGGCTTCATAAAGGTGCCCCATAGCGCCCGGCTGGTTTTCTGTTATGCCTGGCAAATTATCGTTCGAGGTGTCTACCTCAATCTCGATATTTTCAACACCTTTGATGTTGATTGTGTATTTGTAGTGCGTGTTTCTCTTTATGTCGTAATTGTCTTTGTCTTTGGCGAAGTCTCCTAAGTGAACATAATATGTGACATCGGCGACAAGGTGCTGTTCGCTTGTCGATCCCGGGTCAATCACCATCTTGAGTTCACCTTTTATAATCATGTAAGTAGCAAGTTCCGGGGCGTACTCCCACATTCCGTTTTCATTGTCATATGAGCCGTAATTGGCATTTTCAGGGTCTTCGTTATGCTTGTTCCTGCGGTCTCTGTTGTGGTAGTTGCCTTCAACACTTTTCTTTTTATCGGTGGAACGCTTGTTCTCTAAAGTATAAAATGAAAAACCGTGCAGTATTCCGCCTGTCGCGTTGCCGTCAATTATCTCGTTCTCGGTCTTCTCGAAATTCTTCGGCGTAATGTTGAAGTATGACTCTTCGGGCAATATCAAAGAGCTGCCGTTAGGAAGCAGATAAGAACTTTTAGGAAGGTTGATGACTTGCCACGATTCGGGAGTGAATTCCTCTACTTTTTGATTATTGCTCTCTTCATTGGGGTTTACGCGTACGTTCACTTCGACTTTCGCGTCGAGTCTGTTGAGCATTATTTTTCCGCCGGGAACGCTTATTACGCCGTCAGATGATATGCTGACATTGCTTTGGCTGCCTGTCATCATGAAATATCCAGCATTGCGGTCAGGTATCTCTTGGTTCAGCGATACTATCAGCTCGTTCAGGTCCGCTTTCGTTCGTACAAGTCCAAGACGCTCTTGCGAAACATTCATGAAGTCAAGGTCGATATTCGCAATAAGTATAATCTCCGCGACTCCCGACACGCTCGGAACGCTCATGTGCAGAGTGCCCGTTGTCTGTCCCTCGGTATCGTCGGACATAAGGTTGTCTACTTGCCAATAATCCTTACTGTCTGTACTGTTGATATTCGTCTCATCAAAATAGTGCCCGTATATTTTCTCCCCGTTGGCGAACACGAACGCATATATGTTACGCACCATCGACTCGTAATAGATATCGTATGTGGTACGTGTCTTTATTGTAATTCTGTCATTGTCAGTAATGCCGAATTTGAGTACTGCCGCAGCATTGCCGTCTGCAATGCCGGGCTGTTCCAAATCCTTGTCATTGCAGCTTGGCAGCAGAAGACAGAATATGCTCAATGTTATTGTGGTTGCCCAATGCTTCATTTTCAAAATATCATGAAATCTTTTTGTATTCTTCAATATCTCTTTTATTCAAATGTGACATCGCCGTTAATCTCTTCCCAGTCCGCCACCTCGAACATCACGTCCCCGGTTTTCTCATTGTAAGTCACGTTTACAAGGATGTCGATGAAGTCGTTGCGGCGAATCGCTGTAATTGGCAACGCTTCGCCGGTTGTCTTGTCGATAGTGCAGATAGGTATTGTCTCTTTATGCGTAATGTCATTTGTCCTTAGGCTCTTTTCTACTTTATACAGGTTGAAGTTGTTGCGCCTCAAAGCGCTGTTCGATGTCGAGTTGTTGCCGTAAACGGTAGAGCCGTTCACTCCTATGTAGTAGTTGTCGCTGGTACTCTTGAAACGTATGTTGGTGCCGCTGGTGCTGGCAGTAAAGTAATCAGAAGCCTCGGGAGTTACCGTTAAGGGTATTCTGCTGTAGTTCACTTGCGAACTCTGCATGAAGTATCCTGTCGTTCCCATTGACTCTATTGTGTACCGGTCCGATGATGTACGGTTGAACTTCCAGACATAATTATGGTCAAGTTCCCCGTCCGAAAGGTACGAGCCTCCCGATTTCACAGTCGCGCCGTCGGCATAAAGGTATCTTTGGGCATTGGTGTTGTATATGACATACATCGCGCCGTCCTCAATATTGTTTGCGCTCCTTATAGCGCTGCTGCTGACTGTATATATCTCCTCCGTGCCGCCTTCGTATTTAAGGCCGAGCGTGTAGTTGTAGTTTCCGCCATTGCTCTCAAGCAGGTAAGTGTCAAATATCGTCGTTTCGCTGACATTGCCTGAAGCGTCTATTCCGGGTATCGGCTTCCCTTCCGCAAAAGGAGTGACAGCCTCTTCTGATGTCACGGCAGGAGAGGCGTCGGCTGTTCCGCCCTCGGTAAAAATATCAGCGCTTCGCTGGGTGAACCTCTCGGGGAACCCCAACTCTGTAATGTACAAGTCATTAAGCGAGCTTTGGTTGCGTACATTTATGCGTATCCGGGCATAGGTGCGTAGCAGCTCACCGCTTACGACGTTTGTTCCCGGTGTAAGATTAATCTCTTTTGTAAAGGTCAGCGGGTATGGCGTGCGCTTGTCGCATATATTGCTGCCCGAAGCCGAAACGGTAAGCCCGCTTGTTACATTCTCTTCATATACTTCAGCAAGCTTTCCTTCAAGTTCACCGTAATTGCCGTAGTTAGCTACGGCATAAAGCCTGTATGTCCTGCTGTAGTCAAGGTTCGTGAAGTTTACGGCAGCCTCCGTATTCCCGTTCGCGAATCTTTGGTCGTCCGCTTCGAGTACGGTTGAGGTTATGATTCTGTTCCCTTCAAAAAGAAATACCGCAAGGCGATAAATTTTGCGTCCGTCCACAATAATCTCATCCTCTGAAATATTGCCGTCGTCATTCAGGTCCTCTACGCCTCGTGTGCATATGTCATGTTCTGCGCTTGTCACTATAAAATGAAGCGAAGCGGCATTCTCTGCTTTATGGCTGTATTTGTTCTGGCATGCCGCGAAAAGCAGTATGCCAAAACAGAGCAACGCTCTCTTTATGATAGATATATAGCCGGACATCCTTTTCCTGTCGTTTAAATGCAATCAGTGTTGCTTATATTGTTATGTCGTAGCTGGACTCAATGTAGTTCCAGGGAGCGATTGTCACTTTCAATTCCGCTTCGGAACCCTTTATTTCCAGCATATATGTATATTTCTTTCCCTCTTCGTAAGTAATAGCCGGGATATTCACCGAGAATATCTGGCTGCCGGCATTCTTCAGCGTATAGCAGAAGCTCAATGTTCCCTCGTTTACTTTCTGCGGTACAATCAAAAGCCATCCGTCGTTGTGCGTATATTGTTCTCCTTCCAGTCCCGCATTGGGAGTGTAGAGTGTGTTTTCATACATGAAATCTACTCCCTCGTGTCTCCACAAATACATTGGAGCAGTGGTCGATTCGTAAGGGTACCAGGTTATGTCGGGCTGTGTATTTCCCGAATGTACCAGATAGCCCGAAGGTGAGAATAGGTTTGTATTGCTGTTCTTGTTCTGTAGCCAGCACGACGTCACCCCTTCATCGGCGGCAGGCGCAAAGCCATCAATAGCTTTTACCTTGAATTTTATCGCAGCAAACGCATGTCGCATGTCAAGCCGTACAGGCTCCGACAGGTTTGCTGTTTTTGTATCAACCTGTGTCGCTGCAAGCAGAATATCCTCTTGCAGTTCAAGAGTGTTGATCGGACCGCCTTGAAACATCGTGGCGTCCATCTGCGTCATCAGGCTTGTCATCAGTTTCTGAGGGTAACATGCACGGAAATCGTAAACAGCCTGATATGTCCAATATCGTGGCTCGCCGGAGTACTCCCAACTGTTGAATGAGCCTGTGATATATGTCAATTCGGTCGCTATGAATTCTTGGAAAGTCTCATCTTTCCCGTTTGAGTTTAAGGTATAGTCTCCCCATATTCCTATGCTTTCGTTTGAGCCGTCGGCGACAGGGGTACATGACGATTGCAATACATTGCTGTTCGTCAATGCGCGCGTCTCTTCAGGCGTAACGTTCCAGGTAATAGGGATTTTACATGCCGACGGCTGCTCAGGAGACGGAAAGTCCGTCTCCTGAGCGCAACCGGCGAGTGTCAGTAACGCTGTCAGTAATATGAATATATGACAGGGTAGTTTCATTATCGGTTTGAATTACTGGATAACGTGAATCAAAGTAGACTCCTGAATCCAGTCTGTTGTAGAAGGTTCAAAGTATATACGTTTGTTCTGGCCGAATGCAATGCGGTAAACATATCTCTTGCCCATCTCCCATGTGTTAATCTTGTTGCCGTTTTCCTGAGCGAAGTCTGAGAGCAAAATTGTCGCATTGTTTGTCATGACTTTTTCATCAGGTGTACCGGGATGGGTGGTTTTTGTGTAAGTTACTGTTACGGCAGCATTAACGGGAACAGCCTGCGGTATGAGCAACAAAGCCGATTCCTTTTGAGTGAACTGGGTAGGAACGGTTGTGACTTCTACAGGAGACGTAAAACTCGGGCTGAAATCAGCTGCAGTAGCGGCCGCTAAATCCTCCCACATAGCTACGCCTGATGTCAAATCCGTCGTTTCTACAATGTTCTGGTTGAAATCGGCTTGCTGAATGAAATCGCCGTGCAGTTTCAAATTGGTAATTTCATATTTGACGTTTTCATCTTCTTTCTCGGTAGAGAACACGATAGATGACAAAGCGTGATGGAATACCAATGGTACCGAACTGTGTCCGTTGTTTGTCTTGTTTCTGTCAATCACACGGTCAGAGTACATAAGGTCATACTGCTTGTCCGCGTCAGTCTCTGTCTTGAATCCTTCAATCTGAAGACCATTCGCATTGTAAACGATACTTGTGGGGGCTGTAGTGAACTTTGCAGGCGAGTATGCTGCAAAGGCGAGATTGTACTCGATGTCCGGCCAATAATATACGGTCTTGGTAGACCAGTATTTACTGTCGTTGCCTTCGTTCTTTGCGGTGTCTCCGGTAGCGTTGAAGTAGTCTTCAGTTGCCGTTTCCCAACCTGTAAGGGCGCCCTTGTAGACTTTGCTGAATATCATGAAATCCTCGCGTTTGTCGTATTCGACACCGGTGATTTCACCCATGACATTCGCTCTGTTCTGCTTCATTGCAGGAACATCGAACTTCAAAGTTAGAGCTTGCTGAGGTTGCTCATAACTTGAATCATCATTCACGCAGCTTGTCAATGCTATTGCTGACAGCGCTGCAAAAAATAACATCTTCTTCATGTTGATTTAATTAAAAGGTTAATAAATAATGTTTTGATAATAAATTTGTTCTGGTTCGGTATTGATGTTTAAATGGTTATGCTTCCCTCTATCTCTTCCCAATCTTTGACGCCCGGCGCCATTCCTCCGCCGCCTTCAAAGCCTTCAGGCGGGATAATCTCAATGACTTTATCTATTATAATCCACTGTTTTTCTTTTACCTCATCGGTCTCAAACATATCCGTAACTCGGAATGTCTCGGTCTGGACAGTGTTGTAAACGGTATTGAATTCAAAGGTGATATCGATATATCCCTCGGTGTGCGGCAACTTGCCGAATGTGTTGAACGATGCGTAAGCGACTGCCGTCCCGTCGGTTGTGCGGCGGGCGTAATCCTTTCCGTTGTTAAGTCCGAAGTATATGCTCACTACATTATCCTTTATCATACTGTCGGCCTGCATGTTCTTTGAACCCGCCATGCCGGAAATGAGAGCGACAGCAGAGCGTACATACTCTACGCCTTTTACATTGAACTGCATGTAGTATGTCTTTACGATTGTCTCGGCAGTCGGAATGCGGTTGTCTTTGTCTTTTATGGTATCGGCTTCTTCGAAATTTTTTCTTGTGAATACCTCGACGCCTTCAATTCTGGAGACGAACAGATGGTCGGGCTGTCGGCAGATGACTTCGTCTCCGTTCGCATAATTGCTTCGTGACTTGAATATCCTGTTCTCTTCGTTCTCGCTCAGCGGCTCGGTGTAGGCGGTCATTTTCGAGTAAAGGTTGTCATTGCGTATCTTAATGTCTTTTGTGTCAAAGTTGTATGCCAGCATGTTATATCTGCCGTTAGGCACATTCATATATCCCTGAATGTAGTAGCCGCGTTCATCTTTACCGCAGTCATGGAGGTAGCGTTCCGTAACGAGCTTGTCGTCGGTTTCATCGCAGAAAACGACTCGCATGGCTTTAGGCGAACTGTATTCAGGTTTTCTCTTCGTCTCATCGTAGAAGCCGTAATGCACGTTGCGTATTTTTTCGTCAAAGTATATCTTGACGAAGATATTCTCGTTGAACAGCGGGTCCTCCAACTGACGGTGTTCGCAGCTTGTGCAGACAGCGATTAAGAGCATCGATGCAAAAAGGAGACGGCATAAACAACGGAATCCTATTCTGCTCATTGTTTGCCTCCTTTCTTTTTCGTCTTAATCATTATGGGCACAGCGAGTGTTACCTGTGCTTTTGTGGGGCCAAAATAGTGCCAGCGGCCATGATTTTCCGGGTCTTTCCACAGAATCTCATAGTCGGCGCTCGGAATATATCTTCTGTACGGTATAGATGCATATCCCGCCGATACTGAAAATTCAAGATTAAGGTATTTGCCTATAGGCATAGCGTAACCGTAGCTGAGGCCTGCGCTCCAATGCTCGCCCTGGTGGCAAATGTTCCGGCCCCATTCGAAATCCCATTTGCCTGATTCGGCGTATATCCCCAGAAAATGTCCGGTCAGCTTGTCATGCTCAAAACGCTTTTTCGCAAATTTGTCAGGACTTATCCACCAGCGAGCCTCTGCGCCAATGCTGAGGAAACGTATGCAATATTCATTCTTGGCCTCGCCCCATCGCCACCATGGGAATTGATGGTAATATAATGCCGAGAAATGTTTTGTTATGGGCACTTCGACCGAGAAGTTGAGCAGCGTAAGGGCGTCGTAGAGCAAGTTGCTCTTTATCGACATAATAGTCCTGCGTTCAGGCATGTCTGTCAAGACCGTCTGGCCTATCTGCTGCAGTGTCTGAGGGAACCGGAAGCTGTCGCTATTGTCAAAACTTAACGGCAATAAAGGTATGGGAGCGTGCACGCATATCCATGTGGCCATACGAAGCCTCGGCATGTGGTACCGTACTATCCAATTGTATGTATAACCGTTGTCAAGCCGCTTGAGCCGCCATTTTTTTGTTTCCGTAGGTATCTCGGCACGTACTATTCTCATTACCTTGTCCTTGTTGGGCAAGTTGTAGTTCGCTTCAAGTTCGGCTTCCAGGCCTTCCCAGTTCTCGCCCATCGGACGAAGTCGTATGTTTTCGGGTTTCAACGTGCAGCTGTCCGGCAGGTTCGCCAAAATGAACTCCTTAGCTGTTATAGAACGTTTTTCCGCCAACCATTTGTTGCGTGCAGGAGAACCTTCGGGCGAGGCGTACGAATAAATGGTTATGCTGTCAATCTTTTTTGAATTCAACAGAATATTCTTTATGCGGAATATCTGGTATGAGTTATCTAAATACTCTTTGTCAAGGTCAATGCGGTCACAATAATAATAAAGGATGAACCTTTCTTGTCTTACGCTGTCGGGCATGGTCTGTCCCATGCCGGGCAAAACGGCCCAGAATGCAAGCAGAATTAGCGTATAGACGAGTTTTCTCTTCAGATTGTGTAGCATTTCGTAAATTATGCAAAATTACGTAAAAAGGTTTGGTTTTACCCCCCCCAATGGTTAAATAATACTAATAAAATGTAAAAATGGCGTAGCGGATTATATTTGCCGGAAATCGCGGAATATAAATCTACCGAAGCATCTTGTATATCCCGAAGAGTGCTATAACGTATAATTCGCACATGACATATTATTGCCATGTGCGAATTATTATTATTAATTAAACTGTTACGGCCGAAGCGGGCCGGAACAGCTCTCTTTTTTGTACTTACAGCAACGTGTATGCCACCTTGTCTATTGCCGTATACACGAAACTGCATATACCCAAGAGAACTATACCGGCAAGGCATATTGCGAGGCTTATGCGTGTATAGGCATCGCTTTTAATACAGGGAACAGGGCTGTCGCTTGTTTCGATATACATAGCCTTTACTATAAGCAGATAGTAGTATAGCGAAACGACAGTGTTTATGAGAGCTATGAAGACAAGCGCCTGGAAGCCTGCTTCGAATGCGCTCATGAAAACGAAGAATTTGCTGAAAAAACCAGCGAACGGGGGTATGCCGGCCAAAGAGAAGAGCGCGAGCGTCATCAGCAGGGTCAGCTTCGGGTTTGTCTTGTAGAAACCTCTCAGCGTGTTACGTTTTGCGGGGCTCTGGGTCTTCCATTCAACCTCTTCAATGATAGAGAATACCGCAGTGTTTGCCATCATGTATACTATAAGGTAGAACACCATGGCTGTGGATCCTTCTGCGCTTCCTCCAATCACGGCAAGCATAATGTATCCCACTTGAGATATGCTGCTGAATGCCATGAAGCGTTTCAGTGAGCGCTGTTTTATTGCCATGAGGTTCGCTAAAGTGATGCTTGCGACAACGGTGATGTATATAACGGCCTGCCACTGTTCTGTCATTGGAGCGAAGACCTTTGTAAGTACAATGAAAAGGGTAAATACGCCCGCTGCCTTTGAAATGATAGAGAGGTAGGCGGTAACCGACGTCGGAGCGCCTTCGTAGCTGTCGGCAGTCCATAGATGGAACGGGACAAGCGAAATCTTGAAGCCTAAGCCCGAAAAGAACATGACGAGCGCGAATATCTGCATGGGTGCCCCTGTAATATGGCTCACCATGTCGGTGAAATATAGCGTGCCGCATGTTCCGTAAAGGAACGATATGCCGTAGAGCATCAATGCCGACGAAAACAGCGAGGTTAGTATGTACTTTATGCCCGCCTCGGCCGAATGGTGTCTGTACTTGTCGAACGCTATAAGGCATGCAAGGGGCAGCGACGCAAGTTCAATGCCGATGAACAGAAGCAGGAAATGTCTTGCGCTGAGCATGAAGAACATTCCTATGAGTGTACTAAGAAGTAGCACGTAGAACTCTCCCCGCTTGTACGATGTGAGTTCGTTGCTGAGCCATTTGTCGGCCTGGAGAATGACGAGGAGGCTGCCGAAGGCAAGCACGGCTTTCATTACGGCAATCATGGCGTTGCTCTCGTACATTCCGCCGAAAAGGGTGAATGCGGAGGTGTCGCTCATTACGGCGCAGCACAGCGCCGCCATCAGAATGCATGTTAAGGGATGAAATAATTTTCGTGCCTTCGCTGTCGAGATAAGGTCATATATAAATATCGTAAGGTAAACGGCTATGAGGCTTACCTCGGGACGCATCAGGAAAAACTGCAGATAATTCATATGTGATTATTGTATGTTCTTTAATATGTTCTTGTTATTTTATATGTTCGACAGTATGCTGTCTACGCCGCTGCCGACAAGGTCGCTTACCCACATAGGAGCGATTCCGAGTGCGGCTACGCATACGACAAGGCATATGACCGTAAACTTCTCGTCCCATGTGGCGTCACTGAGCTTCTTGAACTCGTCGTTGTCAGGCTCTCCGTAAAGAATGCGTCCTACCACACGCAGAATGTACACCGCCGTAATCACTATGCTTGTGCATGCAATTATCGTTACAACTCTGTGGAACATGTCATTGACCGAGAACGCTCCTACGAATATTGTCATCTCTGCGACAAATCCGCTGAAGCCCGGAAGTCCTAAGTTGGCAAGTCCGGCAATAACGTATCCTACGGCAAGGAACGGCATAATCTTCATAAGTCCTCGCATCTTGCGTATGTCACGGGTATGGGTACGGCCGTATATCATGCCTATGAGAGCGAAAAACAGAGCTGTCATAAGTCCGTGCGACAGCATCTGGAGAATAGCTCCGGTGCATGCGGTTTTCGTCATCATCAGAATCGCGAAAAGCACCAGTCCGCAATGCGATACCGAAGAGTATGCGTTTATGTATTTAAGGTCGGTCTGGCTGACAGCGCTAAGGGCGCCGTAAACGACGCTTATCGTTGTCAGTATTATGAAAATCCAAGCAAGGTCGTTGGCCGCCTGCGGCAGCAGGTACATGGCGATTCTGAAACAGCCGTATCCTCCGAGCTTCATCAGCACGCCGGCATGCAGCATTGATACCGACGTCGGAGCGCATGCGTGTCCGTCGGGGCTCCATGTGTGGAACGGGAACAGAGCGCCAAGCACGCCGAATCCTATGAAGGTGAGCGGGAAGAATATATACTGAATATTCGTTGGAATAGCGTTCATTGCCGCAATCTCATGTATATTCATTGTCGTCGCGCCGCTGCCGAAGTATATGCCGAGTATGCCCATGAGCAGGAACGCCGAACCGCCCATAAGCATGAGCGTCAGTTTCATTGCTGAATACTCCTTGCGTCCGCTTCCCCAGACGCCTATAAGCAGGTACATGGGTATAAGGGCCGTTTCATAGAACATGAACATCGTGAAGAGGTCGGTAGATATGAAAAAACCGTAAACGCCGAGCGACAACAGTGTGTACCACATGAAGAACTCTTTAGTCATCGGCTGCAGCCTCCACGATGCGAATGTGCCCGTAAATACTATTATCGACGACAGCAGGAGCATCGCTACCGATATGCCGTCCACGCCAATGGAGAACGCAATGTTGAGCGGCTCATACCAGCTCCACGATGCGGTGTATAGCATATCCGCGCTCTCCCCGGCGTTGCGTAGCCGAATGAAATCAATTGTAAGATACACCGAAAGAATAAGCAGCAATGACGAGCCTGTGACCATTACGGCACGAGTCTGTTTTATGTTACGGCTGCACCATAATGCAAGCAGCATTACAATCGGGATAATGATGAAAACAGGTAATATGTTCATAGTCCAAATCCTTTCTCTTGATTATATTAAGTACAGCAATATAAGAATAATGAGCAATGCTCCGCTGAGGAAAAATATGCTGTACGACTGTACGTTGCCGTCCTGCAAGGGCCTTACGAACGTGCCGCACTTGTGCGTGATTTTTGCAAGTTTGTCGAATGTGGCGTCAATCACATTGCGGTCGAACCATGCGATAGGGCGGCTTATACAGTTGAAGATTATCTTCTTTGTAACGAAGAGCCACGCCTCGTCCATGTAGAAACGGTGGTACGCCGCTTCTATCGGTTTGCGCAGCGTGCGGTTGATAGCAACGGTTATTCCGCTTTCTCCTTTTATATACATTGCTGTCGCCAATGCGATGCCTGCAAAGGCAAGCGCAATGCTTGTTACCGCAACCTTCGTGTTCAAGTGAATAGTGTACGCTTCGCCGTTGCTGCTGACGAACTCGCCGAAAGGTATAAAGCCTGCAAAGCATGTTATCGCGGCAAGTATTATAAGCGGCAGTGTCATTGTGAGCGGGGCTTCATGAGGCTTGTGCGGCTCCGCTTCAATCTCTCCAGCCTTGTATCGGGCAAGCTCTGTCTCATAGTAGCTTTTGCCCCAGAATATGAGATAGTAGAGGCGGAACATGTAGAATGCTGTCAATGCGGCAATCAGGCTCATGAATATTCCCATCGGGAGCGAGAACTCATAACATGCGGCCAATATCTCGTCTTTGCTGAAGAAGCCGCTGAACGGCGGTATGCCGGCAATGGCTAAGCATGCGATAAGGAACGTTATGTGCGTTATCGGCATGTATTTGCGCAACCCTCCCATGCGGCACTTCTCATTGCTGTGTACCGCATGGATTATGGCGCCCGCTCCCAAGAAGAGCAGTCCTTTGAACATCGCATGAGTGAACAGGTGGAACATGGAAGCCATGTATCCTAAGCCGCTTGAGTGCGGGTCGGTGCCGGTGCATACGCCAAGAGCCACCATCATGAACGAAATCTGCGATATCGTCGAGAAGGCAAGCACTCGTTTTATGTCGGTCTGCGCGCATGCGACTATGGCTGCATACAAGGCAGTGAACGCTCCTGCATAAGCGATTATATGCAACGTCTCCGGGGCATAATCTATAAAAAGGTTAAAGAGCCTTGCTACAAGAAATACGCCGGCAACGACCATAGTGGCGGCATGTATGAGCGCCGACACCGGAGTCGGGCCCTCCATTGCATCGGGCAGCCAGATGTGCAGCGGGAACATAGCGCTCTTTCCTGCGCCACCGATGAACATAAGCAGCAACGCCGTAGGCAACACGGCTGCGGCCGCTGTAAGGGCTGTTTCGGGCGGCGTGAACGAGAATGTGCCAGTATAGTAGCCGTATATAAGTATTCCGATAAGGAAGAACAGGTCGGCGAAACGGGTAACGATAAACGCCTTTTTAGAGGCTGCTATAGCCTCGGGTTTTGTATAGTAGAAACCTATGAGCAGATACGACGACACTCCCACAAGCTCCCAGAATATATACATCTGGAAAATATTTGTAGCCACTACAAGACCGAGCATCGAGAATGTGAACAGCGACAGAAACGCATAGTAACGCTGGAAACCCTTTTCGCCCTTCATGTACCCGAGCGAGTATATATGTACCATGAGGCTTACTGTGGTTATGACCACAAGCATCATCGCTGAGATAGGTGTCAGTGATATGCCCATGTCAATGCTGAGGCTCTCTCCGAGAGGCAGCCATTTGAAGTTGTAAGGTACAGCCTCGGCGAATACTCCGGTCGTGTCTCTGCCTGCCATGAAATAGTCGGCAGCCGTAAAGTACGATATTGCGGTTACGGCCAAGAGCAGCAATGTTCCTGTAATGCCGGCGGTCTTATGGCTCATTCTGTTGCCGGCAAGCGCAAGAGTCAGAAAACCCAGCAGGGGCAAAGCAAGTATAAGTATTGAATATTCCATACCTTAGTGTTTTAAATTCCTCAATCTCTTGATGTGTATCGATTGGAAGTTTCGGTACACGTTGATAATTATCGCGATTGCGACAGCTGTCTCGGCAGCCGCAACGCCGATGCCGAAGAGCGAGAATACGAATCCCTCGAGACTTTCGGGCTGGCAGTATGCGTTGAACACCGCGAAGTTTATGTCTACTGCGTTGAGCATTAGTTCGGTGCTTATGAGCAACGAAACAAGGTTACGGCGTGTAAAAAAGCCGAATATGCCAATGAAAAAGAGTATGGCTGAAAGTATCAGCATGTATTCTGCAGGTATACTCATGGTATTTATTTTTTGCGTGCTATCATAATTGCCCCTACTGTACATGCGAGAAGCAGTACGCTCATTACCTCAAAGGGGAGTATGTAATTGTATTTATCTGTTCCCATAAGCGCCATTCCGAGTTCCTTTATGGCAACGCCCTCGCCGTTGAACTTGTCGCTGGCAAAATCGGTGCTTCCGATAAGGTAAATGGTCAATATCATTCCTGTTAGCGCTGTAGCCAAGCCGGCGAGGTAGCGCCGTAACGATGTCTGCGTAATGTCTACGCTTCCTTTGCCGATAAGGAGAACGGCAAAGATGAACAGCACGACAATGCCGCCCGCATATACGGTTATCTGAACCGCTCCCAGAAATGTGTAGTGCAGAAAGAAGTACAGTCCTGCAGTGCCGAACAGCACGAACAGCAGGTTTGTGGTGGCACGCATGATTTTGCTCGACGTTACGGCAAATATCGCCGCTACCGTCATGACAATCGCCAAGCCTGAAAATATGATGAGATTTATGTCCATTTCACTCTATCGGTTAAGTTTTATTATAAGTTTCTTGCGGTCGAAGACTGCGTTCTCGAATTCGTTGGTGAACTCTATGGCTCCTTTCGGGCAACTGTTCACGCACAGCTGGCAGAACATGCATGCGCCCAAGTCATAAGAATATGTGTCGAGAACTTTCTTGCTCTTGCCGGTCTCCTCGTCGGTCACAGTCCTTGTAGTAACCGATATTGTCCCGTTGGGGCATGCCTGCTGGCATAGTCCGCATGCGATGCATTTGTTGTTGCCGTTCTCGTCGTGAGGCATTACGAGCAAAGCTCTGTGGCGTTCCGGAATATGCAGTTCTTTCCTGTTCTCAGGGTATTGTTCGGTGACTTTGCGGGTAAAAAACTCGCGCAGAGTAACGCCCATGCCGGTGAGCAATGAGCTTATAGCACCGAAGATTCCGCCGAAATATGTATCCTTGAATTTCATCTCTGTAAATCGTTTAGAAACAGTTCTTAAAATGTCCACCCCATTACAACGCAGATGGTCATTATCAACAAGTTTATCAGTCCTATAGGTACAAGGTATTTCCATTCAAGCGCAAGCACCTGGTCAATGCGCAGTCTCGGGAATGTCCATCTTATCCACATCAGCAGCCATATTACGAAGAATGTCTTGGCAAGGAACCATACGAAGCCGGGGATGCACTCCATAACGGAATTGAAACTGCCAAGCCCGGGGATATACAGCGGTGCCCATCCTCCAAGAAACAAGGTAGAGGCGATGCCGGCTATTATGAACATGTTCATGAACTCTGCCACGTAGAAGAAACCGAAGTTCATGCCCGAATATTCGGTGTGAAAGCCTGCTGTAAGCTCCGATTCGGCTTCAGGTAGGTCGAACGGCGCTCTGTTTGTCTCGGCATTGCCTGCTATAATATAAATAATGAATGCGATTATGGCAGGTATGTGACCGGTGAAGATGAACCAGCCTTTTGTCTGCATCTCGACGATCTCGCTAATCTGCATGGTGCCACTGAGAACTACAAGCGTAAGGATGCTCAAACCCATTGACAGTTCATAACTTATCATCTGTCCTCCGCTTCGCACGGCTCCGATCATGGAGAATTTGTTGTTGCTGCTCCAGCCGGCAAGAAGAATTCCGAGTATGCCGAACGACGATGCTGCCATAATGAAAAACGCTCCGATATTGAAATCAAGCACTTGGAGTCCTTTGTCAAAAGGCAGGCAGCTGAAAGTAATTATAGAACTCATCAGCACAAGGAACGGCGCAAGGTTGTATAGAATCTTGTCGGAATTCTTTATGGATATAATCTCTTTTATGAGCATCTTGAATACGTCGGCGAATACCTGCAGCAGTCCCCACGGGCCTACTCGCATAGGACCGAGCCTGCATTGGAACGCCGCGCATACTTTACGCTCCATAAAAATCATTATTATGGCAAATACCAGATATGCCACAATAACGCAAACAGCGATGATGGCGCACTCAATCAGCGTCGCTGCCGACGGCGGCAGCACGGAATTGAGATAGCTGTCGATAGCTGTTGTCATTGATGTAAAGTCGAACATGATTGTATGAACAGTTTTAATTTTAACGGTCAATGTCGGGTATCACGTAGTCGAGTGACGCTCCGATAGTTATAAGGTCGGCAATCTTGCACTTTTTCATAATCTTGTGCGCTGCGGCTATCAAAGGAAGACCCATCGGCTTGAACTTCAGTCGGTACGGCGATTTGTCGCCCCGGCTGTCGATGAACACGCCGAACTCGCCTCGGGAGCCCTCGACCGATGCCGAGAATGTTCCTTCGGGGAGTTTTATTATAGGTTTTGTCTTTGTCTTGTAGTCGCCTTCGGGTATGTTGTCAATGAGCTGTTCGATAATCTTTATCGATTCTTCAATCTCTTCGAGGCGTACCAGCAGTCGGCTGTAGCAGTCTCCTTCGGCGTGAATTATCTCCTTGAACTCGACCTTGTCGTACAGGGCGTACGGGTGACGCTTGCGTACGTCGCAAGCCCAGCCCGACGCGCGTCCTGTGCCGCCGGTAGCTCCGAATGATATTGCCTCCTCAAGCGAGAGAACGCCCACGCCTTTGGTACGTGTCTTCAATATTATATTGTTCACGAAGACATCGTAATACTCCTTAAGTCTTCTCTTCTGGTCGTTGCAGTATGCTTTTACCTTCTCGGCGAATCCGGGAGTTATGTCGGCCTGTACGCCGCCAATTATGTTGTAATTCTGTATGAGACGCCCGCCTGTCACCTCTTCCATAATGTCAAGCACCTTCTCGCGTTCGCGGAATCCGTATATGAATGATGTTATAGCGCCCATGTCCATAGCCATGCACGAGAACATCAGAAGATGCGAGTCGATACGCTGCAGTTCGTCCATTATGGTGCGGATGTACTGCACGCGTTCCGTCACTTCAATTCCCATCGCCTTCTCTATGCACATGCATAGGGCATGCCTGTTCTGGTGCGCGCTCAGGTAGTCGAGCCTGTCGGTGAACGCAAGTATCTGGGGATATGTCCTGCTTTCGCACAGCTTCTCTATGCCACGGTGTATATAACCGCACTTTATGTCCACTTTTCTTATGACCTCGCCTTCGACGGACAAACGGAAACGAAGTACGCCATGTGTGGCGGGGTGCTGCGGTCCGATATTTATCACATACTGGTCATAGTGTAGTATTTTCAGTCTTTCTGCCAGTTCGGCGAGCTGCTTGTCCTCTTGAATCTCGTATTCGCGCTGGACATCCTCGTCTTTCTCGCTCTCAAGCCTGACAGGGTTGATGGCTTCGCTCGGGTCGTAGTCCTTGCGTAGCGGGTGCCCCACCCAGTCGTTGCGAAGGTACAGACGTCTCAAGTCAGGGTGTCCGTTGAATTCTATTCCAAAGAAGTCGTACACCTCACGTTCGAGCAACTCGGCGACCTTCCAAATATCGCATATGGTCGGCAATTGCGGCTTCTCTCTGTTTGCGGTTCTTACTGAAATCTCTTCGACTTCGTGTGTGCCGCTGTTCTCAAGAATGTATATTGCTCCAATGCCATCCTCTTTCCAGTCCATGCCTATGATGTCACGCAGGAAGTCCATACCCTCTTTGCGGAGTTTCAGCATCTCTTGTCTGAACTCCTTTATATCAATCTCTCTTATATTCATGATTCTTGGCTCTCGTTACACTCCTTTACGGGGTTATTCGTTACAATTATAGGCTCGTCCGGCATTTCGCCAAGCTTTTGGTGCTTGTTCTTGCCGCCGAAGAATTTCTCGATCTTCACCTTGCGTTGCAGCTGCATCATGCCGTACAGAATGGCCTCGGGTCTCGGCGGGCATCCTGGAATGTAAACGTCTACAGGGACAATCTTGTCAATGCCGTTCAGTACATGGTACGACCCTTTGAACGGGCCTCCGCTGATGGCGCATCCGCCAACGGCGACTACATACTTAGGCTCTGCCATCTGGTCGTAAAGGCGTTTGAGTACCGGCGCCATCTTGTGGGTTATAGTGCCGGCGCACATTATTAGGTCGGCCTGTCGAGGCGAGTTTCGTGTGACTTCAAAGCCGAAACGGGCAAAATCGTAGCGCGCTGCGCCTACAGACATGAACTCTATGCCGCAGCAGCTCGTTGCGAACGTGAGAGACCAAAGCGAATTGCTGCGTCCCCAGTTTATCAGTTCGTCGAGCTTGCCGACAACCACGTTTGTACGCTCCTTGTTTATCTCTGCTATAAGCGATTCAAGGGTCTCGTTATCCTTGAACTCATCGTATGGTATTGACTTAATGACAGGCTTTTTCATTTCCATTCAAGAGCTTTTCGACGCCATGCGTAAGCAAGGCCAAGTATAAGAAAGAAGAGGAAAAACAACACGCCTACAAGAGCCTTCATTCCAAGCTCCTGAACAATTGTCGCCCAAGGAAAAAGGAATACGGCTTCAATGTCGAACATCAAGAACAGAATGGCGAACAGGTAGTAGCCGGCCTTGAAGTGAATCCATGTCTGTCCTTGCGTGGGAACGCCGCATTCATACGTCTCGCTCTTTTGTCTGTTGAATGTGCGGGGCGAAATCCATCGTGTGAGAATCATCGCCACTCCGACGAACGCCACAGATGCGATAACCATCGTAAAAAGCAATACCAAATTCATATGATACTATTTTTAGTTTCTTTTCATACCAAGCAAAGGTACCAAATTTTAAAGCAGAGTGTAATCGTCAAGCATTAATTTTTTTAAAATTAACGTTGATTAAACTAGTTTAAAATGGTGTCCAGCATCATCATCAGCAGGAAACCGGTTGCGAATCCTATTGTGCCGACGTTGCTGTGCTTTCCTGCCTGTGATGACGGAATAAGTTCTTCTACAACGACATATAGCATAGCTCCGGCTGCAAAAGCCAGCAGCAGAGGCATCGACGATATGTTCTCGCTGAGGAACAGCATGGTCAATATCGCGGCGACAGGCTCCACAAGCCCCGACATCGCTCCCCAAGTGAAAGCTGCGCTTCTGCTCTTGCCTTCTTTGCGGAGCGGGAATGAAATTATGGCTCCTTCGGGTATGTTCTGAATAGCCATTCCGATAGAAAGCGCCAAAGCTCCCGATACCGAAAGGCCCGTGTCGCCGCTCATCACGCCTGCAAGAACAACGCCGACAGCCATGCCCTCGGGAATGTTGTGAAGCGCTACGGCAAGAATCATCTTTATCGAGCGTGGCAGCCGCGACTTCGGTCCTTCGGGGCTCTTCTCGTCAATATGCTGGTGAGGAATGACAGTGTCGAGCAGCAGCAGAAAACATATTCCTGCGACGAAACCGGCCATAACGGGCCAATTGCCGGCTATGTCGCTTCCTGCCTGTTCGAACGCAGGCTGCAGTAAAGACCAGAAACTTGCGGCGACCATTACGCCCGATGCAAATCCTAACATGGCCCTGTTTGTCAGGTCCGATATTTTATTACGAAGCATGAATACCATTGCAGCGCCTGTTGCGGTGCCCAGAAAAGGTATCAGCAAACCAATCAGTATTTCCATAAGAACTTTTTTGTCATATTCTTCGCAAATTTAGAAAAAACCGCAATAGGACAACTAATCAAAGCCGATAATAATATGTATAAAACAATTTTTCATAAAAATTCCTCAGTATTAATTTTTATAATTACCTTTGTAATATAATACGAAAAGAAGGCGCAAACGTCGTAATATACTAAAGCATGCCTTGCGTATATTGTTCGCTCTGTGCCGTTGCCGCGGTTGGCAGTATATTATGCAAACATTAAATAAACCTATATATGATTTACTTTTTCACAACATCCGGTAACACAATCATCGCCACACAAGTGAACAGCACGCTCTCGGCGGCAGACGTAGAGAAACTCTGCTGGCTTTACGGAGATGCGGCTATTGTCGATGGCGAGTCAATGGAGGGATACTTTATCGGCCCTCGTCGTGAAATGATTACTCCATGGAGTACCAACGCAGTAGAGATTACTCAGAATATGGGTGTCGAAGGCGTTGTACGCATTGAAGAATACTATCCGGTAAAAGACAGGAATGCGGAATACGATCCGATGCTGCAGCGTATGTACTGCGGCTTGGACCAGAATATATTCACAGTCGATATCGAGCCGAAGCCCATTGAGTTCATCGAGGACCTCGACAGCTACAACGAAGCCGAAGGACTCGCGCTATCAAAAGAGGAAATAGACTATCTTCACAGCGTGGAGAGCGAGCTCGGACGCAGGCTCACCGACAGCGAGGTGTTCGGCTTTGCGCAGATAAACTCGGAGCATTGCCGTCATAAGATTTTCGGCGGCACATTCATCATCGACGGCGAGGAGATGCCATCTTCTCTCTTTGCGATGATCAAGCGTACCACAAACGAGAACAGGAACAGCATAATATCGGCATACAAGGATAACGTGGCTTTCGCTCAAGGTCCTGTTGTAGAGCAGTTCGCTCCGGCTGAACATTCGATACCTGACTATTTCGTAATAAAGGATATAGAAACTGTTATCTCCCTGAAGGCCGAAACGCATAACTTCCCTACGACCGTAGAGCCTTTCAACGGCGCTTCGACAGGTACGGGCGGTGAAATCCGTGACCGTATGGGAGGCGGCAAGGGCTCATGGCCTATCGCCGGAACAGCTGTATACATGACATCCTATCCCCGTACATACGGCGACCGTAAGTGGGAAGAGGTGCTTCCTGTACGCAAATGGCTGTATCAGACTCCGGAACAGATATTGACGAAAGCGTCCAACGGCGCTTCCGACTTCGGTAACAAGTTCGGTCAGCCGCTTATCTGCGGCTCTGTTCTTACGTTCGAACATAAGGAGAACGACGAGGTCTACGGCTACGACAAGGTTATCATGCTTGCGGGCGGCGTAGGCTACGGAACACGCCGCGACTGCCTCAAAGGCGCTCCCGAAAAGGGAAACAAGGTCATTGTAATGGGCGGCGACAACTACCGTATCGGTCTTGGCGGAGGTTCTGTTTCCTCTGTTGATACCGGACGCTACTCTTCAGGCATCGAGCTGAATGCCGTTCAGCGCGCCAATGCCGAAATGCAGAAACGTGCATATAACGTCGTACGTGCCCTTTGCGAGGATGACACAAACCCCGTAGTTTCAATCCACGACCACGGCTCGGCAGGTCATGTGAACTGTCTTTCGGAGCTTGTCGAGGAGTGCGGCGGGCTCATACACATGGCCGACCTTCCTGTCGGCGACAGCACACTTTCGGCTAAGGAGATTATCGCCAATGAGTCTCAGGAGCGTATGGGCTTGCTCATCAAGGAAGATGCGATAGAATACGTGAGAAAGGTTGCCGAGCGTGAACGTGCCCCCATGTATGTTGTCGGCGAAACGACAGGCGACGCGCGCTTCGCATTCGAGCAGGCCGACGGAAAGCGTCCTTTTGACCTCTCGGTGAGCCAGATGTTCGGTTCTTCGCCCAAGACATATATGGTAGACAAGACCGTGGAACGCCATTACAAGGATGCTGAATACGATGCGGACAAAATAGAAGAGTATCTTACCGACGTGCTCCGCCTTGAGGCCGTAGCCTGCAAAGATTGGCTCACGAACAAGGTAGACCGTTCGGTGACAGGAAAAATCGCCCGTCAGCAGTGCCAGGGCGAAATTCAGTTGCCTTTGAGCGACTGCGGAGTCGTTACTCTCGACTATCGTGGAAAGAGAGGTATAGCGACATCTATAGGTCATGCGCCGCAAGCAGGTCTTGCCGACCCGGCAAAGGGCTCAGTTCTTGCTGTGTCAGAGGCTTTGACGAACATTGTGCTTGCTCCTCTCGCCAACGGCATAAAGAGTATATCTTTGAGCGCCAACTGGATGTGGCCTTGCCGTTCACAGGAGGGCGAGGATGCGCGTCTTTATCGTGGCGTTGAGGCTCTCAGCGACTTCTGCTGCGCGCTGAAAGTCAATGTGCCTACAGGCAAGGACTCTTTGTCAATGACGCAGAAGTACCCCGACGGCACAAAGGTCATCAGCCCGGGAACGGTTATCGTTTCTGCAGGCGGCGAGGTGTCCGATGTACGCAAAGTGGTATCTCCTGTCATGGTGAACGAGCCGAAAAGTACATTCTATCATATAGATTTCAGTTTCGACAAGATGCGTCTTGGCGGCTCTGCATTCGCACAGACTCTGAACTGCATCGGTGACGATGTTCCGACAGTCGCTAACCCCGAATATTTCGCCGAGGCGTTCGACGCAGTCCAGCGTCTTGTCAAAGAAGACATAATCATGGCGGGTCATGACGTTTCTGCCGGCGGTCTCATTACGACGCTCCTTGAAATGTGTTTCGCCAATACCGCAGGCGGTATGGAAATAAATCTCGACAATGTTGCCGAAAACGATATCGTCAAGTTGCTATTCTCCGAGAATCCTGCTATTGTCATTCAGGTTGCCGACAAGGACAAGTGCCGCATGCAAGCGATTCTCGACGAAGCAGGTATCTGTTCCATGCCGATAGGCAAGCCGTGTGGGAAACGCCATATAGCTGTCGCTAAGAACAATCGTACATACATCTTCGACGTTGAGCGTTACCGTGACGTTTGGTTTGACAGTTCATATCTCATGGACCTTAAGCAGAGCTTCAACGGTTGTGCAAGCGAGCGTCTGAAGAACTACAAGAACCAACCGCTGCGTTTCGCTCTTCCTGCCCGTTTCGACGGAACGCTATCAAGCTACGGAATGTCGGCCGACCGCCGCGAGAAATCGGGCGTACGTGCCGCTATCATCCGTGAAAAGGGTACTAACGGTGAACGTGAGATGGCATACGCTATGCACCTTGCAGGCTTCGATGTTAAGGATGTTACTATGACAGACCTTATAAGCGGACGTGAGACGCTCGACGAAGTGAACTTCATTGTCTTCTGCGGCGGTTTCTCTAACTCCGATGTTCTTGGCTCTGCTAAGGGATGGGCAGGCGGTTTCCTCTTCAATCCTAAGGCGAAGGCCGCTCTTGACCGTTTCTATCAGCGTGAGGATACGCTCTCGCTCGGTATATGCAACGGCTGTCAGCTGATGATGGAACTTAACCTTATAAATCCTGAGTATGCAGAGCGTGGCCGCATGCTGCATAACGACTCTCATAAGTTCGAGTCATCTTTCGTGGGTGTAAGAATACCGGAGAACAACAGCGTTCTCTTCGGCTCTTTATCGAACAGCAGGCTCGGTGTTTGGGTGGCTCACGGCGAGGGCAAGTTCTCGTTGCCGTACGAGGCGGAAAAGTACAATATCGTAGCTCAGTATGCATACGAGGAGTATCCCGCTAATCCTAACGGCTCGGATTATAACGTAGCTGCATTGGCAAGCGCTGACGGCCGCCATGTGGCGATGATGCCTCACCCCGAGCGTGCGGTGTTCCCCTGGCAGTGCGCGACCTATCCTGCGGCTCATAAGAACGACGACGTTACTCCGTGGATAGAGATATTCCGCAATGCGTATAATTGGGTAAAGGAAAGAGTTTAACGAGTAACGGATTAATATGCAGGGCAGGCTTGATGCCTGCCCTGCATTGTTTAAAAATAATGGCAGCGACACTTTTCAATCTGTTTGCGACATTCTTCCGCATAGGTCTCTTTACCTTTGGCGGCGGGTATGCTATGATACCGCTTCTGGAACGTGATATCGTGGAACGTACCGGTTGGCTTAAACGTGACGAGTTTGCTGACCTGCTTGCGCTCTCGCAGTCAGCGCCGGGTGTCTTTGCCGTAAATATGGCGGTATTTACGGGCTATCGCCTGCATGGAGTAAGAGGCGCTTTGGCCGCATCTGTCGGCTGTTCTCTTCCCTCGGTGGCGATAATACTGCTTATAGCCCTCTTTTTCGGTCAATTCCGTCATGTCGAACTCGTGAACAATATATTCATGGGACTGCGTCCTGTAGTGGTAGCTTTGATCGCCGTTCCTGTGTTCAATGTGGCTAAGTCGGCAAAGTTAGGGTGGGGCACTGTTTGGATACCGCTCCTGTCGGCATTGCTCATTGTCTTTGTCGGAGTATCGCCGATATATGTGATAATTGTTGCCGGCGTTGCCGGTTTTGTGTACGGAAAACTCAAACGGTCATGATGTTGTTCGCGGAACTCTTCTATACATTCCTTAAGATAGGCCTTTTCTCATTCGGCGGAGGCTACGGAATGTTATCTGTTATACAGGGAGAGGTGGTTACACGCCATGCATGGCTCACTCCTGCGGAATTTACCGATATTGTGGCTGTCAGTCAAATGACCCCCGGGCCTATCGGCATAAACTCGGCTACATATGTCGGTTATGCAGCGGTCCTGAACAGCGGCGCTCCTGAATGGCTCGCCGTCTTGGGCTCTCTTGCCGCTTCGTTTGCCGTAATGTTGCCGTCAGTAGCGCTTATGCTTCTTATAAGCCGTTTCTTTATCAAGTACAGCAAACATCCCAATGTGGAGGCTGTCTTCAAAGCGCTGCGTCCTGCAGTCGTAGGGCTTATCGCCTCGGCGGCATTGCTTCTGATGACAGAAGAGAACTTCGGTTCTCCGTTCGATGCTCCTTTGCGATTCTGGGTTAGTGTGACGCTCTTCATCGCCGCCTTTGTAGCGATGAAGTTCTTCAAGGTTAGTCCGATACTTATCCTGTTGCTTGCCGGAATCTTCGGCGGGGTATTCTATAGCCTGGTGTAGGTTTTATAAGATTATTTTATCAAGAACCTCGTGTTAATAATTTTAATTACAATTGGAAAAAAATGTTTGATCTATTGGATATTCCGTATGAATAAAGCGAATTTAACTACAAGTGTAATAATATAAACCTATAGATTTCGCCATGAAATACGATATTCTAATAATTTCATTTATAGTCCTCTCATGTGCTTTCTGTTACCCGTCAAATGATAACAAGGCTGATAGTATTAATGTCAGGTATGAGGTTTGTGGCGGTGATACGGTTTTTTACAAAACATATTCTAATACTATTACATGTGGACTAAAACAATATGAAACAGACCATTATGCTAAAATTCGTAAGGAGCAGTATGATGTTGGATTTAGAGAACTGCAATATAAAATGAATAATGATGAAGGAGTTAAAGATTTTTATTTGTATATTGCAGAGAGGCTCTTAAAAGGATATGGAAAAGAACGTTGTATGGAATTGGTGAAGGTCTATGAGAATTCTGCGCCTAAAATATCCGTTTATTTATGTATTGATACAACAGGTAATATTATTGATGTTAATTTTAATTACTCTAAATCTTGTGCTGAATTTATGACGTGTGCCGATGTTGTCCGCAATACAAAGATTATTATTGACAGTACACCTGTCCCTTATTTTGGGGAGTATGCGGAACTTGGCGTAAAGATACTTCCTCCTCTGCAAATACCAATACTTATAAGTTTTATTGAGCAGTACTTGGAAAAAGAATGACAATGCAGATAAATCAAGCGGAAAATCGCCCCAGAATGGTATTAGCCTGCTACTTATCTTTTCGCTTGCCGGAATCTTCGGCGGCTGCGTGTGTTACTCCGGTGTAAATTCGTCTCTACACTTTGCGACAACAGAGGCTAAGGCTGTTGTTTTAACTTTTCTTTCAAGAACTGCCCCGTGTATGAATCTTTGCATTTCGCAACATCCTCGGGCGTGCCTGTCGCTACAAGGTATCCGCCTTCGTCGCCTCCCTCCGGGCCTAAGTCGATAAGGTGATCGGCGCACTTAATAACATCCATGTTATGCTCGATAATCACAAGCGAGTGGCCTCGTGCGAGCAGCCGCTCGAATGATTTGAGCAGTTTCTTTATGTCGTGGAAGTGAAGGCCTGTGGTAGGCTCGTCGAAAATGAACATGGTAGGGCGGTCGCTCTGCAGACTAAGGTAGTATGCCAGCTTTACGCGCTGGTTCTCTCCGCCCGACAATGTCGAAGAGGATTGTCCTAATTTAATGTATGCGAGTCCTACGTCTTGCAGGGGCTGCAGGCTCTGGGCTATGCGTTGCTGGCCATGTTCCTGGAAAAAGTTTATAGCGTCGCCGACTGTCATTTCAAGAATGTCATATATGTTCTTGCCGTGATACTTGACCTCAAGCACCTCGTTCTTGAAGCGTTTGCCGTGGCAAGCCTCGCATTCTAATTTGAGATCGGCCATGAACTGCATCGACACGGTTATCGTACCTTCTCCCTTGCACTCTTCGCATCGTCCGCCGTCGGAGTTGAACGAGAAATGCCCGGCGCCGAACCCTAACTGCTTCGACAGCGGCTGTTGAGCGAACAAGTGGCGTATCTCGTCATATACTTTAAGGTATGTTACCGGGTTTGAACGTGATGATTTGCCTATTGGGTTCTGGTCTATGAATTCCACTCCGCAGAGCTGTCGCAACGCGCCTTCGACGCTCTCGCATTGCCCGGGTGCATCGCATGCGTTGCCGAAATGACGCATGAGCGAACGGTATAGAATGTTGCGTACAAGGGTAGACTTGCCCGAGCCGCTGACTCCGCTGACAACGGTAAACAGGTTCAGCGGGAAATCAACGTCAAAACCTTTGAGGTTGTTCTCTCTTGCTCCCTTGACGGTTATTCTGTTGTTCGATGTGCGGCGATGCTTGGGGACGTCTATCGTCTCTTCGCCAAGCAGATATTTTACGGTGTAGCTGTCGCTGCCTTTCTGCAGGTTGCTCAGGTCTCCTCGGTAAACGATGTTTCCTCCGTACGAGCCGGCCTTGGGGCCTACGTCTATTATATAGTCGGCGGCGCGTATTATCTCTTCGTCATGCTCCACTACGACAACGGTATTGCCGAAGTCACGCAAGCGGTAAAGCACGTTGATGAGGCGGCCTGTATCGCGGCTGTGCAACCCGATGCTCGGCTCGTCGAGGATATACAGTGAGCCTACGAGGGCGCTTCCCAACGACGTGACAAGGTTTATTCTCTGACTCTCTCCTCCGGACAATGTGTTGCTCAACCTGTTTAGGGTAAGATATCCGAGCCCGACATCAAGCAGGCAGTCTATGCGACTGCGTATCTCGGCAAGTATTCTCTTCGCTATTATTGCGTCATGCTCGTCGAGCTGTATGCCGTCAAAGAACTCTTTCAGTTTCGTTATGGGCAGTTCGATAAGCTCGATAATGCTTCTGCCGCCGACCTTGACGTAGCCAGCCTCTTTCTTGAGGCGAGTGCCGTGGCATGTAGGACATATCGGCTTACCTCGGTAGCGGGCGAGCATGACCCTGTACTGTATCTTGTATTGGTTGGCCTTGACCATGTTGAAGAAGTTGTCGATGCATACTCCTTCCTGATACTCCTCTATCCAGGGACCTTTGTGCCACAGGTAATCCTTCTGCTCCTGCGTAAGGTTGTAGTACGGCTCGAAAATAGGGAAGTTGTCCTGCGGGGCCCTGCGGCAGAATTCGTTTTTCCATTCGCCCATTTTCTCGCCTCTCCAGCAAAAGACAGCGCCGTCATATACGCTTAATGTCTTGTTCGGTATTACAAGGTCTTCGTCAATGCCTACGATACGTCCGAAGCCTTCGCAGTCGGGGCATGCGCCTATAGGCGAGTTGAACGAAAACATCTGCTCTGTAGGCTCTTCGAACTCAAGGCCGTCGGCCTCGAAACGGATACTGAAACTGTGCGGTTCCTCTTCGTCCATGAACTGAATCATGCACTTGCCGTTGCCCTCGTAGAATGCTGTTTCTGCAGAATCGAGCAGGCGGCTTGCCGTCTCTTTGCTCTCGCTTGCCGAAAGGCGGTCGATGAGCAGCGACGGCTTCTCATTTTTCCGAGGCGTATAATCCTCGATGCGTATAATCTCTTTTCCGAGAACAATGCGTGTGAATCCCTGCTGGAGATATATCTGCAGTTGTTCTTCGAGCGTGCGTCCCTTGCGTTTCGGTATCGGGGCGAGCAGCATGAGCCGTGTGCCTTCGGGGCGGCTGTTCATGCATGCGACAAGGTCTTCGGGGTAGTCTTTCTTTACCAGAGCGCCGCTCACGGGAGAATAGGTCTTTCCTATTCTTGCATACAGCAGTTTAAGGTATTCGTAAATCTCTGTCGATGTGCCTACCGTTGAGCGGGGGTTGCGGTTGTTTACTTTCTGCTCAATAGCTATAGCTGGCGGTATTCCTTTGATGAAATCACATTCGGGCTTATTCATCTGCCCGAGGAACTGACGGGCGTATGCCGACAGCGACTCGACATACCGGCGTTGCCCCTCGGCGTATAAGGTATCGAATGCCAAAGAGGATTTTCCCGACCCGGAAAGGCCGGTGATGACAACAAGCTTGCCACGAGGAATCTCGACATCGACATTCTTCAGGTTATTGACTCTCGTGCCTTTTATTACTATGTTCTTGCTGTTGTCATTCATTGTTGCCCGCTATTCTAAATCAATTCTGCGAATTTACATAAAAAACAGCTACTATGTAACTCTTTGTCTAAAATTGATGTCAAACAGCCTGTTAATTATTCTTTAGTAACGCTATTTTAGTTATCTTCGCATGCATTAATTCAATTGTGTCTATGAGAAGAATATTATATTTCATGTGCCTTATGGCTGCAATGCTCCTCGTTTCGTGCGGAACGGTAAAGAACGGCGTTCAGCGTTTCCCTAAACGTGAATTCCGCGGGGCGTGGATACAAGCTGTCAATGGCCAGTTTACAGGAATGGACGAACTCCGGATGAAAGGGTATCTGACAACAATGCTCGATAATCTGCAAAAGGTCAATGTCAATGCAGTCTTTTTTCAGGTGCGTGTCGAGGGTGATGCTCTCTATCCCTCTCCTTATGAGCCGTGGAGCCGTTTTATCACAGGCGAGCAGGGCTGTTCGCCCGGCTGGGATCCGTTGGCGTTCATGGTCACCGAGTGCCATAGACGCAATATGGAACTGCATGCATGGATAAACCCCTATCGCGCCCGCACCAAAGGTATCGCGTACGTGTCGCCCGAACATCCGAGCGTGCAGTCGCCGGAGAATTTCATAGAGTATCAGGGACAGCTCTACTTCAATCCGGCTTTGCAGGCCAACCGTAATCATATATGCAAGATTGTAAGAGATATACTGCAACGTTACGATGTGGACGGTCTGCATATTGACGATTATTTCTATCCCTATCCTGTCAAGGGCGTGGAATTTCCCGACGACGAGTGGTTTGAAATGAGCGGCAGAAACGACAGGGGTGAATGGAGGCGTGAGAACGTGAATCATCTTATATACCAGCTTCATCGTACGGTGCGTGAGGTCAAGCCGTGGGTGAAGTTCGGCGTTTCTCCGTTCGGCATCTACCGTAACGTCAAGAGCTGGGAGCATGGCAGCGATACAAACGGTCTGCAATGTTACGACGAACTGAACGCCGATGTTCTCTTTTGGGTCGAAAGGGGGTGGGTAGACTACACTATACCTCAGATATATTGGGAGATAGGCCACTCGGCCGCTGACTACGAGGAACTTGTCGGCTGGTGGGCCAGCCATGCCTCAAAACGTCCGTTGTATATAGGTCAGGACGTGGTACGTACAGTCAGGGCTAAAGACGTCTCTTCAAAAACGGGCAATCAGCAGCCGAAAAAATATGAACTGCAACGCTCAAATGCTAATGTCTCGGGCTCTTGCTTCTGGGACGCGGCCTCTGCCGCGAATAATCTTGACGGCTATCGCGACTTTCTTGCTCAGGACTATTACCGTTACCCGGCATTGATGCCTGCAGCTCCTTTCATTGACAATAAAGCGCCTGCGAAGGTCGGCGGGGTAAAAGCGGTAAAGGACGAGGCGGGTATGATGCTTTTATGGCTGCCGAACGAAAAGAGTGTAAAAGATGAGATGGACAGGCCTTTAAGGTATGTGGTATACTGTTTCCCGAAAGGCGAAAAAATAGACCTTGATAACCCTGCACGAATAGTGGAGATAACCGGTCGCACGTACTGCCGGATTCCAGACAGCATGCGCGGCGAGCATGTTTTTGTGGTAACGGTACTCGACCGCCTGCAGAACGAGTCGAAAGGCGTTAAATGTAAAGTAAATCTTTGATGTATGAACAGCAACGTAAGAATTTTTGAGGTGCGGGAGGCTACCGAGGCTCACGTGAAATCTGTCAATGCTCTGTTGAAGCAATTGTCGTCGTCGCCTCATACGTTTACGGCAGAGTCTCTTGCCTCTATTGTCTCTTCCCCCTCGTCGCATCTGTTCTTCGCTGAATGCGGCTCAAAGGTCGTCGGCATGCTTACTCTTGGCGAGTATCTCGCTCCTACGGGCCGCAAACTGTGGATCGAGGATGTCGTTGTAGACGAATCGATGCGAGGACGGTCTATCGGGCGTATGCTTGTCGAGCATGCAGTCTCTTTTGCGAAAGAGGGCGGTGACGGCGCTTTGATGCTTACCTCCCGGCCTTCCCGTGTAGCGGCGAACAGTCTGTACCGCTCGTGCGGCTTCAATCGGAAAGAGACGAATATGTACCGCATGCCGCTGAGGGACAACGAAAACTAATGCGCTTTCAGCTTGATGGCATTATCCGCTAATCTCAGCTTGATGGCATTGTCCGCTAATGTGAGTACGGCTCTGTGCTTTGCCATTGAAACGGTACTCTGAATCTGTTTCTGTGTAAGCTCGTCATAGGGTTGTGAACTGTTGATGTACTTCCATATGTAGGGAGCTGCTTCCATCAGATCTTTTCCTTCAATGACGAGAAGCCTTATGATGATTCGGTCACGTTCGCTAAGCATCTTGTAGGCTTTCCGTATAAGCTTGTTATTATTCTCGTCATCAGCCGCAGGATGCTCAATAAGTTCCGCGTCTTTCTGCAAGTCAATGCTTTTCTCAATTTCGTTACGTTTGTTTTCGGCGTTTTTTCTTGCGATGAAATAGCGTACCGAACATTTCGAAAGGTAACTGTAAAGAGTACAGTCATTTTTGCCCTCCCAGTTTCTTAGCACCTTCCAGTTATCGTTGGAAAGGTATTCGTAGAACTCTCCGATTATCGTGTTGCTGTTATCGTCGTTGTATACGGCCGTGGAGATATAACTCAGAAGTTTTTTGCACTTTACATTAAAAAAGTATTCATGCAGCTTGTTGTTTATCGGCTGGGCAGTGAGTCCTTCCACTAACTCCTGGTCACTCATTGAAGCGTAAATGTTTTTCTGTAGCATGAATAAAAATGTAATGTGTACGTTGTTTCCAACCTACTGCAAAAATACTAAAAATATTCAATCACATTGGCTGCGATACAAAAATATCTTCCCCTCTTTTTTTATAACCAAAAAAGGGCCTAAAAAGTTATTGATTGGTGTAAAAATCTAAGGCTTCAAAAAAATCATTCTTTGACAGACAGCGAAATTCGCAGTTCCCGTCTTTGTCAAGCAACGGCGTTTCATCGCTGTTTCTTCTTTCAATGCGAGAGTATATCTCTTCGTATGCTTTGCAGTTGAAAATGAACCGTCCGTACTCCTCTCTTGCCGCATTCATGAATGTGCGAAGCCTTTCTGTCGGGAACTTGTTTATTATGCATGAAAGGAAAAGCGAACAAGCGTATGCGGCCGCTATGATTCTTTTGTCGGCATTGCCGTTGAATGATGCGAATGCTGTCAGGAACGGCTCGCCGAAACCGGCATTAATGTCTGCTGCGCGTACGGCTCTGCATAGCAGTTCCTTTATTTCATGTCCTTCCTGTTCAATGTCAATATATCCCCTTTTATCCGGCATTTTTTTCTGTTATATGCCATTTAAGGCATTGTTCGTTGAGATATGATATCTATTTTTAAACTTTTTATATTTTTGCATGTCAAATAACTGATGTCTTGCAAACCGCATCAGGCATGCATGGATTATTCTGCAAAAATATAAAATATATGAAATATAAGTTCATTATCATAGCTCTTTTTTGTCCTTTGCTGCTTATGGCTCAGACAAAGAACGGTACTTTGAGCGGCATTGTCGTCGAGGAGGGTAGCGAAAAACCGCTTCAGTCGGCCCTTCTGCAGCTAATGGAGCTTCCCGACACTACATTCAAGGCCGGAGTGGCAACAGACAACGAAGGCAAGTTCAGCATTTCAGCTTCTGCGGGCAAGTATATCCTGCGTGTATCGTTCGTCGGCTACAAGACGCACGAAAGGAATGTTACATTACAAAAGAAGAAAGAGACCGACTGCGGTATCATAAAGCTCGCTACCGATGATTTTCTGCTCGAGAACGCCATTGTAACGGCCGAGGTGCCTCCCGTTATTGCGTCCGAAGACACTCTCGTATTCAATACTGCGGCATTCCGTGTACCTCAAGGCTCTATGCTCGAAGAACTTATAAAAAAATATCCAGGCGTACAGATAGAAGATGACGGTACAATAAAAATCAACGGCAAGACGGTAAACCGTATACTCATGAAGGGTAAGGATTTCTTCGGTACCGACAAGGATGTCGCGCTCAAGAATATCTCTGTCGATGCCGTGGACAAGGTGAAATTCTACGATAAAAAGAGCGATTTCACCCGTATGACAGGTATTGACGACGGCGAAGAGGAGACAGTACTCGATCTCCAGATGAAAAAAGGTGTCGATGACGGCTTCTTTTCGAACAGCGAGGCCGGTTACGGAACTAGCGACCGCTATCGTTTGCGCAACACTACAAGCTATTATAATGATGACGCGCAGTACACGCTTGTGCTGTCGGCGAACAATGTGGGCGACCAGGGCTTTTCGGACGGTCGCGGACGAGGCTTCGGCGGACGCGGCGCAGGCCTCTCTGCACCTAAGCTCGCCGGTTTCAACTTCGCATACGAGAACGATAAGATTGAGTTCGGAGGAAATGTGAGAGGCAATCATAACCGCACCGACCTCAAGAATTGGGTGTCGAGCGAGACATTCATGCCTCAGGTGGGGCGTAACCAATACTCGAACAGCCGGAGCGATAATCAGGGACGCTCCACAAGGGTGAACGGAGATTTCCGTCTTGAATGGAAACCTGACTCAATGACGAATATAATTTTCAGCCCCTCTGTGAACTATTCCAACAGCGAGTCGTGGGCCGAAAGTCTCTCGGCGACATTCAACAAGAATCCGTTCGATTATGTCGATAAATATGAGAAAGAACAATACGGAGATATGCTTCCGGAACTTGAGCAGATAGCGATAAACAGCAACTCTAACAAATCTTTGACTTTGGGCGACAACCTTTCGTTCAACGGCAGGCTGCAGGTAAACCGTAAGCTCGGCAACAGGAAGGGCCGTAACCTTACGTTCCGAGGGAACTTCTCTTATGCCGAAAGCGAAAACGAAAGTTTCTCGAATAACAATGTCGCATATTATCAGGTACAGACATCCTCACCGGGCCGCATTCAGCGTTATGCCGCGACTCCGGGCAAGAACTGGAGTTATAACCTTGGTCTGAGCTATACCGAACCGTTGCTGAAGAACCTCTTTCTGCAGCTGGGTTACTCTTTCAACTACAGCTACAACAATAACGACCGCTCGACATACGATTTTGAAAAGGTCGCTGATTATATAATGGAGGTCAGCCCCGACTTTACCCGCCCCGGGCTGCCGAATGACGGCAATATCATAGCTTTTCTCGACGATTCTCTGAGCCGTTATTCGACATACCGCACGCAAAAGCACGAGGCAAGCGTCATGTTCAGGTATGTGACAAGCAAGATGAATCTGAACTTCGGAGCAAGCTATATTCCGCAGCAGACACAGCTCGACTACAAATTCCAGGGCAGGGACACGCTTTTTGCCCGCCAAGTGCATAACGTTTCGCCGAACATACGTTTCCGTTACAAATGGTCAAAGCAGACAACGCTGAATATAAGGTACAGAGGCTCTACGGCCATGCCTTCGATGACTGACTTGCTCGACATCGAGGACGACTCGAATCCGTTGAATATTACAAAAGGCAACCCTGGGTTGAAGCCGTCGTTCAGCAATAACGTAAACGCTTTTTTTAACACCTACAACACCGATGCGCAGCGAGGCATAAATGTATATGCGGGTTTCAACAACACTATAAACAGCATCACACGCAAGGCTACTTATATCGAGGAGACCGGAGTTACGATAACTCAACCCGAAAATATAAACGGCAACTGGAACGTGAACGGAGGTGTCTCTTTCAATTCGGCGATACCGGCAAACAAAAAGTTTACCTATAGCACGCATACCGACGCACGTTATTCCAATAATGTCTCTTATATAAGTATAAAGGGCATTGACGGCAGTACCAAGAGCATTGCGAAGACGGTAAACGTAAGCGAGCGTCTCATGGCGAACTACCGGACAGACAATTTCGATATTTCGCTGAACGGTTTCTTCCGCTATTCGCACTCGAAGTCTACGGCCCAACCCTCAGACAAAATGAATGTCTTCGATTTCTCGTACGGTCCCAGCGTGAACTACACGCTCCCCTGGTGGAACATACAGCTATCGACAAACCTCTCCATGAGCAGCCGCCGAGGTTACAGCGATCCCAACGCCAATACAGACGAACTCCTTTGGAACGCGCAAGTGTCGGCAAGTTTCCTTGCTCAGAATGCTTTGAGCGTGTCGTTTCAGGTATATGACATTTTGCAGCAGCAGAGCAATATAAGCCGTGTCGTGGATGCGCTTTACCGTCGTGATACCGAGTCGAACGCAATATACAGCTACTGTATGCTCAATGTGTCGTACAGGTTCAACAATACCGGCGGAGATACAAGCAAACTGAAGGGCAGGGCTGCCCGTGAGTACAACAACCATGAAGGAACAAGGTTGCGTGGCAGCATAGGGCCTCCTGCGGGGGCACCTCCGGGCGGCGGTTCACGTTTCTGAATTGCAGCAATCACTGACAAAGAGATAAAAACTGCGGTTTTTGTCTCTTTTTTTATCCATAATTGTTATATTTGCTTGCAAAGCGAATATAGCTGTATGGACATAGACTGGCTGGCGATTTTCGGATATTTTTATTGGGTGTACTGCATTGTCGCGGTGATACTCATTGTCAATGTGGTGCTTAAGAACAGGGACAGTATCAAGACGTTGGCATGGGTACTGGTACTTATGTTCCTGCCGTTTCTCGGTATATTGCTCTATTTCTTCTTCGGCCGTGACACACGAAAGAAAAAGATTATAGGCAACCGGCTCATGTCGCAGATAAAGCAACGCAGTTTAATGGCGAGTACAAGCCATGAATCCATGAATATCCCTCAGGAGTATCTCTCGCTTAACACATTCCTGCATAATTCAATTTCGGCAGCTACACTGCCTGCCGAGAGCGTTGAGCTTTTCGCCGACACTAAAGAATTCGCCGCAGCCCTTATAAGGGAACTCGAAAATGCCGGAAAGCATATCCATATGCAGTTCTACATCTTCGAAGACGATGCCTTCGGGCGTTCCGTACGCGAGGTGCTTATGAAGAAAGCCCGTCAGGGCGTAGAGGTCCGTTTCATATATGACAGCGTGGGATGCTGGAGCGTAAGCAAGGACTTCTTCGATGACATGCGCAGTGCTGGCGTCTATGTTGAATCGTTCCTCAAGGTGCGTCTGCCTGTTTTTTCAAATAAGGTAAATTATCGCAACCACCGTAAACTGGTCATCATTGACGGCGTATGCGGCTTCATCGGAGGCTGCAACATAGCTGACAGGTACGTCACGGGCGGCGTATGGGGCATGTGGCGCGATACAATGATGCTTGTCAAGGGCAAGGCGGCGCAGGGGTTGCAGTCTTCGTTTCTTGTAGACTGGTATTTCGCTAACCGTTCACTTGTCAGCGGCAAGGAGTATTTCCCCGCTCAGGACGGCGGTTACGGCAATGGAGGGCCTCTTGTACAGGTCGTGCCGTCGCACCCGGTGGGAGAGGTAAGAACATTGATGAGCGGCTTTGTAAAGATGTTGGCGACAGTAAGAAATTATGTCTATCTGCAGACGCCCTACTTCATGCCCAACGAATCATTTATGCTTGCTTTGAAATGTGCAGCCTTGTCGGGAGCCGACGTAAGGCTGATGATACCCGAACGTTCCGACAGCAGAATTACCGGCTATGCCTCAAAAACATATCTCGGCGACCTGCTTAATGCAGGCGTTAAGGTTTATCTGTATAAGGACGGCTTTCTGCATAGCAAGGCAATCGTATGCGACGACTACCTCTCTTCGGTAGGCTCTGCCAACTTCGATTTCCGCAGCTTCTTCTACAATTTCGAAGTAAGCGCATTCATATACGACAGGCATGTCGCGCAGGAACTGAAGAACTTTTTTCTCGAAGATATCAAGCATTGCAGGCAACTGACCCTTAGCGAGTATCGTGAAAGGCCTTTCAAACAACGTCTTTTAGAATCGTGCGCGCGCCTCTTCTCTCCGCTGCTTTGATATTATGCATTTTCTTTTTTAAAGAAACTGAAGTTCACGCTTCCGTACGACACGTGCCTGAAGAAACACGGGTGCCGGGAAAAGTCATGGTCTTTTCCATGCTCGAATATGAATAGTCCGTCGTCGCTCAGCAAACCCTTCGAAAGTACAAGGTCCGGAATTTCGGCAAGCTCTTTCAATGCGTACGGGGGGTCTGCGAAAATTATATCGTACTTAGCGTTGCAGCGGCGTAGGAAACGGAATACGTCATCTCTGACAATTCGCCAGCTGCTGTCGTTAAGATAACTCTGGCTCTTCTTGAGAAAAGAGAAGTGGAGAGAATCCATCTCAACCGAAGTAACCTCCTTGCATCCTCTTGATACGAGTTCGAGGCTAATGCTGCCAGTACCCGAAAAAAGGTCAAGAGCCCTGCTTTCCTCAAAGTCAGTGAAGTTCGAGAGAATATTGAAAAGGTTCTCCTTGGCGAAGTCGGTTGTGGGACGTGCCTTGAAGTTGCGTGGTACGTCAAAATGGCGTCCTTTATATTTTCCGCTTATTATTCGCATAATATTAGTGCTTGCAAGTCGAATGGAATTCCTTTTACTCTGTTCAGAAGGGTAGGGGCGAACAGCTCGTTCGGGTTTATGCGTCTTATGTTCTTTATGAAACGTCCTGCAGCCTGCGCGAAGTTCTCGATGCGGCTGTCGCCGCATATATATAATGTGTCGCCGGTCTGTGACAGTTCCTGCTCTTTCCATATGCTGAGCAGGTAGAACAATATGTTTTCGTTATCCTCCTTCTTGAAAATGTTAGATATCTGTACCTTTCCGTTGTCCATCGCGAGAATGAAGGCAAGGTCATTGTAGATATATGCCAGCATGTACCGTTTTTCGCTCATCGGCTTGTAGCCGAGGTAGCTGATGACGATGCTTGCGGGGGTGTAGTATGTCACCTCTCCGAGCTTTCGCAGAATCTCTGCCAGCGGATTGTCCACGGGGAACAGTATTGTATAACCTTGCATGTTGAGCCTGTTAGCGGCTATCTCGCAGCCGCCGCTCTTCGGGAAACATGTGCGGAAGAACAATTCATAGTCGCTCTTCTTGTCATATTCGGCGGGGATGCATGTGTATTCGCCTGTCTCTATGATTGCTTTCACATTATACCTGTCGCCGTGCTTTATCAGCGGGCAGCTATCTATGGCGTCCTGGAGGTTCGATGCCAGACTGCGCCGGCTGTCAGCAGGGCATGAGAAGTATTTCAGGCTCTCTTGCTCCGACGGGATGTAGGTGCAAAAACAAAATCCATTCGTACTTATACGAATGGATAATGTTTTATCTTGTATGTTAGCCTTGTTGATTACCATTCCCAGTTACCGGCGTTGTTGTTCGGCTCCTTGATGTTGCCGACTCGGCGACAAGGTATAATTTTTACGATCTCCTCGTTATTCTCGTCGTATGTGGGCTCGCCCTCAGCGTTGAGAATAGGCTCGCGTCTAACCTGAGTAACCTTTTTCTTGATACCCAAAACATAGTTGTCGTACTCCTGGTCGTTGATTCCCTTCAAATACTGGCTGAAGTCAGCTCTCGCTTCGAAAAGCTGTGTATGGCCACCGCCAGCCTTTGCTATACTGTCAGCAAGGAGGGTGAATTTCTCGCCGTTGCCGTAAGGGATGTAAGGCAAAGAGTCGATGGGGTATGCAGGGTCGTGGTAAAGAGTGTCGATGAGAGATACCCATGTCGTGTCACGACGGAAGTTACGAAGGTCGCCTTCTGAAGTGTTCATAGCGCTGAGCTCGTCAATCTCTTTCCAGTTGTTCTTCTTTTCTGCCTTCTGCAGAAGGTCGAGTATGATACCGTCTGCTTCATCAATGGTCAATGAAATTTCAATGTGCGGCTTGATGTTCTCTCTTTCTCTCTTGATGTTCGCCACCTTTTCGAGCTGTCTGTCGTTGAGCTCGTAAGCCTTGTTCACGACATAAATTTTCTTTGTCTTGACAAAGTTGATAAGAGAATCGAAATCGTTGGTGTACTTTCCGTTGGCTCTGTAATATTCAACCTCGGCATCCTTGATGTCAATCAAACGGAATATTACGGCGCTGTCACGCTTTGCTCTGATTTCTTCAAACTGAATAGGGCTCATTACGCTGCGGACATTGACAACGACAAGTATTACAGCGAGAACCGCCAAAAGCACTTTTAATAAGGTTTTCATTGTACTGTATTTTTTATTTATGTATTTTCGTATCGCAAAAATAAGATAAAAAAACGAATATTCGTTTTATAGACCTAAAATTTATTAATGACAAGTGATAAATAAATATTTAGCCTCGCAAATTAAATTAAATTTTCCTTTCAATGCAACTTCTCAGCAGGAAAATTCACTCGAAAAGATATCGGAATTTATCCTTTCGGGTGACAGCCGTAAAATTTTCCTTCTTTGCGGTTATGCGGGAACAGGAAAAACCACTCTTATATCGGCCCTTGTAAAGACAATGGAACAGCTTGGCCGCAAGACGGTGCTGCTTGCTCCTACAGGCAGGGCCGCTAAGGTCTTCTCGTCTTATTCGGGCAAGAACGCGTACACCATACACAAGTGGATATACCGTCAGAAGTCGATGCTCGACTCTTCCCGCTTCACTTTAATGGAGAACAGGGCGGTGAACACTCTTTTTATTGTAGATGAGGCTTCGATGATATCAAATGCCGGTACCTCTAATTTCGGGTCAGGAGCGTTGCTCGACGACCTGCTTGAATTCGTCTATTCTGGCGAAGGCTGCTCGATGCTGCTCCTGGGCGATACGGCGCAGCTTCCTCCAGTGGGCGAAGAGCTGTCGCCGGCTCTCTCCCCTCGCTATCTGCAATCGCTGTTCATGAAAGTTACGTCGGTAGAACTTACCCAAGTCATGCGTCAGCTCGACGACTCGGGCATTCTTTTCAATGCCACTATGTTGCGTGATATTATCTGCAGCGGCGAAGCAGGCGTAGTTCCGAATATACGTTTTGATGCTCTTCCCGGAATCAGCCGTGTGCAGGGCGAAGAGCTTGTCGAGCGTATCGAAAGCTCGTACAACGAGGCGGGGCACGACGAAACGATAATACTATGCCGTTCCAACAAACGTGCCAACGTGTATAACGAAGGCATACGCCGTCGCATACTCTATCGTGAAGAGGTACTCAATAGGGGCGACATGCTGATGATTGTAAAAAACAACTATTATTGGCGTGAGCAGCTCGGAAGAGAGGATAAATCGTTGCTCGACAAACTTGATTTTATCGCCAACGGCGATATGGCGGAAATAAAAAGAGTAGGGGGAGTTGAAGAAATATACGGTTTCAGGTTTGCCGACGTTACATTGTCGCTCATCGACTACGATGATTGCGAGATAGACGTGAAAATAATTCTCGATACTCTTGTAAGCGAATCGCCCTCATTGACCAAAGAAGAGAACGAAAGGCTGTTCAATGCCGTTTGGGAGGATTATCCCGAAATTAAGTCAAAACGCAAACGCATGGAGCAGGTGAGGAATAATCCTTTCTACAATGCTTTGCAGGTGAAATACGGTTATGCGGTGACTTGCCATAAGGCGCAGGGCGGCCAATGGAAGCATGTCTTCATTGACCAGGGATATGTGACGCCAGATATGATGACTCTCGATTACTATCGTTGGCTGTATACGGCATTCACCCGTGCCACGGAGCAGCTGTACCTTGTTAATTGGAAAGTTTAGAGTTGAGAGTTGAGAGTTTAGAGGGTGTTGAGTGGCATTCGCTTTCCTCGTTAATCTTTAAACGTTAATCGTTCCCCTGTTGATTGGCATTCGCAATCGCAACCCAAGCTGTGCCACTTTGCGGCACTGCGCTTGACGAGATGCTGCTCATGCCGTCGAAGCTTCGCTTTTAGAGTTTATAGTTGAGAGTTTAGAGTTTAGGGTTAAGAGGCGTTTTGGCTGTAAAAGAAATGAAGCAGTGTGCCTATAAACACATCACGAAGCGGGAAATCCCGCTTCGTGATGTGTCGTTTACGCTTCTATTATCTCAAACACTTTGTCTATCGCAGCTCTGACGCCTTGTGCGTTTTTGCCGCCGGCCTGCGCAAAGTGTGCCTGTCCGCCGCCTCCGCCTTGCATCTCTCGTGCCGCCTGGCTAATAATCTTGCCGGCGTTGATGCCGCGCTCGACGAGGTCTGCGCTGACCGAAATGGTGAGTTGAGGCTTTTCGTTATGGATGCTTCCGATAACGACAAGTAGGTTCTCTGGTCTCTCCTGACGCAACATGAAGACGATATCCTTGACGGCAGCCGGTGTCGCGGGAAGTATTGCGCTTATATAATTCATGCCGCCTCTCTCCTTGATATCCTTAAGAAGGTTGTCTTTTATTGTCGCCGACTTCTCTTTCGCATACTCCTCGATTTCCTTTTTCAGCTCAACGTTCTCGGCAATCGATTTTGATATTGCGGCTTTTAGGTTAGGCACGTTGTTGAACAGCGCGTGAATCTCCTTCAACAAGTTCTGCAATTTGTAGATATGCTCCTCGAACGCCTCGCCTGTGATGGCTTCGATACGTCTTACGCCTGCCGCTACCGAACTTTCCGAAATAATCTTTACAAAACCGATTTCTCCGGTAGATGCTACATGGGTACCGCCGCAGAACTCGATAGATGTGCCGAACTGCACCACACGTACATGATCGCCGTACTTCTCGCCGAAGAGGGCTATTGCGCCAAGTTCCTTAGCCTCCTCTATAGGAATATTGCGGTATTCAGTGAGAGGTATGTTCTTGCGGATACGTGCGTTCACGATGCGCTCGACCTGCTCAATCTCCTCCTCGGTCACCTTCTGGAAGTGAGAGAAGTCAAAGCGTATTGAATCGGGCGTTACAAGCGAGCCCTTCTGCTCGACGTGCGTGCCGAGAACCTGACGCAGTGCCTGGTCTATGAGGTGCGTGCATGAGTGGTTTGCCGCACAGGCTGCACGTTTCTCCTTGTTTACCTCAGCGCTGAATGTCGCGGTCGGGTCTGCAGGCAGTCTTTTTGTTATGTGTATGGGGAGATTATTCTCCTTCTTAGTGTCTATAACCTCAACACGTTCGTCGCCGCATACGAGAACACCGCTATCGCCTACCTGTCCGCCGCTCTCAGCGTAGAAAGGAGTCTCTTTCAGTACAATCTGGTACAATGTCTGGTTCTTCTGTTTTGTTTGGCGGTAACGAAGGATCGTAGTCTCGTATTCGGTGTTGTCGTATCCTACAAAAGTACACTCGCCTTCGCTTACTGTTATCCAGTCGCCGTTTTCCACAGCGGCGGCGTTTCGGGCACGTGTCTTCTGTTTGAGCATCTCTTCGTCGAACTGTTCCATGTTCACGGTAAGGCCGTTCTCGCGGAGAATAAGCTGCGTGAGGTCAATCGGGAAACCGAAGGTGTCGTAGAGGGTGAACGCCTCGACGCCGCTGATTTCGTTCTTGCCGTTCTCCTTTGTTGCGGACATTATTTTGTCGAGCATGCCGATGCCGGTCTCCAGAGTACGGAGAAACGACTCCTCTTCCTCTTTCATTACCTTAGTGATAAGCTCCTGCTGCTGCAGCAGTTCGGGATATGCGTCACCCATGTTCTCTATGAGTGTCGGAACAAGCTTATACATGAAAGCCTGCTTTTGTCCCAAGAACGTGTAGCCGTAGCGTACTGCACGGCGCAGGATACGGCGAATGACATATCCTGCCTTTGCGTTTGAAGGAAGCTGTCCGTCCGTTATCGAGAATGATATTGTACGGATATGGTCGGCGATTACTCGCATGGCAACGTCTGTCTGGCTGTTTTCGCCGTATGTTTTTCCCGACAGTTCGCCGATAGCCTTGATGATAGGCTGGAACACGTCGGTGTCGTAGTTCGACTGCTTGCCCTGAAGAGCCATGCAAAGACGCTCGAAGCCCATGCCTGTGTCAATGACCTTTGCGGGCAGCTCCTCAAGGTGTCCGTCGGCCATGCGGTTGAACTGCATGAACACAAGGTTCCATATTTCAATAACCTGAGGGTGTGAGCCGTTTACAAGCTCACGGCCGTTGATCTTTGCTCTTTCCTCATCGCTGCGCAGGTCGATGTGTATCTCTGAGCAGGGTCCGCAAGGGCCCGTGTCGCCCATCTCCCAGAAATTGTCGTGGTGGTTGCCGTTGATGATACGTTCCTCGGGAAGGAGCTTCGCCCAAATGGCCGCGGCCTCGTTATCGCGCTCTAAGCCTTCGGCCTCGCAGCCCTCGAATACGGTCGCATACATGCGGTCGGGGTCGAGTTTCACTACCTGTGTAAGGTACTCCCAAGCCCAGTTTATAGCCTCTTCCTTGAAATAGTCGCCGAAAGACCAGTTGCCGAGCATCTCGAACATAGTATGGTGATATGTATCGTGTCCTACCTCCTCAAGGTCGTTGTGCTTGCCGCTTACACGAAGGCACTTCTGCGAGTCGGCTACACGTTTGCTCTTTGCAGGGCGGTTGCCGAGAATGATATCCTTGAACTGGTTCATTCCTGCGTTGGTAAACATCAGTGTCGGGTCATCTTTGACAACCATTGGAGCCGAGGGAACGATTAGGTGTCCTTTCTGCTCAAAGAACTGCTTGAACGATTCTCTAATTTCTTTTGATGTGAGCATATAACTAAGTTTTTTATTTCCTTTTGACAAAAAATCATGCAAAGTTACATTTTTTTACGGAATATTGTCGGTTATCGCCGTGTAAAGTTCAATAGTTTTTTCACATTAAAGGCTTTAACTTCTATTATTTGCAGAAAATGTAATATTTTATTACATTTGCAGCCGTTCGTCAGCAAGTGAATTTATTACCTGAAAATGCGAAAGCCACGTTATACATTCAACTCCGAAACAAATGAGTATGAGCGCGTATATGTCACTCTTGCGCAGAGGGTGATAATTGTTCTGCGTAATATATTCTTCAGCATTATCTTCGGCGGTCTTGCTTTCCTCGTCTTCTACATGTTTATAGACAAGCCTACCGTTCAGGAGTTCGAGAACGAGAACTCGCAGCTTTTGGCGCAGTATAAAGTTCTCTCTTCACGTCTCGACAGGGCCATGCTGGTGCTTCAGGATATACAGCAGCGTGACGACAATCTCTACAGGGTCATGCTCAATGCCGAGCCCGTATCGGAAGAGACGCGCAACGCAGGCTATGCCGGCACGAACCGCTACGACCACCTTCTCGGGATGAACAATGCCGAACTGCTCGTGGAGACGACGCAGAAGCTCGATCTTCTCGAAAAGCAGCTTTATATGCAGATAAAATCGTTCGACGAGATAGTAGCTCTCGACAAGGATGCCGAAGAACGCCTGCGTCACCTTCCTGCCATTCAACCTATCGCGAACCGTGACCTTAAGCGTACGGCGTCGGGATACGGCTACCGTATTGACCCCGTATATAAGGTGCGTAAGTTCCATAAGGGAATGGACTTCTCTTGCGACAAGCGCACGCCTGTTTACGCTACGGCCGACGGTGTAGTAGAGAGCGCTAAGTGGATGTCGGGTTACGGATATACCGTCGTTATTGACCACGGCTACGGATACAAGACGTTGTACGCCCATCTGCTCGACAAGAAATTCCTTGTTAAAAAAGGCCAAAAGGTGGTGCGGGGCGAACAAATAGCCCTCAGTGGCAACTCAGGCAAGAGTACGGGCCCTCACCTTCATTACGAAGTAATAAACAAGGGCAAACACGAAAATCCTATCAATTACTATTTTATGGACTTGGATGCCGACGGTTACGACCAGATGTTGCAGATGGCCGAGAATCATGGCAAAATATACGACTGATATGGCACTTAACCTGAACAAAGACTTGAAGATGTACTACTCCATCAAGGAGGTGGCAAAGGAGATAGGCGTTACAGAAACGACTTTGCGGTATTGGGAGACTGTGTTTCCGCAGGTCTCGCCGTATAAAGGCGCCAATGGAGTGCGTCGTTATACTAAAGACGACATAAAGACGCTGCGTACAGTCTATCATCTTGTAAAAGAGCGTGGTCTTACGCTCTCCGGCGCTAAAAAGCAGTTCAAGGCGGGCGGTCCCAAAGAGAGTGCCGAAACGAACAGCGAGGTCATAGACCGTCTTAAGGCTGTAAAAGAAGAACTGCTGGCGCTGAAGGAGCAACTCGATAACATATAAACATGAAAGCGGCCGAAGGGCCGCTTTCATGTTTATATAGCCTCGCTCGCTTTATAAACTCCAAACGTGTAAATTCCAAGAACGGGCAGCATGGTTGCTACATGGAATATTAATAGCATGGAACACGAGATCCGACGGGAACCGTACGCCGTTATCCTATTCTTGCTATAGTCTTTATATTTTTTATTTTCTTGAGGTTGTCGCAAATGTTCTTTACGTCATCGACGTCATGCACGTTTATCCAGAATGTGCCGTCGAATATGCCGTTGTTGCTTTCTAAGTGTATCTTCTGGATATTTGCGTTCAGCTGCTCCGAAATGATAGCGGTGATGTGGTGCAGCACGCCCATGTCGTCGATGCCGGTTATCTGAATAGGCACCACGAAGTACAGCTGTTTATGGGTGCCCCATTTAGCTGCGAGTATTCTGTCGCCGTGGCTGCTCTTCAAAGTGTTCGCTACATCGCAATTACGTTTGTGTATTACAATGTGCTTGTTTTCGTCATAGTAGCCCAGGACATCATCGCCAGGTATCGGGTGGCAGCACTCCGCTATTATATACTTCTCCTTCAGGCTCTCCTCGGTAAGGTTTATCGGGGTTTTGCGGTCTATCCGCTCGTGTACCTCGCCCTTTGTCTCTCCGTCTTTCTTTTTGTCCCTGTTGAACGAGAATATCGAAGCGAAGCTGAGCTTCTTGTTGCCGAGCAGCGCGTCTTTGTCTTCATTTCCGAGGGTGATGCTTCCTTTGCCTAACGCCTGCAGCAGCTCGTCTCTGTCTTTGAGACCATGCAGCTTCCACAATTTCTCGATGTTGCCGGCGTGGTTGCCGAGCCCCTCTTTTTCAAGGAATTGGTTGAGCTTCTCCTCTCCCTCATGCTGCAATAGACGTTGCTGGCGACGTAGCGCGGCATGAATCTTTGCACGAGCCTTTGCGGTAGTTACAAATGAGAGCCAGCTCTCATCCACTCTCGGAGCGTTGGATGTGAGAATCTCGACCTGGTCGCCGCTTTGCAGCAGGTGGTTGAGCGGAACGAGCTTGTGGTTTACTTTCGCTCCTATGCAGTGGTTGCCCAAGAATGTATGTATGCTGTATGCAAGGTCGAGTGCAGTGCAATTCTGCGGCATTGTTTTTATGTCGCCTTTGGGTGTGAAGACGAATATTTCGGTTGCATAGAGATTAAGTTTTATGGTGTCGAGGAAGTCGAGTGCGTTGGGCTGTGGGTCGTCGAGAATCTCCTTTATGGTGTGCAGCCAATTGTCAAGTTGCTCGTCGCCGCCACTTTCGCCCTGACTTTTATATTTCCAATGGGCGGCGATTCCTTTCTCGGCCATTTCGTTCATTTTTTCGCTACGGATCTGCACTTCTATCCATTCTCCACGCTTGCTCATAAATGTAGCGTGCAGGGCTTTGTAGCCGTTGGTGCGTGGTTTGTTTACCCAATCGCGCAGACGGTCG
>JAZNPP010000025.1:0-50743 GCA_045589695.1 Bacteroidaceae bacterium
GCCGAGAAACAACTCCTCGAAGCCAAAGCCCAAGAGCAAGAGCGCGTCATCAAGGAGCAAGCCCCAAAGGTAGAGTACTATGACGATGTTCTAAACTCAACCTCCACCTACACCGCAACCCAAATAGCCAAGGAGTTCGGCTGGGGCGCAGAAACCCTCAACCGCAAGCTCAAAGAAAAAGGAGTACAGTACAAGCAAAGCGGCCAATGGCTCCTCTATGCCAAGTACCAGGACAAAGGCTACACCAAGACCGTAACCCGTCAGTACACAGGCACCTCCGGCAAAATCCACACCTCACAGCAAACCGTGTGGACCGAACCAGGCCGACAATTCATCCACTCACTATTCGACGCGCCAACATCAACCACACAGCCGGGTATCGGGGGAAAGTAACTAACCAATTAAAAAAAAGAATCATGGAAAACACACATAAAGAATCAACAATACAGGAGATAATAGACATCGTAAAGGACATCAAGGTAGGTTCACTCATCGTAAGCACCTCCAACCTCATCTACAGCTACGAGAACAACAACCTCGACAACGAAGACTTCTACCGCATAACAAGCGACATCATGCACCTCCTTTGCGACATTCAAGTCCTCCGCGACGAAGTTGAACTGTTAGCATAAGTATAAGCAAAAGGGGCAGCCGTTATGGTTGCCCTTTCACTTTTCCGTTTTAGACCCATTCCAAATAACAAATAAATACTGAAATAACATTTCAATATCTTAAGAATATACCTATATTTGCAATGAATTTACAAGTAAACGCTGCAGAGCCTTTAGGTTCTATGTTCCCGTAGCGGACTAATCCATTATGTGCGGACGTGTCCTACCACCTCCGCACTTTTCTTTTACCTCAGCTGGTTGCTTGCAAAACCGCCCTCAACAAGCATCTCCGCCAGCGAAATCCGCCCGTTCATTCTTCCCGACACAGCAACAGCCATGTACTTATACTGCTTGCTTCGGCTCATAGAGGTAATCAAGTCTCTGCGTACAACAGCTGTGTTCTCCCCACCGTTAAGGCTCGGGTATTCCTTGCCCGTGATACACACAAACCTCGCACCGTCATTCGAGCCCAGTACATAGAAGTTCAATTCACCCTCAAACGTGCATCTAAGTGCCGCCTGGCGTAGTCTCTTGAAGTCCAGCGTATCAACCTTTATAGGCCTTGTAATCGCCGCCACTTCCACAGCACCGGGCCCCTCATCGTCGAACACAAGCATCTTATTATTTTCCGTTTCAAAGACAACCAATTCAGGATACTTGTTCGTCGTCACATCAAACGTTTTGTCAATCATGCTCCATTCCCGGTTGTCCAGTGAGTACACATAAGAGTAAGGATATTCGATATTAGAGAGAATAACCTCATTATGCAAGTAATTATACGCCAGTTTCGCCCCGTTGCCGTCATTGATGTAAGTCCTGATATTCTCCGGGGTCATATAACTGATACCGGCATTTTTCAGTACTTTGGTAAGCAAGTCCCTGCTATTCTTCATCATCACATTATCCAATCCGTCAAGCCGGGCAGACAGTTCCGTCACCTGCCCTCCGCTGATAGCCATCACACCCCTTTGCGTGGTAAAGACAATCCCACCGCTTACCGGGCAGACAGTTCCGTCACCTGCGCAGACCTCCCTGCTAAACGGACTCTGCGTGGCGTACGCACCCTTTCCGCTCGTATCCACCTGCATCGCCCATATACCCTCAGTCGTGAACACGAACAGCGGATACTGACCGAACTGTCCTGTGGATATCGCCTCCGCATTGCTTGCGATCCTTAAGATGTCCCCCTCGAACTTATATGTCTGCGCTGCCGGGAAGTAGAACGGATTGTCAATCTCCGACACCTTGAGAAAGCCCGGCAACGATTCAACATCATCAGCATTCGGGATACTGTTCGCACTCGACCACGTGATATCCATGTCAATTTCAGGTGCCGACGCTCCCGAACTATCCCTATCCCCAGATATAGTCACAGTTTTTGTTTTAAGAAAATATGCTTCATTCCTTATCCTGTGAGGCGTAAGAGGCAGAGAAAGCATCTTGTATCCACCCTCTTCCCTCTCTTCATATACCTCCATCCTATAAGCCCTGCTATCCGGGTAGGCAAAGAAATACAGAGGAGGGTTCAGCTGAGTTTCAGAATCTTCCTTAAAAACGACCCTTTTTTCTTTATTGTCTATTCTCAAGTAAACAACAATTGTCCATGGTTTCTCGCTTCTGTTATAACTTTCAGCGTCAATTCTATATGCATTAAAACCCCGAAAAAACCTTTCCTTTATACCCGTAGCATGCAGTTTGGAATTTATCACGACAGCATCTTTGGCGATAACAGAATTCAGTTGAACATCATTCAGGACCTCCTGCACCGCTATATTCGAAGGAGAAGTGTTGTCAATGCTCCACAATTCATTGCCATTCAGGTCGAACTCCGCAACTTTATGAAAATCGGCATTAATCATAGCCTCCTTGAGTTCCTCTGGCGTCCTTTGCGCATACACCTCATACGGCGGTACCGAGAAATCCGAAATAGAACTCCTTTTTTGCGGAGCATAAGTCATTATCGACCCCGTAGAATACACATCTATCGAGACAATTATATCCTTCCATTTTTTAGCATCCAGAAAATGACCCAAAGATATTGACGGAACAAAATAATCAACTTTAGCCTTATAACGATATTTTATTTTATCACCTTCACCATCTTCAGTACCCTCAACATGGCTCCATGTTACACTTCTGCTTCCTATAACATCATCATCTCCGGTTCTCCTCGCCGACAACTGATATATACCCGATAGGGCTACACAACTTCCGTCGAACAGTCTTAATGCGACCTTAAACCAAGCCCTGTCCACATACCCCCTCTCTTCATACACCTCATCGAGCACCTGGTCTATGTAACCTTTAGAGACTACTTGGTTAAAAAGAGCTATATCATTAGTAATGTTATAGCCTCTGTAATAGCTGTCAGACGTTTCCCTTTCAATAGTCTTCTCTTGCTCAATAACACCTATCAACCTCGGCACCACCGGCAGCCCACCCAAATACACATAAATCCCATTTCGCCATATCGCATACTCCACGGAGTCCTTAAGATTAACCACCACCACATTGCCCATGATTGTGAATGAGGTTATATCCTGGTCAAGCTTCAACTCGCCACCATCGTTATTATTAAAGTTTTCAAATTGCAGGCTTCCTGTTTGATACAATATCAGCCAGTATCCGCTTTGCGCATGATACATCGCCTGCTTTATCCCTTCTGCAGTATACGTTACTGTGGGCGGCCGGCATGGCACCAGCTCCCCCCCCTTGTGTCTCATGTTCAACAGAACACTCATGCTTCCGTCCTGCGAATAACTATCATCGGGCACGTTCGTAATGCCCCTGAATGGAATATTTATCTTATTCATAACATTTCCGTTTTGCGTTCATTACCCTCTCTGCACAATACCGTCCATAGGTCCGGCGTTACCGTTATCCATCGCCATCCGCATCTGCGGGCTCAGCGGTTGCGTCATCGCTCCCTGTGCCTCCTGTTGGTACTGCGCCATAGCCTGCTGCGCCTCCATCTCCTTGCGCTTAATGCCCTCCAGGATTCTCGATGCAAAAGGATACGAAGTATTCTCCAGCAAGTTCTTCACGTCAATCGCTCCTCCCTGGAACAGCTGCATCAAGAAGTCATTCTGCAGCATCTGGTACGCAGGCGAGTTATTCCCGTCAGCTATAGTAAGGTCAATCTGAGCGTTCTTCACCTTCTCCGGCTTGTACCATTTAGCCTCTTCGCTATAGTCTCGTCCTGCGATGTTCAGGTACACCGTATCCTGGTAGAACTGCTGTATCATCTGCATCAGCTTCGTGTCACGTCTTTTTCTGAACGCCGTCAAAGCCCCGAACAGTCCCTTAAGGTTCAGCGACGAGTTCTGCGCCTGCTGAGCGTAGAGAGAAGATGGCGTTCCGCTTGTCGGTGCCTGTCCCTGCATCGCAGTGTTCACGCCCGAAATCTCATTAATCAGCTTCAGCTGCAGGTTCAGCAGTTCATAATCCCCCGCCATCGCCGCATTTCCGTTCAACTGATGTATTACATCCCTTACATTAACGCCCTGCTTAGGCTTTACAAACAGCACGCCGTTATATCGTACATACTCGTCCACAATCTCCTCACGGCTCATAGATTCAAAGGCGCTCTCGTCCACAATCATCAGTCCCTTCGAGCTCGAGCTCCTTATGAAGTCAATCATCATTGCCGTGCGGTTAATAATCCTCTGCTGGTCGATGAACTGCTCCACAAAGTTATACAGCTTTCCTCCCACGAAGTGCTGCACCCCGAGAACATAGTTATGCCCACCGTGCCAATAAGGCGAGTCACCTTTCAATAGACAGTCACCGTAAGGAGACATGTAACGGTACACCCACACCCTTTCAGTCGTCTTCTCGAAGTCAATCAACAGAGCGTCCTCCTCAGCGACGCCGTTCATCCGAGCCTCTTCAACTCTTCTTTTATTCTCCGCCTCAATGCTCCACTGTTCTTTTCTTGGCACATAGTCATACGTTCCATGCAACCAGTCATGACAGAACAAAGCAGGGCGGTTCTCAAGCCTCCAACCCAATATCACCCTGCACATGTTAGGCTGTGATGGAGTATAGAAATTCAAGTTCTTCAGCTTATCACCGTTAAGCGAATTATAATCCCTATATAAAGACTTGTCCACATCACCATATATACGCCTTAACTCCTCTTCCGAGACATACTTTCCAAAGCTCGCTATCACCTCGTCAAGCGAGAGGTCGAACAATTCCCCTATTCGTGTCACATCCCACATACGAGGATCCTCCGTCGAAGTGTCGAAGAAGAGCCTTGCGGTCTGCACCGGGAACGCCCACACGTCATGCATGTTTCCCTTTGCCGGGTTATTCCCGAACTCCAGTCGTTGCGATATCACACCGCTTGTCACCATGCTCTTCAGTCCGTTGGCATCCAGTTCCTGCATCTCGTTAATGTCATGCACATACTCAATGGCCATCGACATCATCTCACCCAGCTTCGCCTCCCTTTGGTCACGCACCGCACATACAGGCTTCACCGTATTCGTGCGAAGCTGTCCCTCAATATTATTCAGTATCGGGGCAATCATATTATTCTTCAAGGGCACCTTTCCCTCCTTCATAATCAAAGCACGCTCCGTTATCATGTTCCCCGTGTCCGGGTCACGTATAACATCCCCCCACTGGTCCCCCCAGGCATACATCTGCGAACGTCTGTCCTTACGTCTCATCTCCTCGAGAGAAGCCCAGTCGCTTGCGAATAGCTCAAGAGCGTGCAAGTCCTCATCATTATGCACCAGGTTGCTCTTCTTAGCTGGAGCCGCCACCTTGCGGCTCCCCTCTTTCACTCTGCTTAGAAACTTATTCATTCTTACGGTAGTTATTTATTAGGTTAATAGCCTCTCTTCTCTTCCGACGCACCTGAATCATCAAATGCGCCGCTCTGTTAGGGTCTGTTTTCATCTGAGACCTGGCGTTATTCATTCTATTGATATAAGGCTTGACTTTATCATATACTTCAAGTTCCTTTTTATGCGTCTTAGAATATTCCGCTCTTGCCTCACCCCTCAATTTATTCCAGGCGGTGAAAGTCTCTTGATACTTCGCAAAGCTCTCTTTCAGCAAGAAGTCTTCGTCTATATCTTTCGAGTTTGTCATTCCGTAGTAAACCTCATTCTTCGGATTCTTGCCCCAAAGAGTATTGTTTACCACATCATCAATAGTCACATCCGCCTTTCTCATCTCCTCTTTTTTATCCTTTGAAAGATAATCCTTTCTCATGCCGTCCAGTTTCTCTTTCAGCAAGGGCGATGCGTTGTCGTAATACAAGTCAAATGCAGTGCTGTCCTCAACAACCGATTCAATTCTCTCGTCCAACAAGCCCTTGAAACGTCTTGAATACCTCTCCCAGGCCTTCGCCTGTCCCTCGTCGGAGTACATCCACCCGGTAAGCGGAGTAGCCTTTCTTGTCTTGTATTCAACATACTGCCTCATGGCCTCTTCGGCACGTTCCCCATTATCCTCAAGAGCGTCATCAACCCTTAGCTTTTCAGTCTGGCTTTGTGGAGCCGCTAAAAATCTCAGAACAAACATTCCAATCTCTTCAGGAGTTGCACCATCGATATCTCGCGCCGCAGCATACCAATCAGTGAATGTCTGCATGTTTACCCCCACGCCCATTGCGATAAACATATTAATCAAGTCCGTAGCACCCTTCACCCAATCGGTGTCGAGAGCTTGCGCAACATTCATTACATCGCTCACAGCTACCAGCTGCGGCAAGCGGAACATCTTGGCGTCACCCTCTTTAATGGCGAACACAGCGCTTGTTAGCATCTCGCCGCCCGGTATGCCCTGCAGTGCGCCCAATCCGCCCCTTATAGCAATCTCCTCTGCAAGTTTCTCTTTCTCCTCGTCATCGTCGCCCATGATCAGATAAATAGCGCTTCCGCCAAACTCCCACAGAAGACCGAGCCCGACGCCGAACAGAGCCGCATCCGCAACATCCTTATAAAGGCTCTTGTTATACAGCTGTGTCGCAAACCTCTTCGCCTGCTCTTCCGTCAAGCCGTCACGAACCATCTGCTTTGTCATGAACTCAATAGCCTTCTCCTTGTAACCCTTTTTTCTCTTGCGGTTGATGTTCGCAATAGCCTGTATAGTCTTTCGTGTATATCCGAAGTTATTATTCTTGAAAGTGGAGAATATCGCCGAGCCAATAGTTCCGCTAACCTGCAGAGGGCTTATATAGGCGCCCTCACTGCTTTGCTGAGTCTCATTGTAAGCCTCTGCCGCAGCCTGGATAGCTTTCTCATGCGCTCTCTGTTCAGTATATCCGGCCTTCTTGAACTTCTTCAGCTTGGTTAGATACACCGCTCTTGCTCCCTGAGCTACAGTAAGAGCATCAATAGCGGCATTCGGAGTCATACCCCATTTAGTGGCATTCTCCACAAATTTTGTTCTCCATATCTTCCAGTCATTGTCATCGGCAAGCAGCTTCTCGTTACCCATTGTGCGACCCTTCCATCGTTCAGCGAAGCCGGGAAGATTTTCCATAGCCCACATACATGAGCCCATCGGATTTGCATAACACTTAGCCAGTTCTTCCACACCTGCCTCATTCCAGAACGCCGGAGCCGAAAGCACCTGCTTCAAAGCCGTATATCCCCTGAAGTTAATTTTAGATCTTGTCAATCCCTTTGCGATATTAAGCACCGCCTTGTCAATTTCCGAATTGCTTGGTCTGTATGTGCCGGCCACAATAGAAGCCACCTCCCTGAAGTTTCTCCAAAGAACATCGCCCGAGCCATATCGTACCGACGTCATGTTCTTTACCTGGTTCTGGAAGTGCCTGTAATTAAGGAGCGTGTTCAAGTCTCTGTTGAACTCAGCGAAAGCCGCCCAATGCTCCATATTGTCGATGTGCTCAATAAGCACCGACATCGCATCAGCGCTCAAGTCAAGAGCCGTAGCGTTCTTGCTTCGTTTGATAATAGAGCCCGTAACAGTAGAAATATTCTCTTCCGCATATTGCTGGCTCACGTCACCTCTCTCGCCTCTCGCCTCCTTGCGTATCTTTATCGGGAAATAATTCTCAATGGCCGCCATCGGAGCGCCGAACATCCTTTCATGCACAGCGTTATACTTTCCCCTCAAATCACTCAACAGAGTATTCTGCACCCAATCGGCAAACCCTATCATTTTAGGGTCAAGCTTTCCGGCAATCTCTTCAACCAGTTCCTCTGTGATACCCATCTTGCGAAGCTTCATCTTGCCGTCGGACATCTTGTTCACCATGTATATGTAGAGCATCTGTCCCTTGCCGAGCTCAAATGACTTCTCCACACCGGCCTCCTTATAGGTTATGGCAACGCCCTTTTCCCTTGAAAGCTTCAAGAACTCCTCAATAGACATTTTTTCGCCGAAAATCCTTTTTAGCTCCGTTTCAATCACCAACCTTGCAGCGACCTTGCCCTTGAATTCCTTATCGGCCGCCTGCGTAGCCTGTGGCATAAACCTATTATAGAGATAACCCTTGCCGTCCACAGCCTTTTCTCCGAACTTCTTCAACATTCCCTGGAATGTAAGCATTGCACTCATAGCCCAGCGCATCGCCGAGTTGTTCCACGCATCAGGCTTCTCGCCCTGCGCGTCAGCCGGGTGTCCCTCCATGTCGCTGTTCGCATTATGCTGTATCTCTCTTGCTCTGTCTATCTGCTCCTGAACAAACGCCTTCGCCCTTGTACGGCCCTGTGCCACGTCAGAGGTAAACCTCTTTATCACGTCATGGTAACCCTCAATCATCTCCGCTTTGGCCTGCATTATCGCCTCCTGTGTAGCCTTGCGGAACTCCTTCAGTTCCTTACCATTCAATAAGCCACTCCTGTATTCAGTTTCCGCATCCTTCAACTCCTGTTTGAGAGTCGCTATCTCCACCTCAGCATGGTGTATCTTCTCCCTATACTCCCTTGCCAAGTCAAAGCCCTCCAGCCTTGCACGCTCATGCTTATAGGCATCAACAGCGCCGTCAGCGGAGTCACTGCGTGAAACATATCCATCCACAACCTTGTCGATGTCGTCATTTTCTCCTATTCCGAGAACCCTTCTCACTTCTGCGTCAGCTTCAGCAAGCCTGTTCTCACTTTCACTTATCGACTCGTCAAGGAGTTTTATATCCCAACCTTTAGCATCCTTGTAAACCTCCGTCATCTCCTGGGCGTACTTGTCAAGACTTCCCATCACCTCAACGCCGGCGGCATTTACCTTTTTCGCTTTTGCCTTCTCGGCCTTGTCAAGAACACCCTTGAGAGCCTTCGTGTGAGCGTCAAGCAGAATGTCCACCAGTTTCGCCGCACTCGCAGTGACGTCCCTTTTACCCACCACGTTGTTGATGAGCGACAATACACGTCCCATCGTGTAGGTATCAACCTCGCCCAGCAGCTGCGCGTTCTTGAAGTACATCTTCGCAAGTTTCACAAGAGTATCGACAGTCGATTTGTCATACTCCCTCTGCGCCCTCATCAGCTTAAGCAGATTTTCCAGGTCCCTGCCGAAAGTCCTTAATGCATTCCTTCTCAAGTCAAGGTTTTCCTTGTTCTTCGCACTCACCTCAAGGAGCGAGTTTGTCAATCTCTCCATCAAGGTCATCGGCTGTGTAGGCACATCGTCTATACTGCTGTCTGCAGCTTCCTCTACTGTTCTGAATCTCGTTTCTCCCTCTTGCGTATTTGAAGAATTGTCACTACCTTTGTCGGCAGAAAGAGCATTGCTCTGGTCTGTCGAGCCGCCTTGTGCCGAAGACATCGAATCGCTTGCGAAACGATTCCAGAGCATTTGCTCTTTTCTTATTTTTTTCAGCACCTGTTTGTCTCTTAAATGGTGACTGCTTGTCACCGCTTCCATTCCGTCTTTCAATACAGACACATCTGCGTAATAGACGTGTTTATTACCTTCATTGTCATAAAACGCCTTTGCAAATACATATTTTGTCTGTCTTTCAGCACCCTCTTCGTGGGCAACTTCTTCAAATATAAAGTCAGGTCTTTCAAGGGTTGGTATAATCATACCAAACTCACGTTCTCTTCCTTTACCCTTATTTTTCTTATATTGATTCTCTCCAAGTTTAACATCACCAATAGGAGTTTTAAATCTCTTGTCCCTTATCTCGTTTTCCCAAACCTCTTCTGTCAATAAACGAGGGACGATTGGTTCTGCATTCTCATTCATTTTTGCAAACAAATCATCGACGTTCATCGCACTCTTCAGTGCATCATAAATGAATATCTGGTCCTTGCGTGCTACGTCCTCGGTCTCAGCAGCAAGAGAGTTTCTTCTTTCCTCGGGGGTCATATTCATGCGCTCCTGCACATTACGGCTCTCAACCTCACCGGCTGTGCGTAGGTACTGTTCAAAAGCAGAAGGCATATTTGTAAAATCCTCCACAAGAGCATCTATATTCTCATATCCGTATTTCCTTGCAACCTTTTGGAGATTCTCCGCATACCCCTCTTTTACCGATACCTCGGTATAAGGAATATTCTTATCCAAAGCATCGCGCAGGCTTTGTACGTCACTAATAGCACTTCCCTTTAGCAAATCGCCATCTGTCATAAAGTTAAGACTGTCCAACACCGCACCGCGCACATCTGCAAATCTTTCAACATTTGAGCCCCTTGCAAAGCCCTCAATCTCCTGAACAGCGTGCTGTATCTCATGTACAAATGTACTTTGAACATCCTTTGCGTTAGGATTTATCCAAATAGAACTGCCGTCGTAGAAACCGTTGTAACCACGTTCTATAAAATCAGTGTTATTCACAAACGAAACCTGCATATCAGCCAGTTCGGGGTAAGCCTTCAACAGTTCATTATCCTCGCCTATCAGATCTGCAACGGTCAATCCCCTTACAGTTTGTTCCGCGTCCCATATCTCCCCACGTTTCTTACTCCACTCCTTGGCAACCTTAGCCCTCCGCTTGTTGAGTTCCTTTCTTCTTGCCTTCTCTTCCTCGCTTGCACCACGTTTTAATGGCACAGCAGTCGCCTGGCTCAACCGGTCAAACTCCTTGTCAATAGGTTGGTACTCCTCTTTTAGGCGGGCAACCTTCTGCATAGGAGTTTCCTTAATAAGAGCATCCTCCGTCTCATACCTCCACTTGCCGTCAGCACCGCGCTCCCAGCCTGTAGCAAGTTTAATGGCCTTCGCCTCCTTGCCTGCGGTTTCCATCTCATGCGCAACAGCAAGGTTATCCAGTCGGGTAGTCGCCTCCTCTACATTGTCAAGGTTGGCAGCACCCTTCTCGCCGACAAAGCGGAACCTTATGCCGCTGTCTTTGCCGGCCCACTCATTGAATGACGGAATAACCTCACGCAGATGCTCCCTAAGTTCAGCAAAGGCCGCATCCCTCGTACTCTTGCCGTGTCTCTTTGTCAGCGTCTCGCCGTTCAGCTCGCCTTTCCAGGAATAGTCATCAGGACTGCCGTTCAGGCGGATAATAACACCATTCTCCGCAGTATACATCTCGGGCAGCATAGACTTTACATAAGCGTTGTACTCCGCGCGCTTCTCCTCACGTAGCCTCTGCTCCTGGGTCTCCCTACGGTATCTTTCAATCTCCGCATCATCAAATGCATCTGCCGCCTTTTGGAATTCCGGCAAAAGCTCATTAAGAGTGCCATTCTTTACAGCCTCCTTAACGCGCTCCCTGTTCTCGTTGAAGAAATCAACAGCACCCCCATTCTCAAAACCATAGAAAGTAGTCCTATTGCCAAACTTGCTTGTATGGTGCCACTCTTTGTCAGATACAATGCCGGCATCCACCAGTGCCTTCAACTCCTTGTCGGTTACACCGTACTCCTTCTTAAAGTCAGTCTTCGGATAGCGACCTTCCTCTCTTGCTTCAGCAGCCCTCTTGCTCATGGAGTACCCCACATAGCCGCTGTTGCCGCCGATAGTCCTGAACCTTGTCTCCTGTTCCTCCCTGAGCTCCTTTGCAAACGGCACAACAAGCTCGCGCACCATCTGCCTTGCCTCCTCCTTGGACATCGGTCTTGTCCTGAAACGAATGCCGCTTTCCGCGTCTTGGGGATTTTCCGAAAAATTTTCACTCTCATCAAGAACTTTTTTGCCCTTATCGTAGGATTTCTCAACTCCTTCAAGTAACTTTGTCGCAGAAATAGAGTTGACAGAACGATTCAAAGGATTGTTTATGCCGTCATTCGGGGTAACAGTGGAGTCTTCTATCAACTCTATTTTTGTTACCTCGTAACTATGGGGAGTGTTTGCTGTATTCGCGTCTCTGAACTCATGAATGGTAGTTTTTACCCTATAAGTCTTGCCGTCAATATTTACAGCACCATAAATGCGATGAACGAGTAAATCATTTCTGTTTACTCCATTCTCCGCACTTCTTTCTCCATTAACTCCCTTTGAATAATCTGCGTGTATCTCCGCTTCAATAGAATTGCTTATAACATTAGGCAACTCTTTCAACACTGACAAATGAACTGCTGCATTTTCGCTCTTGTCAAAAGCAGACTTATCGAGGTATTTGCCAATAGCATTTTTGCTGATAACATATTTACCGGCATTCTCGGGCAAATCAAACTCCTTGCCTGTATAATTCTCGATAGCCCATTCTTTTGCTTTAGCGCGAGCCTCTTTTAAGTTGCCTGTAAAGTCGTGTCTCGGCACATTAACCACATTAACAACAGCTTCATTCAGCCCCGGAGCAACAATACCGCGTTTCTCCACAGCCTCAGCCTGTGTAGCGTCAAACTCCTGCGGTGTCCTTGAAACACGGAACATAGTCCTGTCCTTAATCTGCGCGTCGTTCTCGTTGAAGAAATCCCCTTCATAGCTGTCGCCACGCACATCATTCTCTTTGCTTCCTGTTTTCCCCTTTCCGCTTTCCGCTCGCAGATTGCTGTAGCTTGCCTTAATAAGGTTCTCAATATCCCTGTTGCTCAGTTTAAACCCACTCTTTGCAAGAAACGCCCTCACAGCATCAACAATCCAGTCCCAAATAGTCTTGTCGGAGTCCGTCAGATCCACCCCTTCGGCCAAGTGAGCCATATACTCATCCGCAGCCTTTCGGGTGTTGCCATTTACACCGGGATAATCCAAATAATAAGCACGCTGTTCCTCGCTCATCATCTCCCACACCTTATCGCAGAGAGCATTGAAATCCTCACCCATAAGAGCCTTTAAACCCTTATGAGCAACAACCTCATGAACAAACACGTCATCAATCTCCTTCGCACTCCTAATGTTTGGAAGATACAGCACCACCTCATCGTTGTCAATCCAGCCGGTAACCTTTTTGCCTGCTTCAATAGCCCTTCGGGCAGCACTGTTCGTAATCTCATCCCCAACACCAATCAATCGCACCGGAACACCCGTCTCCTTCATCCACTTCTCAGCCCTCTTGCGCAGTGGAGCAGCCCTCATAGTCTCCTTCACATACGCCTTGCTCTCAATGCCGTTCACATACTTCTGCGTGAAAACCACATTTCCCTGCTTGTCATAGCGGGTAACAGAAGTCGCCTTGCCGTTTCCGTCATACTCCGTATGCTCAAAGAGAACACCCTCGTCGTAAGAATCAACAGCAATAACCTTTCCGTCACGCTCAATGGCAACCGTCGCCACCTCGCCGCGCGAATTGTAGCTTGTTATCCTTTTGTCGCCGTTGTCAAGCATCTCCTCAACAGAGCGCGGTTCTTGGATTTCGGGAGCACTCTCACTTTCCTCTTTGCTCTTTCCTCTTTGCTCTTCACTTCTTTCGCCCCCAATTTCTGCAATTTCGCCACTTTTTTCTGCATTCTCTTGCGAATTAGAAACAGAGTTTCTATCTTCGCTCGCAGAAGACAGACCGAGTGGAAGAGCAGAAAGGGCTGCTGCCGACCCATCATTGGGAGAAAGTATGAGGAATTGCCCGCCCTCCCGCTCGGCCTGTCTTTGCATTTTTGCAAGACCTTTCTCATTCACCATTCTCCAGCCCACAATCTCTACAAAGTCTTTTTCTTGGTACACATCAAGTACCACAACTGCATTCTGCTCTCCGGTTCTGATAGCAACTTTATAGTCAGGTCGTCTTATTGGCTGTGTAGAGCCTACCAAATTAGGATTATACAACGCAGAGCGTAATATATTCCTGCTATCCTCCGGCTCTAATTCAACGTGAGTGTTACCATTCTTCTCAAAAACATTTTTCTTGATAACAACAGGCCTGCCGTTAGTACCTATCGCATTCGCTACATTTTCGGGTATTGCCGGCAACTGCACATTTCTTGTAGGAGTTTCAAAATCCTCATCGGTGATTTCGTCAATTGAATTCACCTCGTCTACAATCAGTTTGCCGTCAGCATCAACCGAGTTACCGTGATTATCAGCATACACACCGCTTTGGCCGGGAGCATCAGTTTCACCCAAAGCGTTTTCAGTTTTCACCTCTCCGCTTTCAGTTCTTCCTTCGCCCTCGGCAACTTGGCCACCTACTTGGTCACTTGTCTGTGATACTGTTGAGTTGTCGGTTTCTCCGACAGGTTCGTTTATAGCTTCTTCTTGTGCAACTCCATTCTGGCTACCGCCTTGCACATCATCTGAAACTGCTCCTCTTTCGTTCCGAACTCCAACAGTTGGAGCTCCTGAGGAAGGAACAGATTGTTCGCCTTGCAGTACTTCACCGCTTCGGCCAATACTCTCGCTTTCTCTTGTGGTGTCATTTTTGTAAATTTCCGCTAAGTTATCATAATATTCCTTCTCGTCAAAGCCTTCGAACTCTCTTGTTAAACGCGGTAGCAAAGTCTCTTCGTAAACATACAGCTCTTCAAGGGTCATATTGAATGTACCCATGGCCCATGCTTCCGCTTCAGCTCTCTGCTGTTCGATATTCTCCGCCTCCCTTGCTTCACGGCTGTTCTTTGCGTACGAACGCGGATTGCCCTGTGAGAGAACATCTATAATAACATTCCTCACATCCTGCATGTCGCCTGTAAAGCCCAGCGCCTTGAGTTCACTATCATAATTCTCCATGATGCTCTCAGCCGCCTGCTCAATGGTTACACCCTCGTTAGAGATAACACCAACCAATTTAGACTGCTCCTCATTGGAAAGACCCGTCCCCCTCTTGAAGCTCTCCGGAGTAATCTTCGGCAAATGGCTGGCTATAAACTCTTCCTCAGTCTCCTTGACTACATCAGGATTGATATTCTCCACCGCCTCGCGTGTCTCACTGCGTGTTATCTCCGCTTCACGCTTGGCAACCTCATTCCAATAGTCAATCTTCGCCTGTGCCGCCTTCTTGTCCTCTTCCCATTTTCGGTTAGCCTCTTCCCACTTGTCAGGGTCAAGTCCCGCGTCAGGCTCCTTGTCATACTTCTTGCGTTCCGTCTCAGCTTTCTTACGGTTGTTGTCAATCATCTCCGCACGCTTCTTGTCATTTGCCACCTTCTGCACGAAGTATTCATGCGTCCTCTCTACAGGCATATCAGTGAACACAATATCGCCTTTCTTGTCCGTAGGCATCATAGAAGAGTAGTCTGTGCCGGCAGGTATCGTCACACGCTTGCCGTCGGTTATCGCATCCACCGAGCCGTCAGCATTCCTGCTGGCAACCTCATAATTAGTACCGTCCAAGCGGAAGAAGTCCGGCACATCAGGCAACTCCGCAGGAGCGCTTTCATCTTTCATCTCTCCACTCTCCACTGCTGTGGGGGCCTGCACACTGTCCGCTCCGGCAGGATTAGCCTTAATAGCAAAGTAGCTGTTCAGCATCTCCTCAACCGCAGGGTCTCCCATTGCCACATCCTTGACACTTCTGCCACCTATGTAATCCTCAATGCTCTCGTCTGCCGGAATGCCAAGAATGCTTCTTATTCCATTCTCCGCATCCTGCAATTCAGGGCTGCTCACCGGGGTCTGCACTGCCTCCTCCTGCTGTATCTCCATCTCCGCAGCATCGAACATAGTTCTCCACTCATTGTCGATATCAGCCCTTGCAGCCGCCTTCACCGCCTCTGCGTTCTGCACGGTTATCTTACCTACAATCTTCCAAGGTGTTGTCTGCTCCTCTCTTCCGTTGGGATGAAGCACATATACAATCTCCGAAGAGTTGTCATAATCGACAGTGTTGTTATCGTTCAGAACAATCTCACCGTCTGTAATGAACAGTTCTTCATCCCTATCGTTAATGAAAGAATAAACCACGCCGTTGTTCGAAACCTTCTCAATCGACGAGTCGCTCTCCCTGTACGCACGTGCCTTGTCGTCTCGGAACTTGTCTCTCACGCCCTCGAATTTCAGTTTCGCCGCCTGATATGCGGTAATAGCATCTGCAATATCCTTATTGCCATGTGATACCTCGTCAGCGCTCCTCTCACCCATATACTCCTCTATGCTGCCTTCCGTCACACCCAGCAGTTTTTTTGCCCTCTCTTCTGTGGCAATCATCTCCTTGTATGCTCTGTCCGCTCTTTTAGGAGACGCCACTTCCGCATACGCAGTGCCGTACACATCACTGTACACATCATACAGCATCGGGTCTATGAAATTCATTCCTTCAGCGAAAGCGTCCTTCACTCCTCTTGCCGTTCTCCATTGCAGAGAATACACCGCATATTCAAGAGCCGCCTTCTTCTGTTCCGACGAGAGGCGTTCATTCTTGTAAACATCGTTCAATGTCTTCTCTATGTCCGTCAGCTGTCCCACCATAAGGCTGCGTGTCAGGTCATTCCACTCATTGGGGTTGTCCTGCCACAACTCATAGCCTTTCGCTTCAGCCTTCTGCATCTTCCATCGCTCCTGCGCTCCCACCTTGAAAGCACCGTCCGCGGCACCCGCAGCAGTGTTTATAGCCGACATCGTCACGCCGGGCACCGCAACAGCAATAGCCACCGACGCAAGGTTCTTCCCATTGAAGAAGTCTTTCAAATTAGAGTCACCTACAAGAGCCGGCTCAAGCAACCCCACATGCACCTCTTCAAGGAACTCCTCTATAGGTCCGTTCCACTTAGTCTTCTCCATGAATTCGCCGAACATCTTGCCTGTCTTGCTCTGCGCCAGGTTATCAATCCAGCCGAGCAGCTTAGTCCCCTTGCCGGCCTTCTGCAACCATTTGAACGGAGCGCTCGCATATCCCGCCCTAATCATCTCAGAAGCATTGTCAAGCATCTTCTTAGTAGCCTCCTTGTATATAGCCGTTCCAAGTCCTTCAGCATTCTCATGGCCTCTATATTCAATATCACCGGCAACATCCCTGCCGTATGTCGCATCACCTGTCGTGCGTTCAATGACACCGGCCCCCAACGATGGCAGACCCGTAGTGAACGCCATTCCCGTACCACCTACAACACCGCCTGCTACACGGCCAAGAGCTTTCGCCCCTTTCCACGCCGCCCTTCTGGCAAAATTCTTCGCTCCCTTCTCGCCTATTTTCTTCAAGGCAAGTTTTCCAAGCTTGTCCGCCGCCTTACTTCCAAGCCCCGAGAGAGGATTGACGAACATCTCAATCATGAAAGGCACGGACTCGCCGAAGCTCTTTCCGGCTTTGTCCCACGCCGTCAGCTCATCCTCGTACTCCTGCGCCACGGCACGCTGCATAACCACAGCCTCAAGCAGAGCCCTCTCCGCCTTCGTCAAAGACTCTTCTCCCTCTTTCTCATACTTCTCCGCTACACGTTTCAACGTGCTTGCATCCTTTACAAGCCGGTTGGCTGTCCATGTGTCAGCCTTGCCAAGCGCCTTTGTCATTGCGTCAAAGAAATTCCCGCTCTCCGCGGCCTGTATTATATCGTTAATCTCATTGAGCTTCCTTCCCGCCGCTGCAAGAGCATCGTTCTGCTCCTTTGAATAAACTCCCTCTTTGCTGATGTCAAGAGAAGAAGTCGGGACGCTTCCCCTCAATGCGTCAGCCTCCGCAACAGGCATCTGCATTATTGCGTCCTTGATGAAACCTCCGACGCCTCTGTTCTTCCGGTACTCATCATGCATCTTTATGTCCTCGACCCTTTGAGCCTCCATCAAGTTTGCCACTCTTTCTGCCAAATCACCATACTGTCCTTTAAGGTCTTGCTTGTTCATCTCGGAGTAAGCACTCTCAATCTCTTCCGGAGTCTTGCGTATGCTTCTTGCATACATAGGCCTGTCCACCTCCTTATTAGAGAAGTATTCCTTCATCTGTCCCACCGACACGCCGTTGTAAACCTTAGCGTCATCTACGGCCGTGACAGCCTCCATATAGCCGTCAAAAGAGCCCTCGGGAGTATAGTATCTGCCGTTATGCTTCACCACATCCGCTCTCGGAGCAGTGATATTCTTGCGAGCCTTCAGCGAATAATAGTCATCCTTTCCTGCAGCTCCCAAGAACACATCCTCTGTCGATATCTTCGGTGCTGTCCACTCCCGGTGCGGAGCAAAACTGAAAGCCTTCTCTTCTTCCGGTTTCACTCCCGGTCTGTAAAGTACCGGAGTATCATCGCCGACAGGCTTCTCAAATCCGGACATAACTTCATATCCTGGCACCTTCGCCTCCTTATCCAGCCCCAGCTGTTCACCCGTGAACGCGTATTGCGATTTGTCAATCTCCGGAGCTGGTTCGATTCCCAATTTTGCGCTGAAACTTTCATAATCTCCGACATCGTATGTATCAGAGATTGCATCGTATAAATTCCTCCTCTTTGCATCATCGGCTATGTTTGCAGAAAAACTTTCAAAATCGCCTAATTCATAGTCGTTTGACAGTGCATCGTACAGTAATCTTCTTTTATCTTCCATCTTTAAAAGCCTTTTACCTGTTTCTTTCCAAAACCTTCTATAACCATCTTCTCTCTTGGTTTTTGGCTATAACCACCTTTGGCCGTTTTTCTTACAGTCTCTTCAGTATAAGGTTGTCCGAAATCGTCAATCCCATTCTTTGTAGTTACAACCTCAACAGGGTTGTCTACCCATGTACCCTCTTGCCGTGCATATATTTCGGCCTCATCCTTTGAATTAAAATAATGCTCCCCGCCATTTCGGTCATACGCTCTGAATTGCATTGCACCCTTCGCAGTAACCTCTCTTGTCTTCGCATTCTGTCTCTGCACCTCTTCAAGAGCCTGGTGGTGTCGCACATCTTCAGCAAGCTTGTCTCTGTAGTATGCATTCTTCTCCGCTCTTTCATCTTCCTTCCTCTGTCTCTCCTGCTCGGCGTTCTCCATTGAGAGTTCATACTTCATCCTCGCATTATGGTCCTTCGCTTCAGCTTCACGAGCCTGCATCTTAGCCTTCGCCCACGCTTCCACCTGTGCGGCATGCTCGTCCCTCAGCTTGGCGAGACGTTCATTGGCAATCTGCGTCTGGGGCGTAAAAGCCTCCGTCTTCCACGCTCCGGCGGCATTCGCTCCTATCTGCGCTCCCAACTTTGCGAGGTCTCCGAGTATCGCCATGTCACGCTGCATCTTAGCACGCTTCTTCTCCTTCTCCATGCGTGCCTCGGCTTGCCCCGAGAGCTCGTCAATCTTATTCACGAGCTGCGGCGTCTGCCACCAGCCGCCAGTATACTTGAACTCTTTCTTCTTCTCCTGCGGCGGGTAATAAGAAGCCCCTCCGGCCAGCACCCTTGCCTGTGCCTGGTCGCCACCCATAGGCGTCTGCGGCACCTTTACTGCCTCAGTTTCAGTTGGCACTATACCCTCCTTCTTCTCCAGTTCTTCGGCAGAATCACCATTCATTATATCGTATAGGCTCATATCATCAAAGATTAAGGGGTTTTTTCTCTGCTCCTTCCTTTTTCCAATCAATGCCCTGCAGCGAACTTGTAGCAACGCCTATGCCGCTATTGATAAGGCTCGCTCCCGCCTGCTGCCTCGAGTCCTCAATGGACATCTGCTGCTGATTGAGATTAGCGTCCATCGCCAGTTTCTGCGCATCTATAGCCTGCCTGTCCTGCTCGCCCTGTGCCGCAATATCGCCCACCACGTTGCCGTAGGCTTCAGCTCCCGCCTCCGCAACAGCCTGAGCCTGCTCTGCCGTTCCGCCCGTAATGGCCTGCCTTGCCCTCGCCTCCTTAGTCCTCTCCGCATATTCATTCCTTACTTTCCTCAATGCATTCTGTGCCTGCGCCGTGTTAAGGTAATCCTGATAATAATTCCTCATATACCACGCATTGTTTGCGGCCTTCTGTTCCGCCTGCAGCTCCTCTGCCCTCTTTGCGGCCTTAGCCTGCTGCCATGCTCCATATCCGGCGCTCGCAAGCCCTCCCACCGCTCCAATAATACCCATTATCATATGCCTGTATTTTTTTCCCAAAGTAAGCCAAAGCCGACGGTATGGGCGGTGCGTAATTGTCACACAACACTACGATTTTGTAACAAACTTTCAATTCGTTCTTTGCCTGTCGGAATTGTAGTGTACTTTTGTAGGCGGTTGTAGTGGGGGTTGTAGTGCGAATATCTCTGTAACCACCAATGTATCAACAAAATGACAGGTGTCGAATTGTAGTGTATGAGCAAAGGGAAGATTGATGATAAGACCAAAAGGAGAGCTGTTGCAGAATATCATAGGACCGGCAATGCCTCAGCCATAGCAAGAAAGTACGGAGTGGCACGCTCCACATTCCTTGCCTGGTTGCCCGCTATCACCAACACGATAGAAACCGACACCCCAGAGGCCACGGACGCAGTAGTGCACGCAATACAGGCCACAAGCAACGCCGCCGTCCGCTCCATCGAGCAAGCAGCAGCCACAAGGCAAGAGTTCCTGCAGCAACACTATGCCCAGGTTAGCGAGCTCTTCTCCGCACTCGTTTGCAAGATGACCGCCACTATCAGCGACGAGAACTCACATCCCTCCCTCCGCGACCAGGCAGCAGCACTCACAGCACTCACCAACTTCATAAAAGAATTCACCCCCACCGAAGAACAAGGCAACATCAACATCAACCTCCTTCAGCAGACGGTGAACAAATAAACCGCCACTCCGGTATTACCCGAAATGACGGTTTTTTGTAAAAACTATTTACTTAATTGACAAATTTTGTCAATATTCACTATCAAGAAGTTAGGCAAAAACTCCCGCTTGGCGAAATCAAAGCCTTGTGTAAAGATTATTTATCATACAGAACCTTGTCTATAATCTTGCGTGCAGCCTCATCTGCGGCCTTCTCATTCTTCCTAATATAGATATTTGTCACCGCCATGCCGTTAGAGTGCCCCAGCATGTCCGATATTAAGTCCATAGATATGCCACATTCATAACCAATAGTAGCAAAGGTATGCCTCGCCCAGTATACCGACAGCCCCGGGAATAGGGAACTATACTCCTTCTTCCCTCTCTTGCCTATCTTGCACGGCCCAATAGTCTTCAGAGCCTTGTTCATCCGGCCCTCATAGTTCCTGTAATTATCCTTATTCATCTGCGCAAGGAAAGGCCCCACCCTGTTGATTATCTCCCTTATCTCCGGCTCTACCTTAATAGAATAAGGCTTCTTTGTCTTGCTTCTGTTATACTCCACCCTCTTTCCCGACAAGTCCACCTGCACAAGATCTATAAGATTTATTCCACGCAACATGAATATCAACTTGAACAAATCCAAGTATCTCTTCTGGCTCTCATCCACAGGATAGTTCCACAACTCCCTCAGTTGCTCAAGAGATAGACTCTTCTTCTTTGTCTCCGCCCTCTTGATTTTAAACTTCCTGAACGGATAAAACATAGTTATACCCTCATCTATTGCATAATTAAATACCGCCCTCATATAACGGTAACTCATACTCCTGGTGTTCTGCGAGTTCCCCTTATTAATAAGGTGCGAATCGAAATCCTCCAGCCAACGAGGCGTCATCTGCTCAAACGATACATGGTCAATATCACAATACCCCGCAAGAGCCTTGTATGTATTCTCATAACTCTTGAAAGTATTTCCCTCCTTGCGGTTCATGTACTTTTTGTACACCTCACCAAAGGACACAGACACCTCCGGCTTCCCGCTTATCTCCGCCTCCAGCATTTTCTTTACATCCTTGGCCGACTTCCCACGGATCTTTCCTGTTCTTTCCCAATCGAACAGCAGACAGTCAATTTCCGACTTCCTTGCCACCAACTGATTTGTCATCATATGCGCCATCGGATGCTTCACCACCTTCTCCCCCACCCATTGCTCAGGGTTCAATTTCACATTAAGAAGAATAAACACCGTCTGCCCGGCATGCGTAAGCCTCAGCTTTATAGGAAAAGGAGCCTCCCCCTTCCTTGTGTCAAGATAAAATTTAGTTGTTGCCATAATTTTTCTGTTTTTTGGAACACGTTTGGAGCACACTCGGTTCGCAAAAGTTCGCAAAAGTTCGCAAAAGTTCGCGATTTTTGTCCTGTTTTTATAGTTTTTGCACCGCTAAAAGCAACAAAAAAAGGTGCTCTAAACACTGCTAATCGCTTGTTTATGAACACCTTGTGTATTTTGTAGCGAGACCCGGGATTGAACCGGGGACCTCATGATTATGAATCATGCGCTCTAACCAGCTGAGCTATCTCGCCATCGCATTTTTGCGGTGCAAAGATATATTTATAATTTGAATGTGACAAGCGTTTTGTCATTTTTCATCAAAAAAATCTTCTTTGCGACCCAAATTATGTTATTTTTTGTTTATTAATCAGAAGGTTTTATCAAAAAAGGGTGTTCAAGTTTGAATTTATGAATATAAATTTATATCTTGCAACTGATATACAAATACTTACAATTTACCCTTCATAAATTTTTATGATGAGCAAAGAAAAGATTTATATTGAATATCCGCTAAAGGGCAGTGCATCAATGATATGGCGTTACATCGGTACATCTGCCGGACTTTCTCCCTGGTTTGCCGACAGAGTGGAGAGTTTTGACCGCACATTTACCTTTTACTGGGGGAAAACTGAAAAAAGAGTCGCTCACCTTATTGCGCAACGTAACGGCGTGTATGTAAAATTCAGATGGGAAGATGAAAGCCAGAACACCTACTTTGAGATGAGAATAGCATACAATGAGCTTACAAGAGAACATACTCTTGAGGTGACCGATTTTGCCGACAAGGATGAGATTGACGACCAAAAAGACCTATGGGATTCTCAAATAGAGAATTTAAGGCGTCAATCGGGAATGTAACATTCAGTTTTTTGTTTTGTTATTCTGCAAAATCGACCATTTTATACTAACTTCGTACAGAAAAACTGCCAATAAGAAATTAAGGTAGCTTTTCTGTATGTTTTTATTTATAAACCCTTTCAATTACCGGCGACTGTAATATAAGAGATGAAGATTCCGAGGTTCCACATAAAGAAGATGGATATTTTCATAACGAAGACCTTCTTGAGCAATCTAATGGGTACTTTCTTCATATGCCTTTTTATATTCATAATGCAGTTGCTGTGGATGTGGGTCGATGATTTTGTAGAGAAGGGACTTGATATGGCGGTACTCGCCAAATTCTTCGCATACGGTTCAATAACTCTTGTTTCACAATCGTTGCCGCTCGCCATTCTGCTTGCGGCGCTGATGACATTCGGGAATTTCGGCGAAAGGCTTGAACTGCTGTCAATGAAAGCTGCCGGAATACCTCTGTTGCGTATAATGGCACCGCTTGTCATATGCTGCTCTATTCTTTGCGGAATATCGTTCTACTTCCAGAATGTCATAAGCCCGTATGCGCAGATGAAGCTGTATACCATGATGTACTCTATAAAACAGTCTTCGCCTGAAAGCGAGATTCCGGAAGGAATATTCTATGACAATATTGAGGGGTACAATATTTATGTGGAGCATAAGGATAAGGAGACCGGAATGCTGCATAATGTCATTATATACGACATGTCGTCGGGCTTTGAGAACAGCAATATAATCCTTTCCGATTCTGCCGAAATAATTAACACAAGCGACGAAAAGTTGATGATTATGGCAATGTATTCGGGCGAACAGTTCTCGAATCTTACCGACCAGCAGATTGAGAAAAAGAACAGGCCTTACCGCAGGGAGACATTCTCGCGGAAAGAGGTAATAATAAAGATTGACGGAGGCTTTGAGATGAAAGATGCCGATTTCATTAAGTCCAATGCGGCAAGCAAGAATATAAAAGAGCTTAGCCGTGACATTGACTCATTGAAGCTTTCGAACGACAGCGTCGGCAAACAGAACTGGAAAGGTGCGGTACGTTCTACATACAAGGCTAAGATAAACTTCACAAAGAACGATTCCTTGCAGATGGAAATGAACGATACCTATAATGTGAATGTAGACAGCGTTTATAACATAGCTACTAAACATTCAAAGATTGTATGGAAGCGTGCCCAACTGAACAAGGTTAAACAGCTGAAGGTCGATTATGAGATAAAGAACAACATCATGCACTCGCTTGACAAAGACCTTAATAGACATAAGATTTCGTGGTGGGAAAAGTTCACGTTGTCTCTCGGGTGCCTCATATTCTTCTTCATAGGCGCTCCGCTCGGTGCCATTGTGCGAAAAGGAGGATTAGGATACCCTGTTCTTATATCGGTGGCAACGTTCATTCTCTATTACATATTCAGCACATCGGGAGCAAAATTGGCGCGTGAGGGTGAGTGGCATGCTTGGTACGGCGCATGGCTGAGTACAATGGTGCTTGCGCCGCTCGGAGCATTTTTCACTTACCAAGCCAACAGGGATTCAGGAATATTCAACAAAGACTCTATAAAAGCCTTTTTCGGAACGCTCTTCGCAATACCCGAAAAACGTCATATTACAATAAAAGAGGTTGTAATAGAGGACCCTGACTACAGCAAGGACATAATTATACTCAAAGAACTGCACGAGGAGGCACGCCTGTATAAGAAGAACAACAGACTGAAGAAACAGCCTTCTATAATGAATGTCTTCTTTGGAAATGAAGATACGCAGCTCAAAAACTTCAATGAGAAATACGAGAAACTTATTGAGGAGATGGGAAACAGCAAGGACAGAAAGGTAATAATGTTGCTGAACGAGTTCCCGGTTCTTGATATAAAGAGTGTTTCGTCGCCTTTTAAAAGAACCTGGATGAATATATTTTCACTAATTCTGTTCCCTTTGGGAATAATTATCTATCTTCGTGCTGTAAGATTCAGAATAAGGCTGATGAAGGATCTTGTAACGATTGAAACAAACACATACAAAATAATAAACATTTTAAAAAAGCAAAACCTTATATAACCAAATGGAAAATTTCAAACTTAATACAATCGACGAGGCGTTAGAGGATTTCAGAAACGGAAAGTTCGTCATTGTAGTAGACGATGAGGATAGAGAGAACGAAGGAGATTTTATTATAGCTGCCGAAAAAATAACACCTGAGGCTGTAAACTTTATGCTTAAGAACGGTAGGGGAGTGCTTTGCGCGCCTATTACTCTTTCACGATGCAAGGAACTGCAGCTGGAGCCGCAGGTAAGTTCCAATACAAGCCTGCTCGGAACGCCGTTCACAGTTACAATAGACAAAGTAGAAGGATGTACTACAGGAGTGTCGGCAGCCGACAGAGCGGCAACAATAAAGGCTCTTGCCGACCCTGACAGCAAACCGGAAACATTCGCACGTCCCGGACATATTAACCCATTGTACGCACAGGATAACGGCGTGCTGCGCCGAGCAGGACACACCGAAGCGAGCATAGACCTTGCACGCCTCGCAGGCTTATACCCGGCAGCTGCGCTCATAGAGATAATGAACGAGAACGGCACTATGGCACGCATGCCTCAACTCGTCGATATTGCGAAAGAGCATAACCTGAAGATAATATCAATCAAAGACCTAATAGAGTACCGTTTGAAACTGGAATCTCTTGTCGAAAAAGGCGAAGAGGTAGACATGCCTACAGAACACGGACATTTCCGTCTCATACCATTCCGTCAGAAGTCTAACGGACTTGAACATATAGCATTGATAAAAGGTGAATGGAACGAAGACGAGGCTATTCCTGTGAGAGTACACTCTTCGTGCATGACCGGAGATATATTCGGCTCGCAACGATGCGACTGCGGAGCGCAGCTTCATGAAGCGATGAAATTGATTGAAAAGACAGGAAAAGGCGTTATTGTATACCTTAACCAAGAGGGCAGAGGTATTGGACTGATGAACAAGATGCGTGCGTACAAACTCCAGGAAGAGGGTATGGATACTGTTGATGCGAACCTTTGTCTTGGTTTCAAGGCCGATGAAAGGGATTACGGAGTAGGCGCCGAGATATTACGTCAGATTGGAGTGCATAAGATGCGTCTTATAACCAACAACCCTGTAAAAAGAATAGGACTTGAAAGTTATGGACTCACTATTACAGAGAATATAAGCATTGAAATAGAACCCAACAACTACAATTCCCGTTACCTTCATACAAAGGCAGAACGTATGGGACATACACTTCATTTTCATGAACATAAATAAAAAAAATAATATGAACCAATTATCAGACCGTGTAAACCGATTGGCGCCGTCGGCAACTTTGGCTATGTCACAGAAGAGTCAGGAGTTGAAAGCGCAAGGAGTAGATGTTATCAATATGAGCGTCGGAGAACCCGACTTCAACACGCCCGATGCCATTAAGGCCGCTGCAAAGCAGGCTATAGATGACAACTGGTCACGATACTCTCCTGTTCCTGGTTATCCATCATTAAGAAAAGCTATTGCGGAAAAACTTAAGAAAGAAAACGGACTCGAATTCAAAGAGACGCAGATTTCGGTATCAAACGGTGCTAAGCAGGCTGTCTGCAACGCTATCATGGCTCTTGTAAACCCGGGTGACGAAGTTATCGTTCCTGCTCCTTACTGGGTAAGTTACCCCGACATGGTGAAGCTCGCTGACGGTACTCCTGTAATTGTGAGCGCAGGCATAGAACAGAACTTCAAGATTACAGGCAAGCAGCTCGAAGAGGCTATCACTCCAAAAACCAAGATGCTTATCCTTTGCTCTCCCTCTAATCCTACCGGTTCGGTATATACAAGAGATGAACTCAAGGAACTTGCTAATGTTCTTGCACGCCATCCGCAAGTATTCGTTGTCGCCGATGAAATTTACGAACATATAAGCTATGTAGGCAAACACGAGAGCATCGCGCAGTTCGAAGAGATAAGAGAACGTGTAATAATTATAAACGGAGTTTCAAAAGCTTATGCGATGACCGGCTGGCGTATCGGTTACCTTGCCGCAGCCGAATGGATTGTAAAGGGCTGCAACAAACTTCAGGGACAATATACCAGCGGACCATGCTCGGTATCTCAGATGGCCTCACTCGAGGCTTACACAGGCTCGCAAGAACCGGTTGAAGAGATGAGAAAAGCGTTCCAGCGCCGCCGCGACCTGATTGTTAAACTTGCAAAGGATATACCGGGCCTTGAGGTTAATGTTCCCGAAGGAGCTTTCTACCTCTTCCCTAAGTGCAGTTCGTTCTACGGAAAGAGAAACAGAGATACAGTCATAAACAATAGTGACGACCTTGCAATGTATCTCCTTACCGAAGCACACGTAGCGGCTGTAGGCGGAACATCGTTCGGAGCCCCTGAATGTTTCAGAATGAGCTATGCCACAAGCGACGAGAATATTATAGAAGCGATAAGACGAATAAAAGAAGCTCTTGCTAAGCTTTCATAAATTATTTAAAATACAGGAGCAACTGACTTTTAAACAGAAGTAACAATTATAACTTTATAGCCGGTGTCGATAAGCGCCGGCTATTTTTTTTTATACATATAAATTATAAGTGTAAATTTGAAAAGGAGAAGCCGGACAAACTCATAATATTGTTAATAAACTGTTGAAAACATAATAATAAATAACATAAAAAAAGCGGCATTTAAATTTTGTTTTTTATGAACAAAAAATAATCAATAAACGCTATTAGAATACCAAATTATTTTGCCACATTTTAACTACTTTTTATCAATTATATTTTAAACAGTTTTCAACGTAAATCATTATAATATTTTTTAGTTTTAAATACACTTTAATTATTGTTGATAAAGATATATAACTTATTTAAACACAATATTATATTATGTTTATTATTTGTAGATAACTTATACTCTTTTACTAATAACTTCAAAAGCAAATTCAAAGCACTTTTTTTCTCTACAGTATCAACAGGCTTTATTGTTGTTTTTTCTATTTATATTTTTTAAAAAAGGATATATAATATATAAATTCGGTTAAAAATGCGGGAAAGCGAAAACAAGTATAAAATAAAGGTCAAAAAAATAGTTATCTTTGAGCCATGTTAATGTATATAACCATAGCGCTTGCTGTAGTATTGGCTATTCTCGATATAATAGCCTACAGACGTATAGTATCAATTAAGGCGAATAGATTTTGGCTTATAGCTTTTGCCTGTTTGGCGATAATTGCCAACATTATACCTTTATCGGCTCCATTGTTCATGAATGTTCTTTTAGACATTAATAACAGTGAAGTGATGATGAAAGTATCTATGTTCGTGCTTACATTATTCATAATTCTTACGCTATGCCGAATGACTTTATACATATTCTGGCTGCCGTCTAAAAGCAAAAAATGGCTTTATACAGGCATTTCGCTCAGCGTTGCGGTTTTTTTGTTCTTGATGCACAGCATTTTCGTCACCCGTACCTCTTATGAGGTCAAGAATACCGAAATAAAGTTCAAAACTCTTCCTAAAGAGTTTGACGGGTACAAGTTGGCTTTTATATCGGATATCCATGTCGGAACAATGTTGAATGCGGAAGAGGAACTTGAAAAAATAGCCGGATTGATTTATGATGAGAACGTAGATATTGTACTTTATGGCGGCGATCTTGTAAACATGCATCATAGCGAACTCACTCCTTCTGTATTGGAAAAATTATCTTTGATACATGGAAAAGAGCCTACGCTTGCAGTGCTTGGAAATCATGATACCGGTTATTATGTAAAAAAGAATATCGAGCATAATTATACAGCTCACAAGGATACATTAGAATCGTTGGTAAACAGTGCCGGCTGGAAACTTTTGCGTGACAGCACTGTAATTATACGTAAGGGCGGTGATTCTATAGCTGTAACAGGTATTGATTATACCGACGAGTTGCTTAAATATAAGCATTCTTTCAAATATACCGACAGTTATGACCCTGATCCTGTTTATGATGGATTGGATAAAGAAATGTTCAATATAACAGTATCACATCTTCCTCAGCTTTGGAAAGTATTCAGCGACGGCAATTACAGCGATTTGACGCTATCGGGACATATCCATGCCATGCAGGTGAAATTTAAAATATTCGGCAATTATCTGTCGCCAGCCGCAGTGCTTTACAAAGAGTGGAGCGGTCTGTATGAATCGGGTAATTCTAAATTATATATAAACGACGGAATAGGTTATGTGGGCTTTTTCGCGCGCATCGGGACCGGTCCCGAAATTTCTGTTATTACTCTGCGTCGCGAATAGTGCTTTATGATAGCTTAAAACTTTATTTTAGAGGTTTAATAATATTTTAAGTAAAAACCCTTGCAGGCTTGTTTGAAAACTCCGCAAGGGCTTTAAAATGTCTTTTATTTTATTTTATTTTTATCTTGTTATGAGTATCTTGGCTACTTCACCCTCTTTTCCTGTTTCGTCATAAAGCAGAACATAATATACTCCGCTTGCCACTTTTTCGCCTCTTATATCGCGTCCGTTCCAGCAGTACATACCGCCGTTTGAATAGCCTTCGTTTATAAGGTAGCCTGCACCGTCTACAATCTTTATATTACAGTTATCTGTAAGTCCTACAATTGATATGTCTCCGTTGTATCCTGGTCTTACAGGGTTAGGGTATGCATAAATCTCGCTCTTCTCAAGTTTTTCTTCGGCTCTTGTAGCGTCGCTTCTGTAACTTGCAATGCCATTGGCTGTTCCAATGAATACCTCGCCTGTTTTCTCGTTCACGGCAATGCTTTCTATGTAATTTGAGGGCAATGGGGAATTTTCAGTTGTAAAATGGTGGATAGTCTCCAGTCCGTCATCGCTGACAAGGTACACGCCATTGTCGAGTGTTCCTATCCATTTGCGGTTTGCTCCGTCTACGGCTATTGCTTTTATGTACATGCCGTTCATAAGATAGTCGGCAAGTCCCGTTCCGTCGTTGCGCGGCACTTTAATCTGTTTGAATATACTGTTTTTGAAAAACTCTTCAGGATTGTCAATAACGAAAAGTCCTGCGCTTGTTCCAACCCATAATTCACCTTTTTTATCTTCAATAAGAGGGTAAACTTCATTTATGACGTAAGACGTTCCGTCCTGGTTTGTGAATTTTGAAGTCCAGACATTTGTTTCATCATCTTTTGTGTCAAAAGGGGTACCTTTAAGTTTAGCGCAGAAAAGCCCTGCCTCTTTTCTAAGAGATGTAATCCAAATCCAACCTCTCGAATCCAATAAAGGTTGTGCCATTGTTTCAAAATACTCAATGTCTTTATAATTCAATGATATCCATGTACCGTCTTTTTTTCTTACCTTTACAATGTTTTTTACTCCTGTATTTATACACCACAAATTACCTTCCTTATCGAATTTTACATAAGGTACACGATTGTAGTTGCAGTTATTATCAACATTAGGTATAACGCTTTCTATAATAGAGTTCTTATGATTGTGTTGTTTTACGAATTCTCCGTTACGGAATTCAAAAACACCGTTACCGAAAGAACTTGCAAAGTAGTGTCCTTCTTCGTTAGGATCTTCATCAATGGAACATATATTGCGGTAATTTAATTTAGTAGTGCTTTTTACAATATCCTCAGGAAAGTTAAACCATTTTCGGTCATTAATATTATATTCCATTAAGGTAGCATCGTAGAATGTAATATCCATGTAATTGATATTACCGCCAGCTACCAATAGTTTTTCTTCGTTTGCGAATTTAAGAAATTCGCAATAATTTCTTACCGGACTGTCAGGAATTGAAATTTCGGTGACTGTAGTAAGTGTATTATTATTCGCTTTGGTCTGGTACACTCCTTTGTAACCTTTGCAAATCCAATAATTTTCTCCTTTTTTATATGCAAAATTGCAGTTGTCAGTATTATAAGTCGTTATCTTTTTATCTTTGCCTATAATAGTAACCTTGTCTAAGGCTGGAGCAATCAATGTATTTTCTTTGTTGTATATAGTATGGTATTCTTTTCCCGACTTGTTTACTACAGTCGTATATTTATTGTTATTTACGTCTAATTTATGAATTCCGCTTGTCTTGTTAAGGAAATAGAGTTCTCCGTTCAATTCGCAAATAGCATCAGTCCTTGAACCGTAATTCATCTTTTCCCAGTTATTTTTGTCGAGCATGTTCTTAGCTGTATCGCATCTTAGAATGCCGTTCTCTGTACCTATATAAAGGTTATTTTTGAAAAGAGATGTAGTTAGCGTATTTATACCTAAATTATAACTGTCGTTTATTTGCAGCTTTTCCAAATCAACAACTACAACGCCGAATTCTGTAGACAGGTAAGCTCTGTTTTCGTAAATATCAATTCCGTTTATTCCCTTTTTGCTAAGGTTGATGTTCTTGAAATCTGAAATGTTGTATACCGTCTCGTCATCGTAGAGGATGTCAATGTTAGCGTTGCTGTATACTATTACAAGAGCTTTTTGTTTTTCACAATACGCTATATTTGAAATATCTACATCGCTGAGCATGTTAAGCTTGTCATATGTAATTACTTCATTGTCTTCGGTATTATATGAAAAGAGCGCTCCCGAAGCAAGTACGTAAACTTTTTTACCGGCAACCTCGCAATGTGTAGCGTTATGGTACGAAGGAAATACGTTCCAATTATCGGCAACGACTCTTGCCGAAACAGATAAAAGAGATACGAAAAGTAATAGACAAGCTTTCTTAATCATGTTTTCCGTTTAAGTAATTATTAAGTTCTTCTGTCGCACGGTAACGGTGGCTGATGCTGTTTTTCATGCTTCCTGTCATCTGTGCAAAACTTTCGGAGAAGCCTTCGGGTATAAAAATAGGGTCATAGCCAAATCCTGAATTACCTAACTTTGTTTCGCTTATTCTTCCTTTTACAATACCGTTGAATATATTTTCCTCTCCATTAATAATTAACGCAATAACTGTGCGAAATTGTGCGTTCCTGTTATTTTTTCCTGTTAAATTTTGCAACAGTTTCTGCATGTTGGCCTCCGAATCGCATTCTTCCCCTGCATAACGTGCCGAATATACGCCAGGCTCTCCGCCTAATGCTTCAACCTCAAGTCCTGTGTCGTCGGCAAAGCAGTCCACTCCGAATTTCTCATATATATAACGTGCCTTAATAAGAGCGTTTCCCTCCAATGTATCGGCCGTTTCGGGAATGTCATCAAAACATCCAATATCCTTAAGTGACAATATTTTCACTTTGTCGCCTAATATATCCCTTATTTCATCGAGTTTATGTCTGTTGTTCGTTGCGAAAACTAACTTCATTTTTTTCGGTTTTGTTATCGTTTACATTTTCGGCAATTTTATCATCTTTAATTTTCACCTTCTTTGCATTAGCCTTTATCTTGTCGAATCCGTTACCGTATACAGCCATTACCTTAGATTGTGATATAAGGGCATTAGGGTCAATCTGCTTAATAGCGCTCAGCAGCTGGTTCGATTGTGTGGCACGAGCGATAGTAGTCACTACTTTTCCTTCTTTTCCTGAATAGTATCCTACAGAATCGAGCAATGTGACGCCGCGTTTCAGGTAACGGGTTATGTAATATGCAATTTCGTCATATTTTGCCGAGAATATGAAGAACTGGACAGCCTGACGGTTGCTGTTTACCATGTAATCGAGCGATACATTTACGATAACAAGGTTTATGAAGCCGTAGAAAACCTTCTGAAGGCTTACCGAAACGCTCGGAGTGGGTATAATGAAGAAACTGCTTATAATGATACATGCATCGACATACAGCATTGCGCGTCCGAAGCTTATATCCTTATATTTGTTTACAATTGCGGCTATGATATCCACGCCTCCTGTGCTTCCGTTGCTCAAGAAGCAGAAAGCGATACCCATTCCAATGAATATCGAACCCACGATACACGCTTCAAGCTGCTTGTCAGGGCCAAGAATATCATATGCCGTCGGGCATGTCTGGAATACCCATCCGAAGAATTCGAGCATCAAGGTCATCACCAGAATAGCGTAAATTGTCTTTATGCAGAACTTTAGTCCTAATTGTTGTATTGCGATAATCAATAATACTATGTTTATCGCAAAATAGGTATACTGCATCTGTATGCCGGTTGAGTATTCTACGATACCGCCGACACCGGTAATGCCGCCTGTCACGAACTGGTATGGAGCCATGAAGAACTTCCATGTAATGGCATAAATCGTAAGTCCCAGCGTAATCATCAAGTAATTCTTGACTTCCCCCATTAATGTTGGTCTTGGAATGAATTTCTTTGCCATAACCCTGTTATTTAAATGAACAATATTGTTTCTTATTATAATCAAATTACAACATTAACAATTTTCTTCGGAACAATGATTACCTTCTTTATCGGTTTGCCGTCGATGTATTTACGGCTGTTTTCGTCGGCAAGCACCGTTGCTTCTATTTCGCTGTTCTCGGCGTCTGCCGCGAACTCGAGAGTAAATCTCGCTTTGCCGTTGAACGATATCGTATACTTTATAGTATCCTCTTTCAGGTAATCTTCGTTGAACTGAGGCCACTCTGCGTCGCAAATTGTAGTTTCATGGCCGAGAAGCTGCCATAACTCCTCGCATATATGAGGCGCAAAAGGTGACAATGTCACGACAATCTGTTCCAGAATAGCCTTCTTGTTGCATTTCAGAGCTGTCAGTTCATTTATGCATATCATGAATGCGCTCACTGTCGTGTTGTATGAGAATGCCGGAATATCCTCAGTCGTTTTCTTTATCAGTTTGTGAAGAGCCTTGAGTTCCTCTTTTGAAGGAACTTCATCGACAACAATAAAGTTGTCATTCTTGTCAAAGAACATGCCCCACAGCTTACGCAAGAATCTATGGCAGCCGTCGATTCCGTTGGTATCCCACGGCTTTGACTGCTCTACAGGACCGAGGAACATTTCGTACAGACGCAATGTGTCGGCACCATATCTTTCTACGATGATGTCTGGGTTTACCACATTGAACATCGATTTGCTCATCTTCTCCACGGCCCAGCCGCATATGTACTTGCCGTCTTCAAGAATGAATTCCGCATTGGCATATTCAGGTCTCCATGCCTTGAACGCCTCGACATCGAGTATATCATTCGAAACGATGTTTACATCGACATGCAACGGTGTCACGTCGTACTCCTTAGAAAGGTTGAGCGACACAAATGTGTTTGTGTCCTTTATACGGTATACAAAATTGCTTCGTCCCTGTATCATACCCTGGTTTACAAGCTTTTGGAACGGCTCTTCCTTAACGCTCGCACCGCAGTCGAAAAGGAACATGTTCCAGAATCTTGAATATATGAGGTGTCCTGTAGCATGCTCTGTACCTCCGACATACAAATCGACATTCTGCCAGTAGTTGTCGGCCTCGGCTGAAACGAGAGCCTTATTGTTCTTCGGGTCCATGTAACGAAGATAGTATGCGCTTGAGCCGGCAAATCCGGGCATAGTATTCAGTTCAAGCGGGAATACAGTTCTGTTGTCTATCAGCTCTTTGCTTACTACGCAGCTGTTCTTTTCGTCCCAAGCCCACATCTTTGCGTGTCCTAACGGGGGCTCTCCGCTCTCTGTCGGCAGGAATTTTTCCACGTCCGGCAGCTGAAGCGGCAGGCACTCTTCGGGAATAGGGTAGGGAACACCCTCTTTGTAATATATCGGGAACGGCTCGCCCCAATAACGCTGACGGCTGAAAATTGCGTCACGCAGTCTGAAGTTCACCTTTACACGGCCTAAATTATTTTCGGCAATATAAACTTTTGTCTTTGCGATAGCCTCTTTTACAGTAAGTCCGTTAAGGTTGAGTTTACAGTCGGCAAAGCGTGCTACAGGAGAGTTGGTCATTATGCCCTCCTTTGCGTCAAAACTCTCTTCACTTACGTCACAACCTTCGATCAGCGGTCGTATCTCAATGCCGAAATGTTTAGCGAAAGCATAGTCACGGCTGTCGTGCGCGGGAACAGCCATAATAGCTCCTGTACCGTACCCTGACAATACGTAGTCGCTTACCCATACAGGAATTTCCTCTCCTGTTATCGGGTTGATAGCGTACGAGCCTGTGAATACTCCCGTGACGTTTCTGTCTATCATACGCTCTCTTTCGGTACGTTTCTTAGTGCGGTCAAGATAAGCTTCTACTTCCTCTTTCTGTCCGTCGGCGGTGAGCTTTGCCACAAGTTCGCTTTCGGGAGCGAGTACCATGAACGTGACACCGAAGATGGTGTCGGCGCGTGTCGTGAAAATAGTGAATTCAATATCGCTGTCTTTTATTCTGAACTTCATCTCTGCTCCCTCGCTGCGGCCTATCCAGTTACGCTGTGTCTCTTTCAGAGAGTCGGTCCAGTCTATATTGTCGAGTCCGTCGAGCAGTCTCTGCGCATATGCCGACACTCTGAGGCACCATTGTTTCATCTTCTTTTGAACGACAGGGTGTCCGCCTCGTTCCGATACGCCGTCTACAACCTCGTCGTTGGCAAGAACAGTTCCGAGCGCAGGGCACCAGTTCACCATCGTCTCGTTGAGGAAAGCTATTCTCCAGTTCATCAGAAGCTCCTGTTTTGCCGCTTCGCTGAGACTGTTCCACTCTTCGGCCGATATCTCAATATCTCTTGTGCATGCGGCATTAATGGAAGATGTGCCCTCTTTTTCGAGTTTATAAATCAGTTCCGCTATAGGCTTGCAGCTTTTTGCGTCATTGTCGTAATAGCTGTTGAACATCTTTATAAAGGCCCACTGTGTCCAATGGTAGTAGTCGGCATCACACGTTCTTATCTCTCGGTCCCAGTCAAAGCAGAATCCTATTTTATCGAGCTGTTCACGGTAACGGTTTATATTCTGTTCGGTCGTTATCGCAGGGTGCTGTCCTGTCTGTATCGCATACTGCTCGGCAGGCAGACCGTACGCATCGTATCCCATCGGGTTAAGCACGTTGTATCCCTGCAAGCGTTTGAAGCGCGCGAAAATATCCGAAGCTATATATCCGAGCGGGTGTCCTACATGAAGTCCGGCTCCCGAAGGATAGGGGAACATGTTAAGAACATAATATTTCTTTTTGCTTTCATCTTCAGTCACATGGTAGGTCTTGTTTTCCTTCCATATTCTCTGCCACTTTTGTTCAATCTCATTAAAATTGTATGCCATATCTTGAATAATTTGTTTGCTGTTTATCTATTACTATCTACGTAGTAGATGTAATAACTTGCAAAAGTATATAAAATTTATATGATTTTTCCTTTTATGCATTGAATTTGTTTTCTAAATCTCTTTTTTGCTGTTTGAGTAAACGGCGTTTGGATAAAATTCGCTATCTTCGCATAATAGTTCCGGTTAGAAAAACATACAATATGGCAGAAAAAGATATAGCGGCAACCCCTATGATGCGTCAGTTTCTTGACTTGAAGGCCAAGCATCCCGACGCAGTCCTTCTTTTCCGTTGCGGCGACTTTTATGAAACCTACTGTTCCGACGCTATTGTAGCTTCGGAAATCTTAGGAATTACGCTTACAAAGCGTTCCAACGGCAAGAGCGATGCCTCTAAGGCTATTGAAATGGCCGGTTTTCCTTTTCATGCCCTTGATACATATCTGCCTAAGCTTGTGCGTGCTGGAAAGCGTGTAGCTATCTGTGACCAGCTCGAAGACCCAAAGATGACAAAGAAGCTCGTGAAGCGAGGCATCACTGAGCTTGTCACTCCGGGCGTGTCAATAAACGATAACGTACTCGATTATAAAGAAAACAACTTCCTTGCTGCCGTTCACTTCGGAAAACCGATGTGCGGTGTCTCTTTTCTTGACATCTCCACAGGAGAATTTTTAGTAGCCGAAGGCACGTTCGATTATGTCGAAAAACTGCTCATAAATTTCCGTCCGAAAGAGGTGCTTTTCGAACGTGGGCTCAAGGGCCGTTTCGAAGATTGTTTCGGCGGGAAATACCTTACATTCGAACTCGACGACTGGGCATTCACCGACGAGTTCGCAAATGAAAAGCTTACAAAGCATTTCGAGACTAAAAACCTGAAAGGTTTCGGTATCTCGCATCTCCGCAGCGGAGTGGTGGCGGCCGGTGCTATTCTGCACTATCTTAGCGTTACGCTGCACACGCAAATATCGCACATCCGTAATATTTCACGCATCGAAGAGGAGCGTTATGTGCGTCTCGACAAATTCACTATACGCAGTCTTGAACTGCTTGGCAGCATGCACGACGGCGGCACCTCGCTTCTGTCGGTCATTGACCGTACTATGACAGCAATGGGCGCGCGTCTGCTGAAACGCTGGATGGTATTCCCGTTAAAGGACAAAAAGCCTATCGACGAGCGTCTCGACGTCGTCGAGTACTATTTCCGTGAGCCTGAATTCAGAGAGATTGTCGAGGAACAGCTGCAGCTTATCGGTGACCTTGAAAGAATAATAGCTAAGGTTGCTGCAGGAAGAGTGTCGCCCCGTGAGATTGTGCAGCTAAAACTTGCTCTGCAGGCGGTAGAGCCTATAAAGACAGCTTGTGAGAATTCGTCCAATCAGGTACTCAAGCAGATAGGCGCGCAGCTCGACTGCTGTGCCGAGATACGTGACCGCATAGCTAGAGAGATTGTTCCTGAGCCGCCGTTGATGCTGAACAAAGGCGGTGTTGTGGCCGAGGGAGTGGACGAACGCCTTGACGAACTTCGTGAAATATCGTACAACGGCAAGGACTACCTGATGCAGTTGCAGCAGAGAGAGAGCGAACGTACAGGCATTCCGAGCCTTAAGATATCGTTCAATAACGTGTTCGGATATTACATTGAGGTACGCAACACATATAAGGACAATGTTCCTCAGGAGTGGATACGCAAACAGACGCTTGTTAATGCCGAAAGATACATAACTCAGGAACTCAAGGAATACGAGGAAAAGATTCTCGGAGCCGAAGAGAAAATTTTGTCTCTTGAGTCTCAGATATTCAATAATCTTGTTGCCGACATAGCATCGTACATACCGTCGATACAGCTCGACGCCACTCATCTTGCAAGGCTCGATGTGCTGTTGTCGTTCGCCAATGTGTCAAGAGCATACAAATATATACGCCCCGTTATTGACGAAAGCGATATTATCGATATAAAACAGGGCCGTCATCCGGTCATAGAGCGTCAAATGGCCGCAGGAGATAATTATATTCCTAATGACCTTTATCTTGACGGCGAGAAACAGCAGATAATAATTGTAACTGGTCCTAACATGGCCGGAAAGTCGGCATTGCTGCGTCAGACAGCTTTGATAACCCTGCTTGCGCAGATAGGCTGTTTCGTGCCTGCCGAAAGTGCCAGGATAGGTATTGTCGATAAGATATTCACCCGTGTAGGAGCGAGCGACAATATTTCGGCCGGCGAGTCTACGTTCATGGTGGAAATGACCGAAGCGGCAAATATACTCAACAATATTTCTCCCAACAGCCTTGTGCTGTTCGACGAGCTCGGCCGAGGAACATCGACATACGACGGCATGTCAATAGCATGGGCTATCGTAGAATATATCCATGAATATGCTAAGGGCAGGGCACGCACTCTCTTCGCTACTCATTATCACGAACTCAACGAAATGGAAAAGAGTTTCTCACGCATCAAGAACTACAATGTGTCGGTGCGTGAAATCGACGGTAAGGTGATATTTCTTCGCAAGCTGATGCCCGGCGGTAGCGAACACTCTTTCGGTATTCATGTAGCCAAGCTTGCCGGTATGCCTAAAAGTATAGTCAAGCGTTCGGAGCAGATACTTCAAAAGCTTGAGGCAAGCAATAACAGAGGTGAACTCAAGGGCGCTCCGACAACAGAGATTGCCGGAAGCAGGGAAGGCATGCAGCTTAACTTCTTCCAGCTCGATGACCCTGTGCTTTCTCAGGTGCGTGACGAAATTCTTGGTATCGACGTGAACAACCTTACGCCTCTCGAAGCGTTGAACAAACTCAACGACATAAAGAGAATAGTAAAGGGCAAATAAGTTGCCGAACAAATATACAATAGAGGGTGTTTTTGATTAAGTATTAAAATCAAGACACCTTTTTTATGAAAAAGAAATTTCTTACCAATGAGGTAGGCGCTCCTGTTGCCGACAATACCAACTCATTGACAGCCGGCAAGCGTGGTCCTGTACTCGTCGAAGACAATTGGCTGCTCGAAAAGTTAGCGCACTTCGACCGTGAAGTTATTCCTGAACGCCGAATGCATGCAAAAGGCAGCGGCGCTTTCGGTACTTTTACCGTTACGCATGATGTAACTCAGTACACGTCGGCATCGCTCTTCTCTTCTATAAACAAAAAGACCGATGTCTTCGTGCGTTTCTCTACGGTGGCGGGCGAGCGCGGGGCTGCCGATGCCGAGCGCGATATACGTGGCTTCGCTGTCAAGTTTTATACCGAAGAGGGCAATTGGGATCTTGTAGGCAACAACACTCCTGTTTTTTTCCTGCGTGACCCGTTGCAGTTTCCCGATCTCAATCATGCTATAAAGCGTGACCCGCAGACTAACCTCAGGTCGCCTCAGAGCAATTGGGATTTCTGGACAATGCTTCCCGAAGCCCTTCATCAAGTAACCATAGTTATGTCCGATCGCGGTATACCTGCGTCGTACCGTCACATGCACGGTTTCGGCTCACATACCTACAGCCTTGTCAATTCCAAAGGCGTACGCACATGGGTGAAATTTCATTTCCGTACTGAACAGGGTATCAAGAACCTTTCCAACGCTATGGCTGCCGACATAATAGCAAAAGACCGCGAGAGTCACGGACGTGACCTGTTCGAGGCTATAAAACGTGGTGATTTTCCCCGATGGAAACTCTATTTTCAGTTGATGACCGAGGAGCAGGCGCTCTCGTATCGTGAGAATCCTTTCGATGTCACGAAAGTGTGGAGCCACAAGGATTTTCCGCTTTTGGAGGTGGGTGTTCTTGAACTTAACCGCAATCCGGAAAACTATTTTGCTGAAGTGGAGCAAGCGGCCTTCAACCCAGCTCACATTGTTCCCGGCATAGGGCTTTCGCCCGACAAGCTTTTGCAAGGAAGGCTCTTCTCTTACGGCGACGCTCAACGTTACCGTTTAGGTGTCAATCACGATCAGATACCTGTAAATAAGGCCCGTTGTCCGGTACACTCTTTTCATCGTGACGGCCTCATGCGTGTCGATGGCAACAGCGGAGCGACGAAAGGATACTCTCCTAACAGCATAAACGAGTGGGTAACATCGGCTTCCGATTATCCGCACTCGCCGTCTGAAGCCCCTTCGATGCGTTATAACCCATACGAGGAGCGTGACGACGACTGTTTCTACCAGCCGGGAAACCTCTACAGGCTTATGACAAAAGAGAAACGTGACCTTTTGATTGAGAACACGGCTTGCGACATGATGCCCGTTACTAAAAATATAAAGTACAGGCATGCGGCGCACTGCTATCTTGCCGACGCCGATTACGGCAGCCGTCTTGCCGACGCGATGAAACTCGATATCGAAAAAGTGAAACATCTGGCCTCAATGAGCGAAAGCGAACGTCTCGAAGCTACGGCAACAATCAGAAAATAACAAAAGAGTGACCTCTGAGGTCACTCTTTTGTTATTTGTTTCTTATGCCTTTAATCATGTAATAGAGTCCGATGATAATGAAAGGAAGGCTCAGCCATTGTCCCATGATAAGCGTCATGCCCTCTTCAAAAGCCACCTGCTCCTCTTTTATGAACTCAACGAAGAAGCGGAACGTGAATATAGTGAACAAGCAGTATCCGAGGGACAGCCCTTTGCCCATGCGGTCGTTGTATTTGCGGTATAGCCAAAGCCCTGCAAGGAATATGACAAGATACGCTATTGCCTCGTACAGCTGCGCTGGGTGCCGCGGCAGCGTCTCTCCTGCCTGAACGAATATTATTCCCCACGGAGCATCGGTGACATTGCCTATAATCTCGCTGTTCATGAAATTGCCTATGCGTATCATCGCTCCGAACAGCGGCGCTGCTACGGCAATGTGGTCGAGCGTCCACACCATCGTGAGCTTTGTCTTTCTTGCGTACAGGATAAGCGCTATTATAACGCCGATAGTTCCGCCGTGGCTTGCAAGCCCTTCGTAGCCTCGGAACACCCAGCCGTCGGGAGTGTTCCTTATCGGCAGCAACATCTCTATCGGGTTAGAAAGATAGTATTCGGGCTCATAGAAGAGACAATGTCCTAATCTTGCTCCAATAAGTATTCCTAAGAAACAATACATGAACAGCGGCTCGAACTTATCTTCGCCCACTCCGCTCTTCTTGTATGTCCATTGTACAATGTAGTATGCCGAAAGCAACGCAATCACCCAGCAGAGTGAATAGTATCTCACCTCAAACCCGAAAATGGAGAAAGGGCTGATAGAGGGGTCCCATACAATGGCGCAATTGATAAGGCTCATACTTTTACACGTTAAAGCGGAAGTGCATTATATCACCGTCCTGAACAACATATTCTTTACCTTCCACACCCATTTTTCCGGCCTCTTTCACGGCGGCTTCGGAGCCTAAGGCGATGTAATCGTCATACTTGATAACTTCGGCACGGATAAAACCTTTTTCAAAATCGGTATGTATCACGCCTGCGCACTGAGGAGCTTTCCATCCCTTGCGGAATGTCCATGCCTTGACCTCCATTTCGCCGGCTGTGATGAATGTCTGCAGGTTAAGCAGGCTGTAGATAGCCTTGATAAGCCTGTCGCATCCCGACTCCGCGAGTCCCATGTCCTCAAGGAACATCTGCTTCTCCTCATAGCTTTCAAGTTCTGCTATGTCTGCTTCTGTCTGTGCCGAAATGATAAGCAGCTCAGCGTTCTCGTCCTTGATAGCCTCTCTTACGGCTTCAACATACTTGTTGCCGTTAGCCGCCGAAGTGTCATCTACGTTGCATACGTACAGCACAGGCTTTGACGTTAGAAGGAAAAGGTTTTTTGCTGCCTGCTGTTCGTCTTCCGTCTCAAAAACGACGGTGCGGGCGGATTTTCCGCTCTCAAGAGCCTCTTTGAACCTGACAAGCACGTCATACTCAAGTTTTGCCTGTTTGTCGCCGCCTACACGGGCCTGTTTTTCGACACGCTTGATGCGGTTCTCGACAGTATCGAGGTCTTTCAATTGCAGTTCAATGTCTATAATCTCCTTGTCGCGTACAGGGTTTACCGAGCCGTCCACGTGAACGATATTGTCATTGTCGAAGCAACGCAGAACATGTATTATGGCGTCGGTCTCTCTTATGTTGCCGAGAAACTGATTGCCGAGGCCTTCGCCTTTGCTCGCGCCTTTTACAAGGCCGGCAATGTCCACGATGTCGCATGTGGCGGGAACTATTCTTCCGGGATGAACAAGTTCGGCAAGTTTGTTAAGTCTTTCGTCGGGCACTGTTATCTGTCCCAGCTGCGCATCAATAGTACAGAACGGGAAGTTGGCGGCTTGTGCCTTAGCGCTCGACAGACAATTGAAAAGAGTTGATTTTCCTACGTTGGGCAATCCAACGATACCAGCTTTAAGAGCCATATGAATTATTTATTGTTTATTGTTCGTAATTAGCAGAACACATAGTGCTTGCCTGTGTAAAATCGTCGCAAAGTTAGCATTTTATTGAGATATTATAAACATTTGAACGGCACGATGTTCAATCGTTGCCGCATATTTGTTCAAAAGCGTCAGCCGTTGGCTCTCTATTTGAAGAATTTGCCTATAACCGGTATGCTTTTCAGCGGCAGGTCATTTTTTATTAAATAGGCAACGTATATTATCAGCAACAATGTGTTTATAGCCATTTTCAGCAGGCTGTTCTCTACCGGCATGAATTCTGCAACAGCGTATAGAATGCCGAACAGAGCCGCGTATTTGAGAATTGCCTTCATGTCATATGCAATGGCGTTGCGTCGTTGTCCTATCAAATAAGATAGAGTCATCGCTGCGAAATACCCAATGAACGATGCCCATGCGCATGCCATGTAGCCGTATTCCGGAACGAAGATTATGTTTATCGCGAACAGCAGCAGGCAGCCTACGAACGAGAAAATGGCGCCCCAGTACGTCTCGTCGTTGAGCTTGTACCAGAACGACAGGTTGAAATATATTCCCATGAATATCTCGGCCGCCATAATAAGAGGCACTACCCTCAATCCCTCCCAATAGCTTGCCGGTATGATGTAACGTATTATATCCATATAGAATACCACGACGAGGAATGCCAGCAGAGCTATGGCAATAAAGTATTTCATTGCGTCCGCATAAAGCGTCTTGCTCTCTTTTTTATTACTGTTGCCGAACACAAAAGGCTCGTAAGCGTACCTGAACGCCTGCATCAGCATTGCCATAATGGCAGCGATCTTTACCGACGCTCCGTATACGCTCAGCTCTCTTATTCCCTCTTGTCCGGGAACTAAGTAGGGGTATAGTATTTTGTCGGCATGAAGGTTGAGTATGCCGGCGATGCCCAACAGCAACAAGGGCCATGAATAGCTGAGCATGCTTTTCAGCAGCTTGCCGTCAAATGTGAAGCGGAACAGCCTTAGTTCCGGTATAAAGAATATCGTAATGAACGACGTGCATACGAGGTTTATGAAGAATACATAGAACGCTTGGTTGTCGGGTATGTATATCTTCTCTGCAATTTCCGGCCATTCAGCGCATATCGACGGCAAAAGCAGGAATACGAAAAGATTGAGCGCTATGTTCGTGAAAATGTATGTCAGCTTCAGCAAAGCGAATTTCAATGCTCTGTTCTGCAGTCTAAGCAAGCCGAACGGAATGGACTGCAGAGCGTCGAGAGCCACCACTACGGACATCATCGTTACGAACTCCGGGTTTGCCGCATATCCGAGCTTGCCGGCAATCTGCGGCAGGAACGTGAATACTGACAGCAGGAAAACCGTACATAGAAAGCCTATCACTTGCATTGACATCGAAAAGACCTTCGCTTTGTCGGCCTTCTCCTTGCTCGCGAAGCGGAAGAATGTGGTTTCAAAGCCGAACGTCAGCAGGACGAGCAGTACGGCTGTCCAAGCGTACACGTTCGTGACAACGCCGTAGTTGCCCGACTCTACGCTCATCTTCGCCGTGTATAACGGCACGAGGAGATAGTTGAGAAAGCGTCCGACAATACTGCTCAGGCCATATATTGCCGTATCTTTTGCAAGCGATTGTAATTTTCCCATTATCTGTTCTTAAAATAGTGTACCCTGCTCGCCGTTGTTGAATCGGCTTCGCCCGAGATGCTTGTATGCAAGCTCCGTGACTTCACGGCCTCTCGGAGTGCGTTTGATAAAGCCTTCTTTTATAAGATACGGCTCATAAACCTCCTCTATCGTACCCGCATCTTCACTGAGCGCCGTAGCGATAGTGCCGATGCCCACCGGGCCGCCTTTGAACTTGTCGATAATGGTACACAGTATCTTGTTGTCAATCTCGTCAAGGCCGTAGCGGTCGATGTTCAGTGCCTCAAGAGCCATTTTGGCGATAGGGTTTGTTATGTGTCCGTCGCCCATTACCTGAGCAAAATCCCTTACACGTCTCAAAAGGGCGTTGGCGATACGCGGCGTGCCTCGGCTGCGTCGTGCGATCTCGTATGTAGCCTCTTCGTCGTACGAAACTCCGAGTATCTCTGCCGAACGGCTTATAATGCCGGCAAGAGTCTTGCTGTCGTAGTATTCAAGGTGCATGTTTATGCCGAAACGGGCTCTCAGCGGCGCGGTGAGCAGGCCGCTTCGTGTTGTAGCTCCGATAAGTGTGAACGGGCTCAAGTCTATCTGTATCGAGCGTGCCGACGGTCCTTTGTCAATGAGAATGTCAATGCGGTAGTCCTCCATAGCCGAATAGAGGTACTCCTCGACAATGGGCGACAAGCGGTGTATCTCGTCGATGAAAAGGACATCGTTCGGCTCGAGCGACGTGAGTATTCCCGCAAGGTCGCCGGGCTTGTCGAGTACGGGGCCCGATGTTACCTTGAAACCTACTCCGAGTTCGTTGGCTATGATGTTGCTGAGCGTAGTCTTTCCGAGTCCCGGGGGGCCGTGAAGCAGCACGTGGTCGAGCGACTCGCCGCGCATTCTTGCGGCCTGGACAAATATTTTGAGGTTGCTCACAATCTTCTCCTGTCCGTTGAAGTCGGAAAAGGAGAGAGGTCGCAGAGCGTTCTCGAACTCCTTGTCGCTGTTCTTGCCTCTGATATTAAAATCTCCGTTCATATATATGTTTCTGATTTTGTCTGTTTTTATCTTCTGCACCTCTTCTAAAGCACCCATTTCAGCATAATGGCAACGAGTACAAGCAATATGAACAGCAGCGTTCCTCGCCTTTGCCCTTTGTTAAAATAGAAATAGTTGCCCATTGATGTATGCTGCATTTTTCTCTTGCAAATTTAGAAAAATACGCTTCACTCTCACTCTTTTTCCGCAACTTTATTGCATTTAGTCCTCAAATATCGGCTTGCAAGCCAATAAAAAGCCTTTTCATTGGTAAAATATCACGTTATTATGGTCCGGTTTGAGAATAAAAACGTATCTTTGGCTCTTAAGAGGCATATTCCCGGAATGGCAAAGTTTTCGACCCGTTTTAAAGTTACTGCAGGTTATGTACTGCTGACCCTGTTGCTTGTAGCGACAATGGGTTACATCTACTATAGCATAAGACAGATGACCGACAGCGGGGATTTTGACAAGCAGCTAAGCGCTCGCCGCAGCATGGCCAACGAGGTTATGAACGAACTCAACAAAGCCGAAATAATCGTCCAGACCATTGCGATAGGAAAGACCGGCGAATACTCCAATTACAAGAAGGTAATGTCGCGTGTAGGCAAAGCTGTCGATTCGCTCAAGTGCATGACAGTCGATTCGCTTAATTCGGCACGTCTCGACACGGTGTCGTTGCTGCTTTTGCGAAAGGAGAGCAACATGAAGAAGCTCATGAAGGTGATAAGCAGCAACGATATTGAAAAAATATACCGCAGGGAGATAGAAGAGATGATATCTTTGCAGGACTCGTTGCTCGCTCTCAACCACAAGAGCCGGAAGGTGGTGATGCATACCCGTTCGCAGGTAATGCCAAGCAAGAAAAAGAACTTTTTCAAGAGATTCGGCGAGGTATTCGCTCCTCCAAAGGATTCCGTTGTCGTCAGCGATACCATTTATGAGGTATATACCGACTCGCTTAGCGATGCGGCTGCTATTTCCGACACCATAACAAGTTATTTGAAGAGCGTTCAGCTGCGAATGTCCGACAACCGCCGCCAACAGGTCAAGGAACTCGATGCGCTTATGCAGCGTCTTCGTCTGAGCAGCCTTATGCTGAACGAGAGTGTGCGTCAGCTCTTGACTACCATTGAGGACGAGGACAGGGCGTGGGCTCAGGCGCAGAGGGACGAAAGCGAGAAGATGCGTCATGCGGCAACGTGGACAATATCAGCCATAGCCCTTGCGGCAGTTATCCTTGCGGGCGTTTTCCTCTTCTTTATATGGCGCGACATAGCGCGCAGCAACCATTACCGTAAGGAGCTTGAAAAGGCCAAACAGCACGCCGAAAAGCTGCTCGACGCCAAAGAGAAGCTCATGCTGACAATAACGCACGACATTAAAGCGCCGGTCGGCTCTATATTGGGATACACGGAACTGCTCGACAATATCACAACAGGCGAACGTCAGCAGTTCTATCTTCAGAACCTGCACGGGTCGGCGAGCCATCTGCTGCAGCTCGTGAATTCCTTGCTCGACTTTCATCGTCTCGACGCCGACAAAATGGAATGCCAGCATGTAGCGTTCAATGCCAAAGAACTCTTCGACGGCATAGTAGAGAGCTACCGTCCTTTGGCAAGCGGCAATAATCTTGAGCTTGAGAGCAATTGCGACGGCGGTCTTGACGAAATTTTCATGGGCGACCCGTTGCGCATCAGGCAGATAACGGAAAACCTTCTGGGCAATGCTCTGAAGTTCACGTCTGAAGGCTCCGTCACTCTGAATGTGAATATAGTTGATGATTTTTTGCATATAAGTGTAAGCGACACAGGCTGCGGAATTTCTCCCGACGACATGGAGAATCTTTTCAAAGAGTTTACAAGGCTCGACAACGCGCAAGGCAAAGAGGGATTCGGCCTGGGACTTGCTATAACAAACAAGCTTGTGCGTCTGCTCGGCGGTGAAATTGACGTAAAGAGCGGTTTGGGCGAGGGAACAACCTTTGAGGTGACTTTGCATTTGGAACGCTCGTCATCACAGCCTGTTGCCGACACCGCCGGCGACGAGGCTCCGGAAATCCCCGAAATTCGGGTGCTTATAATTGACGATGACCCGTTGCAGACAAACATGATGGCGGCAATGCTGGGCAATCATGCGATAACGGCTGTATCGTGCAATCATCCTGACGAGCTTTTTATACATCTTCAGCAGCAGCCGTTCGACATTATAATAACCGACATACAGATGCCGGCTATGGACGGCATAGAACTTATAGGCAGGATAAGGGAGATACAGTCCGCGGCGGACATTCCGGTTGTGGCTATAACAGCGCGCGGCGACATGAACACCGAAAAACTGTCGGCTCATGGCTTCGCTCTCTGCATTCACAAGCCGTTCACGGGTAAGGAACTGCTTGCGGGAATAGCTGGAGTGCTGAAAGATTCCGCTTTGTGTTCCGTAGGCGGTACTGCGTGCGAGGGCGTGACTGCCGAGCCTGAATTGCCGGCAAGCGGCAAACCCGACTTCTCGCAGCTCGTAGCCTTTTCTATGGGCGACGATGATGCGGTAGCGGAGATAATGAACACCTTTATCGACGAGACCAAGAAAAAACGTGACAGGCTTGCTTATGGCAAGAAAGAGCGCGATATGCAGGCCGTTACGGCTGTCGCCCACCAGCTGCTGCCTGTTTTTGTCATGACAGGGGTGAACTGTGGCAAAGAGGAACTTGAGTGGTTCGAAGCGCGACGCGACGAAACGCTCTACACTGGCGACTGTGACGCAAGGCTCGAAACGGTGCTTGCCTCATTGGACAATATTATAAGCGAGGCCGAAAACGAATTTACTCTGAATAAATAATATATAATGGCACACACCATACTAATACTTGAGGACGATTTGACCTTTTCCACAATGCTGAAGACATGGCTCGGGAGAAAGGGCTTTGAGGTGCATGTCGCAAGCACTGTACGCAGTGCCTGCGCGGAGCTTGAGAAGGGTGACATCGACCTTGTCCTCTCCGACCTTCGCCTGCCCGACGGTGACGGCACGATGCTGCTCGACTGGAAACGTGAGCGCGAAAAGGAGATTCCTGTTATAATAATGACAAGCTATGCTGACATTCAAAGCGCCGTAGCTGCCATGAAAAACGGGGCGAGCGACTATGTATCAAAGCCTGTCCGCCCCGACGAGTTGTTGAAGAAAATAGAGGAGACGATAAAGAACAGCGGCTCTGGGAAACCGGTCGCAGGCAAGGCTCCTGCCGACGAATATATGGAGGGAAAGAGCGAGCAGGCGCGTCAGTTATATAATTATGTGGCGCTTGTCGCTCCCACCCCGATGTCGGTGCTTATAAGCGGAGCGAGCGGTACAGGAAAAGAGCATATAGCCAAACGCATTCACATGCAGAGCAAACGCAGTGACAAGCCTTTCGTAGCCATCGACTGCGGCTCTATACCTAAAGAGCTTGCCGCGTCGGAGTTTTTCGGGCACGTCAAGGGTTCGTTCACGGGGGCTGTGAATGATAAGACAGGATCTTTTGTTGAGGCCAACGGCGGCACGATATTCCTCGACGAGGTAGGCAACCTCGGCTACGACGTGCAGGTGCAGCTGCTGAGAGCCTTGCAGGAGAGACGCGTGCGTCCAGTTGGCGCTACAAAGGAGATTGAAGTTGATGTGCGTGTAGTGTGCGCTACGAACGAAGACCTGCTCGAAGCTATCGAAAAAGGTACATTCCGTGAAGACCTTTATCATAGAATAAATGAGTTTACTCTTCGCATGCCGTCGTTGAAAGAACGTCAGCAGGATATAATGCTTTTCGCTGACTTTTTCCTTGACATTGCCAACCGTGAACTCGGCAAGGAATTGGTAGGCTTTGACAGCCGGGCCGCCGCATTGCTGCTGGAATACTCATGGCCGGGCAATCTGCGTCAGCTCAAGAATGTGGTAAAGCGTGCCACGTTGTTGGCTCAGGGCAAGTTCATAACCCCGGCGGAACTTGATATACGCATGCCCGGCAATGCCGCCGAGAGCATGCAAAAGCCGCTTTTTGACAAAGATGACGAAAAACGCCGCATAATGGACGCGTTGAAGCATGCAGGAAACAACAAGAGCAAGGCGGCCGCAATGCTCGGCATTGACCGCAAGACTATTTACAATAAACTGAAACAGTACGGTGTGGAGTGATATTGTGGAATATTTCCACACTTTTTTCACGCTTTCCACACTTTAGTAAAAACGAAAAAAATGCCTTTATAAAAAGTTTTTAATTGATACATAACAATTTATATATTGTCGTTCGGTTTTTGGCATGGAATTTGTACTATAATCGGTGAAGTGCTATGCCATTTACGGAACAAGAAACAATATTAACTTAAAATTTATATGACTATGAAAAATTTGGTAAAGAACATTCTGATTGTTTGCGGTCTTACACTTATGGTAGCTTGTAGCGGTCCTTCAAAGAAGGAACTTCAGGCAACGGTTGATTCTCTCAACGTTGAGTTGGCTCAGTTGAACACTGAGATGGAAGAGGTTATGGGTATCTTCAACGATATCAACGAGGGCTTCCGTCAGATTAACGAGGCTGAAAACCGTGTTAATGTTCAGAATGCGGAGAACGCTCCTGCAAACGTAAAAGAGCAGGTTAAGTCGGACATGGCATTCATTCAGGCAAAGATGAAAGAGAACCGCGAGCTTATCGCAGAACTTGAGGCTAAGGTAAGCAAGGGCGACAAACAGTCAGCTCAGCTCAGAAGAACTATCAAGTCTTTGAAGGCCGACTTGGAGGCTAAGGAGCAGCAGATTGCGGCTCTTCAGGCAGAACTCGACGCTAAGAACGCTCGAATCGGCGAGTTGGACGCTCAGGTTGCATCGCTCGACGCTCAGAAGAACGACCTTATCGCAAAGAACAACGCTATCAGCGCAACAGCCGCTAACCAGGACAAGGCGCTCAACGCTGCATGGTACATTGTTGATAAGAAAAAGTCACTCAAGGAGCTTAGCGTTCTCACAAAGAGAAACAAGGTGATGAACAACGCCGACGTAAACAAGGAAGGCTTTACAGCTATCGACATCAGGAACGTTGCTGAAATCGCTCTCGGCGCTAAGAAAGCTAAGGTATTGTCTACACATCCCGAAGGCTCATACGAGCTCGTTAAGGGCGAGGACGGTTTGCTCACACTCAACATTGTAGACGCTCAGAAGTTCTGGAGCGTGACAAGATACCTCGTTGTAAGAGTAAAATAATAGCAGAACGGTACTTGATTTGATTAAAACATAGAATTCGCCCGACCTTTTCTTAAGGTCGGGCGTTTTATTTGTATTATGAATAAAGTTCTGAGAAAATGCGTCGGATTTATAAAGTCGTTCCCTCTGTCGTCGGCGGCTGTGACCGCAATATTATTTGCCACGTTCTTTAATCTTGCCGGCTTCTTCTCAGCGGCAAGGCACGACAAACTTCTCCACTTTGCGGCTTATGCGGTAATGTGCAGCATCTTTTGGTACGAATATCATAAAACCGTAAGCAATGCAGATATGTCTAAGATGCTGTTGCTTGGCGTCGCCGTTCCTGTCATGCTTGGCGGTGTCCTTGAATTGTTGCAGTTGCCGCTCGCCGCCCGCCGCCAATGCGACATCTTCGACTTCCTTTTTAACACGCTCGGCGTCTTGTTCGCATTTTTTCTTTATAATATAATAAGGAGATAAATGCTTTCTGTATAAAAGAAAATTGCCCTATGAAGGGCAACCGAAAAATTGCGTCTCTTTGTAAGAGATGCAAACAAAATTCCATACTCCGCTACAAAATTAATGAATTTTCAACAAAACCAAACGTATAATGCTCAAAATCACGTTAAAATCTTAAATATTAACATAAAAACAGCCTTTT